>CALMWS010000359.1 GCA_937870795.1 uncultured Bacteroidota bacterium | reverse complement strand
TGTCTTAGCTAAGGTAAACTAATTAATTACAATATTTAGGATAAGCGCGGGGGCTGCCAGATGCATGACAGGTAAGAAGAAGGCAAATCAAAAGAATTTTGCCCAATGGTCTTTTTAATTGTGAAATTTTCTGGAGCTGGATTCAATGGAAATGCCAATAGACTAAGTTCTCCCCAAACGAAAGAAACAACACCCTGACTGGCTTTAAAAGGCAACTGCATGTCCTGGTGGTAGTCTTCATCCATGACCAAACCCCGGTTGTAATGCATATCAAAAAATTCAGCAAGACTCATTTTAGGGTCTTCCTGAAAGTGGGAAACCATATGATATACCAGCATAGGCAACTTGACAAACTCACCGATAGGCGTGCCGGCAAGCAGGATAATCATGAGTAAAGCCTTGGCTGAAAAAACTTTCATTTTGCAAAATTACTTATAATTTCAGCCAATTACCAGAAATTAACAAAACATTAGCTTAGTCAGCTTTATGAACGCTGCATGGCTCTTTTTACCGCCGAAACGATATTTTCCTTGCCAAGTCCGTATTTGATTAAGAGGGCTTCCGGTTCTCCACTTTCACCGAAGGTGTCATCAACCGCTATGTACTCCATCGGGCTTGGGTGCCTCCTGGCCAACAATTGTGCAATGCTGTCACCAAGTCCTCCATGTCTTTGGTGCTCTTCGCAACTGACCAGGCAACCTGTCTTCGAAACACTATCAAGAATGATCTCTTCATCGAGCGGCTTGATGGTATGGATGTTGATCAACTCCACGCTGATGCCTTCTTTTTCGAGCAATTCGGTGGCTTCCATGGCAGTCCAAACCAGGTGCCCGGTTGCTACAATGGTCACATCACTTCCTCCTTTGATCAGTACGCCTTTGCCAATTACAAAGTCTTGCTCCGGCATAAATATGGGCCATGAAGGTCTGCCAAAGCGCAGGTAAACCGGGCCATAATGATTGGCTATTGCCATAGTAGCTGCCTTGGTCTGATTGTAATCGCATGGATTAATAACCGTCATGCCCGGCAGCATTTTCATAAGACCTATGTCTTCCAAAATTTGGTGGGTCGCACCGTCTTCACCCAATGTCAGTCCTGCATGTGAAGCGCATATTTTTACGTTTTTATGGGAATAGGCAATACTTTGACGAATCTGATCATAGACCCTTCCTGTAGAAAAATTGGCAAAAGTACCAGTGTAGGGAATCTTACCGGCAGTGGCCAAACCCGCTGCTATGCCCATCATATTGGCTTCAGCAATGCCGGCCTGGAAAAAACGATCCGGATAGGTCTCTGCAAATTTATTCATCTTGAGGGAGCCCAGCAAATCAGCTGTCATGGCCACCACATCTGCATTTTGTTGTGCTATTTCAAACAAGCCGTCGCCAAAGCCATCACGGGTTGCTTTTTTTCCTTTTACTTCAAAATTATCAAACATTGTTCTTTTCTTTAAATCAATAATCACCTAAGGTTTCGGGCAGCTGTTCAAGAGCACGGGCCAACTGTTCGTCATTGGGAGCCACGCCATGCCATTTATGGGATCCTACCATAAAGTCCACCGGATACCCCATCTCAGTATGCATAAGAATTACTATGGGCTTGCCTTGTTTGCTTAGGGTTCTGGCATTGTTGAGAACAGCTACCACATCAGCCATATCATTGCCTTTCATGGTCAAAACCAGCCAGCCAAAAGCTTCAAACTTTGCTCCCAGATCTCCAAGCGACAATACTTTATCCGTATCTCCGTCAATTTGCCGACCATTGTAGTCAACCGCCACAATCAGGTTATCTACCTTGTTGTGTGCAGCAAACATAAATGCTTCCCATACCTGACCTTCCTGCAATTCGCCATCACCTGTAAGGGCAAAAACCGTACGATCATCACCGTCCATTTTTTTGGCCAGTGCCATGCCGATGGCCACTGAAACTCCCTGTCCGAGTGAACCGGAGGCCACCCGTACGCCAGGCAAACCTTCATGCGTAGTAGGGTGTCCCTGCAATCTAGAATTGAGCTGTCTGAATGTTTTTAATTCTTCAATCGGAAAATACCCCGATCTTGCCAACACGCTATACCATACGGGCGATATATGTCCGTTGGAAAGAAAAAAAACATCTTCACCTCTGCCTTTCATGGCAAAGGCCGGGTCGTGCTGCATAACTTCAAAATAAAGCGCTGTGAGAAAATCTGCACAACCCAGTGAGCCACCGGGGTGACCACTCTGACAAGCGTGTACCTGCCTTACAACGTCTCTTCTTACCTGGCTGGCAATGGCTTGTAATTCTGCTATCTTATCCATTGTGTATTGATATTATAAAGGATGACCCAACCTCAAATCACCATCGGATCAATTGTTAAGTCAGGTGTAAAGTTAATACTTTGTACCCTCAAAAAATAAATAAAAAAGGCAAACCGTGGGGGTCTGCCTTTTTCTCCTAATCTATTTTACAAGATTATTTACCTTTCTTGTTTACAAGGGTAGAGAAAGCTGTTCCTGCTTTAAACTTAACAACGTTTTTAGCAGCAATTTTGATGGTCTTACCAGTCAAAGGGTTTCTTCCTTCTCTGGCTGCTCTTTTAGATACTGAAAAAGTACCGAAACCAACAAATTGAGCTTTGTCTCCTTTTTTCAAGGTTTTTTGGATAGTGTCGAATACAGTATTAACTGCGTCACCGGCTTGTCCTTTAGTGATGCCTGCTGCTGCTGCTACTGCATCGATCAAATCGCCTTTGTTCATTGTGATATGGTTTAAAAAATTAAGTAATGTTGAATAACGCTGCAAATGTATATTACATCTTATTCTTATACAAAAATAAATGATGAAAATATTTCAAACTACCTGAAAAATAGGGGATTTTAGCCCATGATGTCCTTTCAATTACATATTTTAAAAAACCTAAAATGTATGGAAATCAAGAAATTACACCCCTTTTGCCAATTTTCATTACTTTTGAAAAAAAATTACTGACCAATGCCTCGAAAACTCCCTGTTTACGTGCTTTTCAGCCTTCTGTTGGCCATTTTACCCTGTATTCAGGGCTGTAAAACGGGTGAAGGCTGCGGTTTGGAAGAAAAATATGGGGCTCCCGTTGGTAAAAATGGCGAACTAAGCACCAAAAGGGGCAAATCCACACTATTCTCCAAAAAACAACAGAAAAGGATGAAAAAAGGCTAAGATTGCCTGGTTTTAGCCTTGGTCACAGCCCTAAAACCCTTATTTCCGCTTTTGATAATCCCGATTAACAAATTCAACCCATTTTGACACCAAAAAAACAAGGTGTCTTCATCAGGTCTTTGTAATTTTACATCATGAGCAAAGTAAACATGCCAAAAGACAAAAACATAAGAACCCCAAACCCGGATCTTCCATCCTTTCTCTTTCCGGAAAACATCAACACAGCGGAATTGTCATTTAAACCACAAGATCCTGCCTATGCTGCCGCAGGACTGGCACCCTATCTCAGAGGTCCGTACGCGTCGATGTACAAAATAAGGCCTTGGACCATCCGCCAATACGCCGGATTTTCAACTGCCAGTGAAAGCAACGCCTTCTACCGCAAAAATCTCGCAGCCGGACAAAAAGGTCTTTCGGTGGCTTTTGACTTGCCCTCCCACAGGGGCTATGATTCAGACAACCCAAGGGTTGCCGGTGATGTTGGCATGGCAGGTGTAGCTATTGACACCGTCGAAGATATGAAGGTCTTATTCCAGGATATCCCCCTCGATGTAATGTCTGTATCGATGACGATGAACGGAGCTGTAATACCCATCATGGCATTTTACATCGTTACCGCCAGAGAACAGGGAGTGGATGAAAGCCTGCTTACCGGTACTATCCAAAACGACATCCTTAAGGAATTTATGGTGCGCAATACTTACATTTATCCACCGGCTCAAAGTATGCGCATTGTATCCGACATCTTTGCCTATACAGCCAGAAATATGCCGCGTTTCAACAGCATATCCATATCAGGCTACCACATGCACGAAGCAGGTGCCCCCGCAGATATCGAACTGGCCTATACCCTGGCAGACGGCATAGAATATGTAAAAGCAGGTCTTGCTGCCGGTCTCGACATTGATACTTTTGCCGGTCGATTTTCATTTTTCTGGGGCATCGGTATGAATTTTTTAATGGAAATAGCCAAACTCAGGGCAGGAAGATTGTTGTGGGCAGAGCTGCTTCAACCTTTTGGGTGTAAAAAAGAAAAAACACTGGCACTGAGAACGCATTGTCAAACATCAGGCTATAGCCTAACAGCCCAGGATGTTTTTAACAACATAGGCCGCACAGCTATAGAAGCGGCAGCTGCCGCATTTGGAGGAACACAATCGTTGCATACCAATTCGTTGGATGAAGCCATTGCTTTGCCAACCGATTTTTCAGCCAGGCTGGCCAGAGATACGCAGCTCATTTTACAGAAAGAGACCGGCATCACCGGTGTGGTAGATCCCTTCGGAGGCTCCTATGTAGTAGAATCATTGACCCAACAACTTGTTGAAAGAGCCAGAAAACACATTGCAGAGATCGAAGCCTATGGCGGTATGACCAAAGCCATAGAAAAGGGCATTCCAAAAATGAGGATCGAAGAAGCCGCCGCAAAAAAACAAGCCAGAATTGATAGCGGCAATGAACTGATTGTGGGTGTAAATTCGTTTCGCTCAACTGAAGACAACGACAATATACCCATTCTGCAGGTAGACAATACTGCTGTAAGAGAGCAACAAATTGCCGGCATCCAAAAAGTAAAATCGCAAAGAGAAGAAAGTAAAGTTGTGTCCGCACTCGCAGCCATCACTTTGTGCGCCGAAACGGGTGAAGGCAATTTATTGGAACTCGCTATTGTAGCTGCTGAAGCCAGGGCCACACTGGGAGAGATCAGTGATGCCATGGAAAAAGTTTTTGGCAGATTCAAAGCTAGCCACACCACCATTTCGGGCGTATATTCAAAAGAAATCAGCATGGATCAGAAATTCAAAGAAGCCCGGCAGCTCTCCGATCAATTTGCAAAAAAAGAAGGCCGAAGACCCAGAATCATGATAGCCAAATTAGGCCAGGACGGGCACGACAGAGGAGCCAAAGTCATTGCCACCAGCTTTGCAGATTTGGGTTTTGATGTAGACATGGGCCCCCTGTTTCAGCATCCCGAAGATGCAGCCCGACAAGCAATTGAAAATGATGTTCACATTCTGGGCATCAGCTCGCTGGCAGCAGGTCATAAAACCCTGGTGCCGCAAACCATAGAGGCACTCAAGGCATTGGGCAGAGAAGACATCATGGTCATTGTAGGTGGCGTCATTCCACCAGCAGATTATCCCTTTTTATTTGATAAGGGGGTAGCTGCCGTTTTTGGACCCGGCACCATCATTTCTGAAGCCGCCATTGGCATTCTCAATATCCTGATCGCTGACTAAACTTTTTAAAATATCAGCGGGTCCACTTGTTAAAAGGTGAACCCGCTGAAATAAAATACATTCTCTCAAATTTGATAAACAGATCAGGCTTCTACAGCCTCTCCTGCCAGAACAGTTGCTTCCATTGTAACGGTTGATTTCACGCTATTGGTGATCAGACAATGCTCCTCCGCTTTGGCAAGTATCCTCTTTGCTTTTTCCATCACCACCTCATCTTCCAGGACCAATACAGGGGTGAGGTGAACCGCAGACATCATAAATTTTCCTTCTATTTTTTCAAGTTTGCCATAAGCCTTGCAGTTAAAGCTTTTAAATGGCAGTTTTGAATTGTCGGCGATGGCCAGAAAAGTGGTCATGAAGCAGCTGAGCACGGCTGAGGTAAAAAGATGTTCGGGAGACCATATTCCGTCCATCCCACCGGGAAATTGGGGTGGTGTGGCCACTTCAATGCCGGTTTCCAATCCGGGAGCATTCATCCATCCTTTGCGTTGCGACTGCCACTCCAATCCTACTTCATAAATATGCTGTTCCATTCTTATTTTTTTTACAAAAGTAAAGTCCCTGTAAAAAAGGCTGGGTAACCCTCGTTACTTTGACACATGGATGCAGGTCATGCCAAAGAGTGACTTGGGTTTTTTATTGAATTAAATTGGGTTAGAAAGTGACTGGAATGCCTCATTATTGCTTATTGGATTCATTTACGTCAAGAAGCCCTCTCAAAATCAGGGGATCATCAAAATAAATTGTCACATAAATATAGCTTGCTCTTTATTTATCAAATTACATCCATGAGAGAACCGGCCATACTCAACAATCCTGTCAAAGACTGTCTGCTAGTAAAGGTAGAAACACATGAAGCCCAGCACATGCAATACATTATAGCAGATATCCATGGCTGCGAAGTTTGTACGGGCCGACACAAAGATCAAACCGGCATCATTCCCATCGATGTAGATTTCCTTAAAAGAGGTATGTATATGCTTTTTTTGGTTTCAGAAACCGCTTACTATCTTCAAACCTTTATCAAAAGCTAAGTCCTTTCAATTGACGGCTTTACCTCTGACTACAACCTGTTTGATGTGGTTTTCACCAAATGCATAGGGCAGGTAAGCGAGTGATGGCAATGTTTGTGTAATTATAAAGCTGGCTGTCTTTCCAATGCCAATGGACCCAAACTGATTCTGCCACTCCATAGCGCAGGCGCCGTTGTGGGTGAGTCCGTTGAATGCTTCCTCCGGCATCAATTTCATTTGTGTGCAGGCCATTGACATTAGTAAAGCCATGTTGCCGGATGGAGATGTTCCGGGATTGTAATCAGAGGCAATGGCAAGACCCAAACCGGCATCAATCATCTTTCTGGCAGGTGCAAAAGGGATGCCCAGAAAATAGGAACAAAAAGGCAAAACCGTGGGAATGGTTTTTGATTGCCTTAGAGCAGCTATCTCCTCCTCCCCAATCTCTTCGAGGTGGTCTACTGAAACGGCGTTATTGAGAATTCCTATTTGCACCCCCCCAGAATTGGCCAGTTCGTTGGCATGGATCTTGGCTTTCAATCCAAAGCCTGCAGCAGTCTTGAGTAATAAATCTGTTTCTTCTACTGTGTAAAAACCAATGTCACAAAAAACATCCATGTAGTCTGCCAATCCTTCTTCTGCTATGACTGGCAACATATCCTGAATAATATGATTGATATAAGCTTGACGGTTGGATTTATAGGCAGTGGGTACTGCATGTGCTCCCAAAAAAGTAGACTTAATGCCGATGGGGTAATTTTCTTTGAGCCTGCGAATTACCCGGAGCATCTTGATTTCACTTTCTGCGGTCAAACCATAACCACTTTTGATTTCAATGGCGGCTGTACCCATGGAAATTACTTTTTCGAGTCGCTGAGCAGACTGCTCGTAAAGGGTGTCTTCGTCCATTTGCTGGAGTTTTAGCGCAGAATTGAGGATACCTCCACCTTTTTCTGCAATTTCAGCATAACTCATGCCCTTCAGACGGTACACGAATTCTTCCTCACGGCTGGCAGCAAAAACAAGATGGGTATGGCTGTCACACCAACCCGGCAATACACTACCACCCCTGGCATCAATGATCTGCTCTGCCCGATCCGGACAACCATCCATCGAACCATAAGCGATAATGGCGCCGTGTTCACAAAGGAGAAAGGCATTTTGCTGCTGCATAACTTTTGCCATCTCCAAACCTTTTTTGAGCCCGCCAAATGACTCATTGATACCATAAATGCTGGCTATGTTTCTGACCAAAAGAGACGACATATCTTTTTTGTTGCAAAGATAACCCGCACACCACACAAAATTGCCTGACGCAATGAATACCTTAATACAATATTATCATAGAAGGCCCAAACATTAACTTTTTTTTAATCTCAAAGTCTTGCTCTGCTTCGCTCTTACTTATATCAAAAATTTACATACAATGAGAACGTTGTTTTTACTTTTAGGCTGGCTGGGATTTTCTACATGGAGTTTGGCAACACCTGCAAATCACCAATTCCAACTCGATGGCAGTTGGTACCACAAAAAGTCTGACAATTGGATTGAAATAAGAGATGAAGGCAAATACATTTCAGTAATGGGTCTGCCACCTTATGGTAAAGCGAGGATTTTTGAAAAACAATGGCGGGAAATTTATATCGATAAAAAAGGCAATAAAATTTCAATCGAGGGTCCTGGCTTGCTCCTTTATCATCACAGATCCAGTGGACATGTGTTGACTTTTGAAAGACCGGTAAAAGCCCATGGGACGGGAGGCACCTGGAGGGGAGAAAAAGATCGTTGGAACAATCACGGTCAAAGAGATGACAGTTATTACAATGACTTTAACCCCCGTGATGCCGAAGGAACGTGGCAGGCTTTGGGTGGCATTGACATAGCCATCGTTTTGACGAGAGAGGGACTCAGGGCAAAATACTCAGGTACAACTCATTGGGTTGATTACAGAATGTTGGGTAATGATGGAATTACATTTGAAGACAACAAAGGCAACCGATATGTTTTTTCTAATGCAACCACTGCCACCTGGTACGCTGCCGAGCGCAACCGGAACCCAATTGTTTTGAAAAAGACCGATAATCAGGTGAAGTATTAACAAAAATATACTACTCATGGGATGGAAATGGGCCGAAATCGCATTTGGGTTTCGGCCCGTCCTGATTTTGGAACATAGGGTTTTTGTTGGCTGAACTTTTTATCTTTGACACCATGCAGTCTCGATTGAATTCTTCATTCTGGTTTGGTATGGTGGGCTACGGCCTGGCCATGGCACTGCTCATGGTTTTATTAAGGTGGTTTCAAATACGTTTTTTTTTGTTTGACCACTCTACCGAAATCTATTTTGGAGTAGTAGCAGTAATATTCACCAGCCTGGGCATGTGGATAGCCCATAACTTGTCAAATAATGTACCTTCCAAACCCCAAAATGCAGAGTCTGTCACTGAAATGAAGGCAGTGGTCAGCCAGGAAGCCATCGAAGCGACTGGTTTAAGCAGGCGTGAACTGGAAATATTACAAATGATGGCCACAGGTATGAGCAATCAGGAAATTGCAAATGACTTGTTCATTTCATTGAGCACTGTAAAATCTCATGTTTCATCTGTTTTCACCAAATTGGATGTTGTAAGAAGGACTCAAGCCATCGAAAAAGCTAAATCGCTGAAAATCATTGACTAAATTTGCATCCTACCAAAGTATGATTTTATCAACTGTACCCATATTTGTACTTTGGTACGACCATGAGACAAAAGTAAGCCCATAAATTTGTCCCATTCAAACATCAAAACCATTTATTAACATGAAAAGAATTGTTTTAATCTACGGCTGTATTTCCGGCCTTATTCTCGCCATCTGGATGATAACTTTTACTTCACTGGGCAAGATGGAGGACTTCGACAAAGGAATGATTTATGGCTATGCCTCCATGCTCATTGCTTTTGCCTTTGTTTATGTGGGTATCAACAAGTACAAAGTACAGGTTTTACAAGGACCCATAACCTTCAAACAAGGCTTTATGACCGGGCTTTATATCACGCTCATTGCTGCTACGTTTTATGTTGCTGCCTGGATGTTTGTGTACTACACAATGGCACCTGATTTTATGGAAAAATACATGGCACACGCTGTCAACAAAATGAAGAGTGCCAACATGAGTCAGGTTGAAATCGATAAAAAGATTGCTGAGATGAAGTCATTTGCTGAAATGTATAAAAACCCGCTGGTCAGCATTTTCTTCACATATTTTGAAGTTCTTCCTGTGGGACTGCTTATTTCCGCCATTTCTGCCTATATTCATAAGATAAGAAAGTAAAAGAACAGAAGGGCAATGGTATAAATCCTGTACCTTTGCCCTTTTATTATGTCGTTTCGTCAAAAGTTAATATCCTACTACAAGATATTCCTCGAAGCCCTAAAAGGTGAAGAAAGGGATTATACTTCCGGCAGTCTCCGTATGTCGATTGTGCTGCTGGCCATTCCCATGATACTCGAACTTTCCATGGAAAGTTTGTTTGCCGTGGTAGATATGTTTTTTGTTGGACGCCTCGGAGAACATGCCATCGCCGTAGTAGGGTATACTGAAGCTTTACTTACCATTATATACAGCATCGCCATTGGCCTGAGCACAGCAGCTACCGCCGTGATTTCCAGAAGGGTTGGAGAAAAAGAATACGAAGAAGCGTCCAAAAGTGCAGTTCAGGCTATCATTTTGGCTCTTTTCATTAGCCTTATCTTAACAGTGACCGGTTATATTTTTGCTGAAGATTTGCTTTCCTTTATGGGAGCCTCTGCCGATGTCATTGAAAGAGGTCTGGGCTTCACAAGAATTATGTTTATTAGTTCCGGAGTTATTGTCTACCTGTTTTTGATCAATGGTATATTCAGGGGAGCGGGCAATGCTTCTATCGCCATGCGCTCTTTGTGGTTTGCCAGTATTGCCAACATCATTTTGGATCCGTTGCTGATTTATGGTATTGGCAGCTGGGCAGGCTGGGGGCTGGAAGGTGCTGCCATTGCCACCTGTATAGGCCGAACACTGGGCGTATTGTATCAGTGCAAAGTATTGTGGAGCGGAGAGTCGGCCATCAAAATCAGATTCAATAAACTGGTACCGGACCCAAAATTAATTTGGCACCTGGTAGAAATAGCATGGCCCGCTACATTTCAGTTTATCATCGCTTCCGGTTCCTGGATTGTACTCACAAAACTCATCGCAGAATCTGGCGGAACAACAGCCTCAGCTGCGTACCAGATTGCCATTCGCAACGTGGTGTTTTTTATTCTGCCTGCCTGGGGTTTAAGCAATGCGGCAGCGACACTCGTAGGTCAAAATCTCGGCGCTAAAAATCCTGAAAGGGCTCATCAAAGCACCATGATGTGTGTGAAATACAACATCATTTTTATGGCTGCGGTTACCCTGATTTTTTTGTTTTTACCCAATGTGATTTGCGGCATTTTTACACCTGATCCCATGGTAGCCAAAAATGCAGCTGATGCGCTAAGGGTCTTTGGCAGTGGCTTTGTATTTTATGGTATTGGTATGGTAATGATGCAGGCACTAAATGGAGCCGGCGACACCCGTACCCCCACCATCATCAACCTCGTAGGGTTCTGGTTGTTTCAGGTCCCCCTTGCCCTGGTTATTTCCCGGGTTTTTCAACTGCACTATCTTTTTGTAGTAGCCGCTGTACCAGTAGCAGAAACCCTGGTTGCCATAATGGCGTGGTGGTATTTCAGAAAAGGAAACTGGAAAAAAATTGAAGTATAAATCCAAACGCTTTATTCCAGCAAATATTCTATGGTATCCTGATCGAGATCGGGCATGACAGCCTCTTCAATCATCTGCCCCGCGAGGTCTTTTTTCCTCAACTGCAAAGCATGGATTTTCTCTTCAATCGTATCTTTTGCTAAAAAGCGAATGACCGTCACTTTTTGCGACTGCCCCATTCTGTATGATCTACCTATGGCCTGGCTTTCAGCGAAGGGGTTCCACCATGGATCCAATATGAGTACATAGTTGGCCGCCGTTAGGTTCAACCCTGTTCCCCCAGCCTTTAACGAAATCATAAAGACGGTACAATTTTCGTCTTCCTGAAATTTGCGCACTGCATTTTCGCGATCCACCAATGCATCTTCCCCGGTTAACATCACATAGTTGATTTTTCTCTCCTTCAATTCGGATTCATATAATTTCAAATGACTCACAAACGAAGAAAAAATCAGGATTTTATTGCCAGATTTCACCAGGGTTTCTACGGTTTCAAGGACATCTTCATATTTACCGCTTTCTTCTGTGGCATTTTTATCAGCCAATTTGGGGTGATTGGCCAATTGCCTGAGTCGAAGTAAAGCATTTAAAACATGCAACTTATTCACCACTCCTCCTTCTTCCAAGGCCAGCAATTCATTCCTTGCTTTGGATTTTTCCTTTTCAATCAGCTGCATTTGACCTTCCGGTAATACAGAATAAAAAAGCTGCTCCTCCAAATCGGGTAAATCTTTGAGTACTTCTTTTCGCGTTCTTCTGAGTATGTAGGGACCCAGAATCAATTTCAATTCAGCCAGTGCAAACTCATCTTTTGCCCTTTCTATCTTGTCTTGATACCGTTTTTTAAACTCTGGATAACTGCCCAGGATGTCGGGGTTGATAAATTCCATCTGCGACCACAAATCGGCAAGGGAATTTTCAATGGGTGTGCCACTTAACGAAACACGTTGCTCCGTTTTAAGCGATCTCACTGCATCAAAAATTTTAGAGTTCCGGTTTTTAATGTAGTGGGCTTCATCCAGAATCACACACGAAAATTTGATTTTTGAAAAAACAGCTTGGTCTTTGAGTAATATAGAATACGAGGTTACTATAACATCAAATTCCTGCAAAGTCCTGTAGTCTTTGGTTCTGCCATTCCCGGCATGTATGCTGGCCATCAAACCAGGGGCAAATTTTTTAATTTCATACATCCAGTTAAAAACCAGCGAAGAAGGCACTACGATCAAAGCACGCAATGATTTGCGGACAGATGGTGGTGCATCAAACAAACTCAATTGAACGTTGGGAGCCACATTCTCTTTGATGTAGTGATCTTTGACAAAGTGAAGCAGTGTAAGTGTTTGCAGCGTCTTTCCTAGCCCCATGTCATCGGCCAGACAAGCACCCAGGCCATTGACATAGTGATTGACCAGCCACTCCGCTCCCTGCCTTTGATATGGTCTGAGCATCGCTTGAATGCCTGGTGGCACTGCAAAATCCGCCTTTGTAAATGCTTCATCAGCAATGGCTATGTCCAAAGATTCCAAAATGCTGAATCTCGACTTTGCCAGACGGGGTATGGCTCCGCTTAGATCTGCCTGGTGCGCCAATTGTTCGTATTTTTCAAACCAGGCAAAGGGTATGATAAATACTTCACCACTTTTTAGGTGGTACAACCGCTGGTTATTCTTGATGTGGTTTAGCAGTGATTTGAAAGAGATCTCCTCTTCACCAACCACAATCACCAGATTCAAATCAAACCAATCATTGCCCGTCTCCACATTTAATTCTTCCAGATAATATTCGCCTGCATAGACGCTAGCTCCCTCAAGTTCGGGCATTTCAATGTTAACCTTTAAAGTAGACAATTTAGACGCCGCACTTACAATCGCATAAAAAGTTTCAAAACGGTCTTTTGAACCCGATTTTATCCACCTTTTGGCAGCTGTTTCTTCCAAAGACAGCTGCCTGAATGCCTGCACAATTTTTTTCTCCTGATTTGAATTTCGGGTGTACTTTTCGACTTTGATCTGGTTGGAATCATCGGTCTTAATATAGACTTTGTTGCTTTGGTTTTCAGTATAGGCAAACCTGCACTGATCATAATAAAACCATAAAACAGCCTCCAGCGACGTGCCATCGAAAGATTCAGCAAACCTAACTACGGCCCTAACGTCAGGTTTCAATTCCTCAAATGTATAACCTTCTGTTTCAATGGTAGCCTGCGTGGCTACGTCTTTAATAAATTTCTGAAAGTATTCTGTGGTCAAACGGTCGGGGATAAATATTTTATCCTGCTTTAAAAATGGTTTTAAACGCTGACCAAAAATGTCGTCGATAGCAAAAACCACATTGTCATTGACTATGAGCAATGGATTGTCTGTAATGATTTCGATGTTGTGTTGGCAGGGTACAATCCTTTGCCCATCATTTTCAAGGTACAAGTAGTAATGTGTACCCGTAGCCGTTTTTTCAAAGCGCAATATGGGGTGAAGGGTGAGTGGTGCAAACCGCAGTCTTATATCTTCCAGAAAAATTTTGCGGGCTACCTGAAAATAAAAATCCAGATTGTGTTCGCGTACGAGATTGAGGAATCTAAGTAATTTTTGATAGACACGATTTTGAAGGACCTTGCTCCAACGTTTATCTTCAAACAATTGATCCAGGGAAAGTGGCTTTTTTTGTCCACGATTCAACTCTGCTGTCAATGCGGCAGGATGCATCGACCTACACAGCTGAAGGGCTTCTTCGTGCGGAGTGTCTGTGATTTTTAATTGAAAACTGATGATGACTTCATCATTGCCGTTTTTTTCAAGATAGGACGGCTTGCCTTTAGAAACTTTTGCAATAAAGGGCTCGGGATAGAAATAGGTAAATGCTCCATTGAACTTTTGCAATCCGTAAACCAACACATACTCTTCCATATTTTGCCCCATAAGGCCGCAAAAGTAAGTCGATGTATGGAAAAAAAGAAAATTTGGAATTAAGGGCGGGCAAATATTTCATGCCCGTGCCCAAAGTTTTACACCAAAGCGTTCACGCTCAACCAACTACCACCGTTTGTACAAGCTATTCCTTGTCCTTTTAAAAATGCAGTTGCCTGTGCAGACCGCATGCCACTGGCACAACAAAGAATGATTTCCTTTCCTTGTAATGCTTTAATTTCATCTACATGCATGTGCAATTCACCCAAAGGCATGTTGATACTTCCTGCCACATGACCCCCTTGAAATTCACCGGGTGTCCTTACGTCAATAATAATGCTGTTGTCCATTGTTTTATAAAATTATGCTGCAAAGATATATGGACAATTTTATGCAATAAGTAACCAAAGTCACCCAAGTCAGAATGTGTAGATTTATCCCTTACCAGTTGAATGTCATTTTCGCTCTGGCCATAAAAGGAAATCCTGGTGTAAAATGAATTTCTTCTACCGGGCTTGCTTCATTTTGCAGACGGCTTTCAGTAGCAAACTGTGTTTCATTCCAGGATGTATTCAGCACATTGTTGATGTCAACACCAAAACTCATGTTTTTCATCTGATACAACAAATTTACATCAACAACGGTATAACCTGCAGCAGTTATTGAGTAATCCTCATTAGCCGCTCTGTCACGCATGTGCCTGAACCTTGCTCCAAAGCCTAAATTATTGGTAAGTTGCGCGTTGACACCTCCAGTCAATGTGGTGGTGGGTGCAAGTGGTATAAAATTATTGCCTATTTCATCATCTACGCTGATGGCCTTACACGTGTTGTAGTCGGCAAACAAAAACAAGGTACTAAAAGGCTGATAGCGCAGACCCAAATCAATGCCCTTTCTTTCTGTTCGACCACTGGGCTCTATGATCCCTTCATCGCCAACATATACAAATTCCTGATCCAACTTCAGGTACCACAACGCTGCTGTCACTACCAATTTTTTCCATACCTTAGATACCATACCCAGATCAGCACCGGTGGCAACAGGCATGGCATTGGCAACCTGACCGGACAAAGTCACTCTGGCATCATTTGAATGGAAGCCTCTTCCCGCTTTCAGGTAACATTTAACCTGATTGCTTATATCATATTGCAGGTTTATTTTGGGGCTTATCCTTGATTTTTCTCCCTGATTCAATACATAATTTGCAGGAACTGCATCCCGATAGTTAAATAGCAATCGGTCGATTCTGAAACCACCCTGAATGGATAATTTACCAATTTCATATCCAGCCTGTGCTCCAAGGTAAAAATTACTCTCGTCCACATCTCCCAGGGCTACCGTTTCCAATGTATTTTTTCGCTGGTAGGTATGCGATAGTTCGTCTCCTTTTACATTGTCATGTCTCAAACCACCCAAAACCTTAAGTGACAATATGCCACTGCCCAGACTTTGATCTTTTATGTATTGTACATCAATACCAAACAAATCTCTGTTTTCCTTTTGCCTGATTTGATCACCGTGTATAGAATCCCTTAAAAATAGAGTAAAATTTGAATACAATTCAAAATTATACCTGGAATAATACACCTGACTCTTGACCGATGACCTGGTGCTGAGATATTTGGTATGTGTCATAGAAAAATTGCTCCTTGATGTCTGACCTCCCTCGGTTTTATCAATGGCACCAAACCGGCCGATTAAACCTGCATCCACGGCTCTTTGAGGTATTTGCCCCGAAGCATCCCACTGGCTTTGAAAATGAGATGCCTGCACGGTGATCTTGTCGAGATTGCCAAGTTTTTGATTGTATTTGCCAAACAAGTTGATGCGGTGAAAGCCCTGAGGGCTGTCAAATGGTCCATCGGTAGCATTGTAGTCTGCAGCAACATAAGCATTGCTGTTTTCGTTTTCTGTGACGTTCAACATGGTCATCGCCCGGTAAGAATTGAACTGGCCGGCTTCCACTGTGAGCTGATTTTTATCCAATTTTTCCTTAGTGGTAAAGGAGATATGACCCGCTGTAGCAAAGTTGCCCTTTGAAACATCATACGGTCCTTTACCATAAGAAATGTCGTTGAGGGTTTCTGGTATGACAAAATGCAAATCGGCATAGCCTTGTCCGTGTGCATGCGATACCATGTTTACCGGAATGCCATCAACTGAGAGATTTAGGTCGGTACCGTGATCTATGTCGAAACCCCTCAAAAATATTTGTTCTGCCTTGCCACCTCCTGCATGTTGCCCTATAAATAAACCCGGCACCATGCGCATCAATTGCTGGGCGTTCTGAACCGGTTGATGTACCAGATCAATCTTACTTACCAATGCAGCAACTTCTTTGCTTTGATGGATTTCAACCCTGTCCAGCAAAAAATTGCGGTCCTTCATGACTACCTCTATTGGCTGGTCAATACCGGTCAGTACAATGGGATCTGCTTCATATACCATGTGATAAAATACCAAGGTATCTCCGGCTTTGCATCCCTCCATCCAGAAATTTCCATTTTCATCACAATGGGCATGTCTGTCACTGTTGCCATTGCTTACCACTACCTGAGCTATTCCTTTGCCCTTAATATCTGTAATTCTTCCAGATAATGTTTGCCCAAAAACAGGCCCCATCAACAAATAAAATATCAATGTCCAACTTGTCTTCATTGTACGAAATGTTTGAGTTTTTAAGTGTTTTTACTGGAAATTACTGCCAAGATACAAATTAATTTTTCAATGGACACTTTAGAAATCTACCATTGATCATTTACACCTAAAACCCCATGGACAATGACAGCAGTGATGAGCTCGCCGGTTTTTTGAACTCATTGCCCCAATAATTCATCCATGTAATCTGAAATGTCTTGCCCAATTTCAAACCGATTGACAACTGGTTCAGCAATATTAACTTTTCTTCTACCGTACCCAAATTGTAGTAAAATTCCTTATTGCCTGTAATGGCACTGCTTTTAAATTCTACTATCACCCCAATGTTTTCCTTTAACCCGGTATAACGCAAGGTGCTGTAAATACCCATATCAAGGTTCATGGCATAAGATGTAGTCTGGGTTCCCAATTCAGGTAGGTCAAAGCCCAGCCTCGGTTGTAGCCTTACTCTGAAGTCAAAATTCTGGTCGGACTTGTTCCAGTACAATAGCGGATAACTGGCATGGATGACTACATTGCCGCCACCAAACAAGAGTCGGTTAACGGCCGAAGCTTCCTGGTTTTCAGATTGTGCCGCAGCTTCATTATCCCCTTGACTTTTGCCAACACCCAATAAGGTTCCCACACCCATGGCCACTGCCCCAAAATAATCATTGTAAACATCGGTATAAAAGGTATATTGTCCTGTTACAGATTGCATACCCAAACGCATATTTCTCATTCCTATGTTATTGGAATCATTGCCGGGACCATGGTACATTTCAGCATCGGTGGCATTCCTCACTGGCAGGATGCTCAACTTGTTTGTCGTTCGGTATTTGTATCTGATTTCTCTGGCTTTGATGCGCAACCATTTTACGGCACTTAAGCCTTTGGCGCGCTCAAGATCAGCCTCAGCTGTTTCTTCGCCAAA
>CALMWS010000358.1 GCA_937870795.1 uncultured Bacteroidota bacterium | reverse complement strand
TGCGAGCCAAACCCTACCCATGTGAATGATAGGAAACTGACCGGCACAAATAACCGCAAAAATGGTCATCGCTTCAGCTGCACGGTTTACCCCTGTCCTCCACTTTTGACGGAAGATCAAAAGAATGGCTGAAATCAATGTACCTGCGTGACCAATACCGACCCACCAAACAAAGTTGGTGATGTCCCATCCCCATCCGATGGTCCTGTTTAAATTCCAGGTACCAATACCATGATAAATGGTCCATCCTACGGTAAATACAAATACTGCAAGGAAGGTTACGGCTACGATAAATCCAATCATCCAGGAAAGAGGTGGTGTCTTTTCTGTGGGTGAAATAAGATCCTCCGTAATCTGGTGGTACGTCTTATTCCCTGTGATTAGTGGTTCCCTGATTTTGCTAACTGGTGAACTCATTCAATGCTGTTTTTAAAAAATTAAGCTTCTAAAGTTTCGTCTCTGTTATTGACCTTCATCGTATAATTGACAGAAGACCTTACGTTTACTTCTTCCAATACAATGTAGTTCAATGGATTTTCCAACTTGGCTGACAATTCATCTTTGGCATTCATATCTCCAAAGGTGATAGCTCCTGTTGGACAGGCGGTCTGACAAGCAGTTTTAACATCTGCATCTTTCAAGGACCTGCCTTCGTTTTTGGCGGTAAGTTTACCCTCCTGCAACCTCTGTACACAGAAGCTACACTTTTCGATCACACCCCTGCTCCTGACGGTAACGTCCGGATTCAGGACCATACGTGTCAGGTTGTCGGCACCATATGGAACTTCTTCACCAAATTTTTTGATTTGGTTGGCCGGGAACAAATCTGCGGTGGTATAATCCAACCAGTTGAATCTCCTTACTTTGTACGGACAGTTGTTGGCACAGTACCTCGTACCAATACATCTATTGTAGGTCATTTGATTCAAGCCCTCGCTGCTGTGGTTGGTAGCATTTACCGGACACACGTTTTCACAAGGTGCATTGTCGCAATGTTGACACATCATAGGTTGATATACCGTATTAGGATTTTCAACACTTCCGTAGTAGTAACGATCAATCCTCAACCAGGACATTTCGTGGTGTCTTGATACTTCACGTTTTCCTACCACCGGCACGTTGTTTTCCGACATACACGCAACGGTACAGGATCCACAACCTATACATGCGTTGAGGTCGATGTGCATACCCCAGTGGTGTCCTCTTGAATACAGCGCATCGTGTCCTCTGTAAATTTGTTTGCTATTGAGGAATTGCGCGTGTTCTCTTTTTTCTTTTACCTCAGCCAGGCTTTCTTTAAGGTCGCCGATGTTGGTGGTGTAAATGATCGACCTATCCGTGATGGCTCCCTGGAAACCTTTGGCTCCAGTGAAATAATCAAAAAATACAGTAGCCGCTTCATCGGCATTTATGGTCTGACCAGTAGATGTTTCTTTGGCTGTAACACCATAGGTATGGTGGTATTGTACACATGCAAATTCTTTCTCTTTTCCTTGCTTGTTGGAAACCTCAACCTTATCGCTGTAGTATTTAGGATAACCTCCATCTCTGCTTACGCATGCATTGGTGTTCACACCGATGTTGGTGCCACAGTTGCCAGCTTCGGTACGACCGTAGCCCAATGCCAACGCAACGGTGCCGGGCATTTGACCAAATTGCTGAACTACTGGTACATTATATTTAACATCGCCAACTGTAAGCTCTACCAGATCACCGTCTTTAAGATTGTTAAAGCCATTGAAAGCTTTTACACCGTCAAAAGATACGGGTACAGCAAGGTAGTTGCCCCATACGGTACGATCAACCGGATTGGGCATTTCCTGCAACCATGGATTGGTAGAATGAATACCGTTGCCCACACTTACAGGTTCAAAAAATGATATTTCCAATGCTGCTTTTGATGGGGCAGTTATTTTAGCGAAATCAATGGCAGCACCACTGAAGGCCGGATTTCCGCTGCCACTGGTGTTTACAACACCGTTGTGAAGTGAATTATCCCAAAATGCCTGGAATGAAGCAAACTGGCTCTGACTTGCAAATATGGTATTTTGCCAGTTGGCTTTGAGGTAATCATAATAACTGGCTGTAGCCACATCTGCCCAGGTAAGGAATGACATTTCACCCTGGCGAGAATCAAACAAAGGTGAGATGGTAGGCTGAATCAAACTTACGAATTCATCAGATACCCTTGCGTCACCCCAGGATTCCAGAAAATGTGGCACCGTAGCTACCCAATCACACAATTTGGTAGTTTCGTCATTTGCCATTGAAAGCGCAATCTTAGTTTTGGCTTTACCAATTGCTGCAGCAAGGGCTTCGCCTTTGCCGTGGGTATATACCGGGTTGGCACCCCATACAATCAATACATCAACAGAGCCTGCATTCAACTCTCCCAATAATTGATCAAACGCTTTATCATCTCCTTGCTTACCATAATAATTGGTACCCGCCAGAATGGTAGTACCGTAGTTGCCAAGAGTTTGGTTAATGGCATTGACCATCAATTGTTCTGCTACATTGGTAGAAGCACTCAATACTATTGATTTGCCAGCATTGGCTTTCAACTGTTCTGCTACTTTTCCTAGCGCTTTTTTGGCATTTGCATTTAAGCCCATATCCGGCGCTCCTCCCCCTGTAACTGCGTTGTAAAGGAAGGCGATAGCGGCTCCCTGCTCAGATGGTTTGACGAGGATTCTGTTGTCGGCATTGGACCCGGTAAGAGACATGTGACTTTCAACCTGGTAATGGCGCGACATTGCGGGTGCATTAACATCTTTTACTACCCTTTTCTGAACATAATCTGCTGCGAATTTTTCTGGTGAGATCCATGATCCCAGAAAATCTGCATTGAAGCTGACAACTACATCTGCTTCGTTAAATTTATAGGTAGGTATTGCTCTTTTTCCAAAATTTGCCATGTTGGCATCCAGCACAGCGCTGTATGAAACTGCATCGATGGCCACTGCTTTTGCAGAAGGATATTTAGCCATAAAATCTGCCATTGCACGCTGCGCAGTGGGGCTGGCAATGGAATTGGTAAGAACCCTGATACTGGAAGCAGCAGCAAGTTTGGCCTTAACTTCTTTATCGAGGTCGGCCCAGCTGGTAGCCTGGAAGCCATTACCGGATTTTTTCAATGGTGTAGCAAATCGGTTGGTATCATATAGACTCAACACTGATGCCTGTGCCCTGGCCGATGTTTTGCCATAGTTGGAAGGAGCTAGATCATTGGCTTCAATTTTGATTGGCCTTCCCTCTCTGGTTTTAACAAGGATGGAAGCTACGTCACCACCATGTACAAAGGTGCTGGCATAATAGTTGGCTATGCCGGGAACAATAGCATCTGGCTTTGTAACATAAGGCATTGCCTTTTTGACAGGGATATCACATCCCGCCGCAATGGTTGCTGCCCCCAGACCAAAGCCCAAAAATTTGAGGAAGTCTCTCCTGTTGGATCCCAAAGCAGATGAAGTCTCTTCATTTGCCAAAGTATCCAGCAAGGACAACTCCTGGTTGCTCTGCTCAATGAACTTTTCACTGTGAACCAGGTCTTGTTCTCCGATCCAAATGTTTTTTACCTCTTTTCTCATTATATCAATTGATGTGGTAATTCAATTTAAAGGATTGATTAATAATGGCACTTTTGACATTCAAGTCCTCCAATGTCGGCAACCGTAACTTTTTCGCGCTTACCGGCCTTCAATTCTTCATGCAGGCTGGTATAATTGGCGTAATAAGGGTTGTCTTTGAACTTGACTTCGGCCTCTCTGTGGCAATTAACACACCAGCCCATTGACAATGGAGCGTGCTGCGCTACAACCTCCATTTTTTCTACCGGGCCGTGACAGGTCTGACAGGCAACTTTACCTACACTCACGTGCTGAGCGTGGTTGAAATAGGCATGGTCAGGAAGATTGTGGATCCTAACCCACTCAATTGGACCCTGGATTTTTGAATCCAAATCACTTGTGAGGGATGACACAATTTCTTTCCACTGTTTTCTAACTTCCGACTGTCCGTTGGCATCAAGGCTGGTGATGTTTTTGGCAGTTTTATATTCCTGTTCGATCCAGGCTGTAAAGACAGCTTTTATGGAATCATCAGGATAGTTTTCATAATTTTCAATGTATTTATTGGTCAGCGGGTTGAAGCCCACAGATGCAAAAATTTTGGAAATTTCTGCAGTACCATACTTAGATCCCACTTTAATGGCTTTGTGACAATTCATACAGGTATTGGCTGCAGGAATTACGCTGTGTTTTGATCTGCGAGCGCCATCATGGCAATACTGGCAATCAATTTTGTTGAGACCGGCGTGAGTGGCGTGTGAAAATTTGATGGGCTGATCAGGTGAATAGTTTTGTTGTCTTCCCAAATCTACGGCCCTGGTAACGGTGGTATAACCTCCCAGGATGATGGCGGCAAAAATCAGGAATGAAATCATGCTTTTGGAGGTAAGCTTCTCCCAAAGGCTTTTGTCCTGGTAAGTCTCTCCGGACTGGGCGGCTGCTAACTTGTTGAGGTTGCCAATGATCAATGACAACAAATACGAAAGTAAGGCGAGGAAAACTGCGATTCCTGTGTAAAACCAGGTGTTGTCTTTTTTGTCATCACCTACAACTTCCTGAGCAACAGGCCCCCCTTTTTTGGGAGGATAGGATCCGTCATAAACCCCCTGGATGTAAACCAGAATTGAAGCAATCTCATCGTCGGTCAAATTGGGAAATGCCGTCATTACTGTCGGCTTGTATTGATTCCACAATTCAACGGCACGAGGATGCCCTTTTTTGATCATTGCCTGGGAATTTCTAATCCAGGAATATAAATTTTCTTTACTGTCCCACTTTGCTTCTGCACCACCCAAGGCAGGACCTGTAAGGGCCGACTTCATGTTTTTGGCGTGGCACGCAGCGCAGTTGGCTGTAAACAATGTCTTTCCGGCATCTGGAGATACCTCTGCTTTGAGCAGTGTTCCGCAAATAACCATCAAGACTACACTAAGATGCTTGAGGACTGATCTGTTTAAAACCATCGTTTTTCGACTTAAAATCTTGATTATCAAAGATAAATATAAAGAAATTGAGGCTATCTTTAATATTTGTTGCAAAAATAGAACTTGACGACAATTATTACAACTAATAACCATTCTCATTTTTTATTTAGACATTTTCTAAATAATTTCTTAAAATTGGAGACTTTTTTGTTATCAATGCCTTAAAAAAGTAAATTTAGATTACATCCAAATTGTTTAACTTTGGCCCTTGTAATTTTTCAAATTTTGACCACCCAAAAAAGATCATTTTCCGAATTTCTGAGAGACAATCCACGCATCAAACACCTGTTGATTCTGGCAGGAACGGTCGTGGCTATTCTGCTGATTGTCTTCCTTTGGTTACGTTTTTATACCCATCATGGTCAAAAGTTGCCCATGGTCAATCTGGTTGGCAAATACATCACAGAAGGCATCGAAGAGGCTGAAGATCATTCTTTTACCCTGGTAGTAACGGATTCTGTTTTTGTGGTGGGCAAAAAAGGGGGCATCATCCTCGACCAAAATCCTAAACCCAATGCCGAAGTAAAGGAAGGAAGAAAAGTCTATGTTTCCATTACCAAATATGACCCGGATAAGATACTTGTTTCTGAACTGCCCTTGCTATATGGCAACGATTTTAGCCAAAAATCAGTCGAATTGAAACACAGAGGCATTTTAAGCAAGATTAAAGGAAAAAAATATGACGCAGGTGACCCCAACCACATTTTGGAAGTCTATTATAAAGGTCAACTCATCATTGACCAAAATGTAATAAAAGGAGCCATTTCTATTGATAAAGGGGATGAACTCGAATTTGTTGTAAGCGATAAAGAAGGTGGTGAAATTACTATACCTGAATTGGTTTGTTATACGCTGGCAGAAGCAGAGTTTCTGCTCGACCAACACAACCTGGAATTGGGTGAAATCACTTTAAAAGGAGCCATCAGAGACACATCGGCTGCTTATATTATGGACCAGCTGCCTCCTTTTGATGGCATCACCAAGGTACCCATGCACAGCAAAATCAACATCACGGTCGTATCAGCAAGGCCGGCAAAATGCAATTAATTTCAGTATGAACGACATAACAGTAACCGAACTAAAATCCAGAATGGACAGCAATGAAGATCTTATCATCCTGGATGTAAGAGAACCCTTTGAATACGAAATGTACAACATTGGTGCTAAACTCATTCCTCTGGGTCAATTGCCGGATGCGCTCAGAGACCTCGAAGATGTCAAAGATCGTGAAATCATAGTGCATTGCAGATCTGGTGCCCGCAGTGGTACCGCCAAACAAATGATGATGCAAAATGGCTTTGCCAACGTGCGCAATCTATTGGGCGGCATGCTTGCATGGCAGGAAGCCTTCGAAAAAATATAAAAGCTAGTTCGTTTTATTTAAAATTGTAGTTTTTCTTTATACATAACATTCTGTATAACAAAGCGTATCCCTGTTTTCCCTACTTTTAAAATCGGGGATTACCCCTATTTTTCTAGTCCTGACCTCCATTAATTTTGTTAAAAATATCTGGAGATGTACTTAAGTCAGGAAAAATTCAACGTCACGTACAGTGAGAATTTCAATAAGCTGTACAATTACATCAGGGCAAAATGTCAGGACAGCTACGAGGCAGAAGACATAGCTCAGGAAAGTTTCATCAAGCTCTGGCAACACAGAGAAAAAATTGAAGTGGGCAAAGAGTGTTCTTTTCTTTACACAATTGCTTACAATTTATTCATCGATCAGCGTCGTAAAGAAAGCGTTCGCTACCGATATTGTCAGCGCAACAAAAATGAAGTCAATACAGAGACGCCAGAATTCAGCATGCTAAGCCATGAATTTGATGCCTTTGTCCAGAAAAAAATCCAGGACATTCCAAAGCCGGCACGTGAGGTCTTTATCATGAATAAGATCGAAAAAAGAACGTATTCTGAGATTGCAGACATCATTGGACTTTCCATCAAGTCGGTGGAAAAGAGAATGTCTGTAGCACTCAAGACCTACAGAGAATTGAAAAAAGTATGCTGATCGGCTAGAAACTAATGGAATAATTGAGTCCGCGGAAAGTTGGGTTCACCTGACTATTGTAGATAGAGCCGAATGTGTAGCTAAATCCAATACCCACAAAATAATTATACGAAGTTGCGATCAGCCTCCTTTGAATCAGGAGGTCATCGCGACTCGCATTAAACTTGGGCAGGGAAATCTGGTCGTGTATCAATTCATAAGATCCTCCCACCGAAAAACGAAAACCCTTAAATACGTTCCAGCTCACAGCACCGCCCAAAGAGAAATTGTTCTTAGAAAAATCCTGCAGGTAGTTGGACCAAAAAGCACCAAGATTGATGGTACCCCATGATTTGGTAAACGATGATATCATATTGATGCTTTGTTGCACCAGCAATTCCTGTGTCTTTAAATAAATAGTAGTGTCACCATAATTGAAATATTTGGGGCCAATGGAATAACCTACCACCCATCGCCTACTGGTAAAATCGGAATAAGGCAAAATGCTGTATTCAATCTGGGGAAGTAAAGTAAACTGGTAATCGATGTTTTCAAAAACACTGCGTTTAAATCCTCCCTGTACTCCCAGTCCCCAATGTTCACTGCGCTTATTGATATATCGGGTAAACAAGTCCTGTCGATCGTTGGTTGCCTTTACTACCTCGGTGGTGTCTTTATCTGAATTGTAAAAATTGAAACGTCTCCGGTTGATGGAATTGTAAACTTCAAAACTAAATTTACTTTTACTGGTTTCCCTTGATGCAGAGAGGCTGTTGCTGATGTTGGCATCGCTGTAATTTTGGTCACCATTGAAAAAACCAGAAGCAGAAATTGAAAACTGCCATAGATTCCACGGGTCTTTCTTTGCTGTAGTATCTTTTGAGGCTTCATCGTGTTTGATGTTCAATTCTATGTAATCTTCATGACCTTTTTCCAAAAGATAAGGCAATAAACCTATCTGCAGGTGTTTCAACATTCGCTTCCGTTTGATGTCATCTGTAGCTGTTACATCATTGAAATATTTCAGCGTGTCATTGCGCTGCGATACCAAACTTTGCGAAATGAAACACAAGGTATTGGACTCCCCCCCGTTGCCATTAAATTGCACATTGGATATGATCTGCACGTCGCAAAGGAAACGGTCCCGAACAAAATCAACACTTCCCATTTCTTTGCGCAGGAAATCCATGTCACACAACCATTGCTGGTTGCAATCCACATATATCTTTAGTCGCGATTGAGCAAATTGGATTGTTGGCAAAAATAATAGCAATAGAATTACCTGCAGTTGATAGCGCTGCCACATATTTTTAAATTTATAGTTTATAATGTAATCGGATTTACAATGATTAGTCCCTTGTCACATTCCTGGTTCTGATAAATGTAAGGTCCATTTTCATACCGGTTATGTCCTTGTATTTCTTTTGATATCGCTCTACATCCTCTTTTTCTACCACTTCATCATCTACAACAAAACCGGATTCAGTCCAAACATAGTGGTAGGATTTCACATCGGTAATGTAGCCGTCTTCGAACAACTGCTCCTCCAACCAATCATTGAACACATCATCAACGGATCTCCAGCCATAGTTCTTTATGGGTTCTACGCTTTTAATTACAGTGGACGAAGGCTCCTGTTTTTCTGTACCTGCACCTGACTTATTTTCACCGATCAGATTGGATTGCAACACGGTGCCTTTTTCATCCGGATATATGTCGATATTAAAGTCAGGAACATCGGGCATGCCCTTTGTTTTCATCCGTTGATACAATTCGTTGTATTTCTTTTCGCTGCTTTCACTTTGTTTCTTTCCATTGATGTGCAAGCCCTGAACGTTGAAACTTATCTCATTGAGGTCAGCTCTGGTGAGAAGATTATCTTTTATCAACTCACTGGCAAAGGTATCATAAAACAAACCTGAATTTCCAGAACCTGCGACTTTTGTCTGCTGATCGGCCAGCAGTATTTCCTTGATCAGGTTGCCAAATCTCTTAATATCGTTACCGGATATTTTAAGGCCATTTAGTATCAAACTTACAACCCTTCGGTTTACTACTTCCATTTCTGCATGGTAGTAGTGATCATTGTAGTGATAAACACCATCATTGATGGCAAATTCCAAAGCCAGCGAATCGGTGCCTTCGTCACCATCAAATTTCAAATAGGTTTCATTGCCGGCATTGGGGCTTGGCAAACAATGGGCTGCTGAATCTATGGGCTTTGATGACATGGCAACCACTATCACAAGCAGTGCCGTAATAAATGCAGCCAAAGATTTTTCACGAACATTACTGCCATTGGCTGTAGGCTTAATGAGCCGATTGATCCTCAGAAAAAATTTTGACTTTTTTTCTTTTCCGGCAAACTGCATTGCCAGCCTGGGCGCAGTCAATGCCATCTCCTGTACAGCCACCAATGATTGGGCATATTGTAAGGGTCTACCCGTAGCTTTAATAGCAAGATCATCGCAACAGTGCTCTCTTTCGGTTTTGATTTGCGAGGTCAACCACCACATGGCCGGATGAAAATAGTAAAAGGATTCTACACAACTGACCACAAGGTTGATCAGGTAGTCGTGCCGCATGATGTGCGCCAGTTCGTGCGCCAAAATGGCCTCTACCTCCTCGGGTGAAAGCCGGTTAATGGCACCCATTGGAAAAAAAATCACCGGTTTAAGGTGACCTACTACCAGGGGTGACATTACCAGCGCGCTTTCCAATAATGCTACTTTTCTGCGGATGCCCATTTTTTGGATCGTTGCGTTAAGCATTTCTTCCCAATATCCATCCACAGGAAAATTGAATTTATTTTTTAAATATTCTACATAGCCGATATTACCCAACAACCGGATGAAAGCCAATACCATGCCCACGAGCCAGATCATTACGATCACCAGTATGTTTGCATTGATATAGGTCGTGATGGCTTGAAAGGTAAATGGGTTGTCAGCTGATGCAACATTCAATTGATGCACCAAGGCCTCCCCCGGCTCACTTGCAAGACTGATCTCGTCAATTGATGTCTGCAACAAAATACCAGGATCCAGAGTAAAATAATAAATGAACGTCATGATTGACGATGTTAAAATCAACATCAATGCACTCACCCAAATAAAATAGCGCGTTTGGGAGGAGGTATTACGCAAAAGTGCCTGTACTCCTGCAGTCAGAAGCACTATAAGTGATATTTGCCATATGGCATGAATTACCGTCCATGCAATGGCATAGTAAGCCGGATTGATATAGTTGAAGAGTACCATAGTGCCTTGTTTTAGTTGTTTTGATTTTTTTCAATCGCTTCGATAATGGATTTAATGCGTTGCAATTCGTCCAAACTACTTTCTCCATCTCCCAGCATGCGCATGACCAAGGTGGAAGGTGAGCCTCTGAATGTGGAATGAACAAATTCGTCCAACAATCCCTTTTGTGTCTGACTTTCTGATACCGTAGCACTGTAATAGTGCACGCGCTCTTCAATTGCCCTGTCGAGCATGCCTTTGTCCATCATGAGTTGCATGGTCTTCAGTGTGGAGGTATAGCCTACTTCTCTGTGGCGATTGATGGTATCGTTGACAAATCTAACAGTGCTTGGCCCATGCTCCCATAATACCTGGAGTATTTCTAGTTCAGAATCTGTGGGTAAAAGTGTATTCATGTTTACTACGATTGAATTCGTAGCAAAGGTACGATTAAAATCGTAGCGTGCAAGTTTTTGCTACGATTTTTTTCGTAGCACTGAAAATTAAATAAGTATTGCTCTTAAATAGTTACTTTTTAATTATTTATACATTTGCATAATTTATATGTTAAAACACACAGGGTAAACACGAGCAAAAAAATGTTACACCAATCTTAACTGCAAATTATCTGAACTCTATTTTAACAGGTGTTATTTTATCATTTTGTTACCCTTTTCTACAATGGCTTACTTTTCGGTTCCTACATACTAATTTGGTGGTTTTCAATCACATCACTATGGATATAAGCACTCAATATCAAGAGATACCACATACCGTTAAAGAATTGATCTCACAGCAGGAATTAGCCAATGTACTGGATGCCCGGGGTTTCAAAAATGCTGGAAGTTGGATGTCGAAAATGGCCATGGACCTATTTAAACTCAATGACATCAATAAAATTTACAGTCGGCATGCCAATCTTGAAGGTTTACAATTTGTGGAATCATTGTTGAGTGAACTTCAGGTAAACATTGAATTGGATGAAAACACGTTGAACAAAATTCCATTGACCGGAGGCTATGTCATTGTATCCAATCACCCCTTGGGTCTGCTGGACGGGCTTATCCTTTTACGAATTTTTGCCAAAATAAATCCAAAAACAAAAATTCTGGCCAATCATCTTTTGTATAGGATTGAAAACCTTAGACCATTCATCATACCGGTCAACCCTTATGAATCATCTCAGCATGCCGTTAATAATGGTCTGGCTTTAAAAAGCGCTATGCAGCACGTAAAAGAGGGCAACCCTCTGATCATTTTTCCTGCAGGAGAAGTTTCGAGTTTGCAAAAAGCATGGCCAGCACAAATCACAGACAGTGTATGGAAGACTTCTATTGTGAAAATGGTACAAAAACTGGGTGTCCCTGTTTTACCCGTATACCTGCATGCCAAAAATAGTCTGATCTTTTATATGCTTGCCGGAATGAATCCCATGTTGAAATCTGCAGCAATTCCAGGTGAATTTTTAAAATCAAGAGGAAAGTCGATCAAAGTGATCATTGGGCATGCCATCCAGAAAGAATTAATGGATAAATGCAAGAATGCTGCAGAAGTAGCCATCTTGCTAAAACTAAAAACCTATTTTCTCGAAAATACCATCCAGCCATCCTATTTACCTACGGAGAAGGTGGAAAATCACGAACAGGTATTAAATGACAAATTGTTGAAAAAAGCTGTGGCCGATGAAATGAAACAATTTATACAATTTAATAAGATCCTTATAGAAAACGATCGGTACCTGGTTGTGGCCGGAAAAACAAATGGATTTACTTACATAATGAAGTATCTGGCCTTGGCAAGAGAAATCACTTTCAGGGCAGTGGGTGAAGGTACGATGCAGGAATATGATACGGATGCTTTCGATGTTTATTATGAACACCTCATTTTGTGGGACCGCCACAATGCCACGATTGCAGGAAGTTATCGAATGGGATTTGGATCAGAAATAATGCAAAACATGGGCATGGCCGGTTTTTATACCCGGCAATTGTTCCATTTTGACCCGAAACTGACATCCACCTTGAGACAAAGCATGGAAATCGGAAGATCCTTTATGCTCAAAGAGTATCAGCAAAAACCTACAACACTGCTGATGCTTTGGAAGGGAATTGTAGCAATGGCGTATGAAAGACAAAATATAAACTACATTTTTGGTGCGGTGAGCATCAGCAATCAATATTCCAACCAAAGCAAAAGTCTCATCATCAATATGCTTTCACGTCATTTTAAAGATCCGCAAATAGCCAGACATGTAAAACCCAAAAACAGTTTTGAAATGAAATGTCCAAAATGGAGTGACTCTCTTTTGGCGTATTACGATGAAAAGGATTTCAGACAATACGATTTTCTTGTAAGAGATCTTGAAAACAATGCCAGGGGAATCCCAGTATTAATCAAAAAATATCTTTCGTTAAACGCCTTATACGCAGGCTGCTCTGTTGATCCATCTTTTAACAATTGCCTCGATGCCCTGATGTTTATCAACATTGATGCATTGATAAAAAACCCATTATTTAAAATGACTACTCAAGTACAATAAATTCCAGAACGCGAACGGTGCCTGTTATCGAAATATTTTTATGCTAACGAAGATTAGATTACTGAGTGATCTTGCGCAATTTCTTCGCATATTGAATTTTTACCATTTAACTTTATCAAAAAGCCAATGAACAATAAGACCCTCAAAGCCATGTTGCAAGAGCTTTCATCCATAGAAAAACAAATGAAACTCAATGCAGATTTGTTGTTTCACTCCGGGCTGAGTGTTACAAAAAATCATCTTTTATCTGCTCAAAATCTAATTCATTATCTGACTTTGAGAAATATTGACATCAGGCTGCTTCAAAATGAATTGCACAATTTGGGCCTGTCTTCACTGTCTTCTTCAGAAAGTCACATTCTACGTCAGGTTCAGGAAATAAAAAAAAGATTGGGTTTTGAAAGCAAGCAGGGAGAGTTGTCAAACCTAACCGCCACCAAAGCAACAGCTATTTTACATGAAAACAAAAGCAGGCTTTTTGGCAACGAAGACGCTGGGCAATTGCCAATTATCATGGTCACCTTCGACAAAACCTTTTCAAATGATTACTCATTTATCAAGAGCCTGTTGTTGAATGGAATGAGCATAGCCAGAATCAATTGTGCTCATGACGATGAAGTGGTATGGTCGGCCATGATCCATCATTTGAAAAAAGCTTGCAAGAAGACTGGTAAAAGTTGTAAAATTTATATGGACCTTGCAGGACCCAAGATCAGAACTCAAATATTATCAAAGAAAAAACACGATAAAAAAGTCATTGAGCCCGGGCAATTAATTTGGCTGACCGAAAATAAAAAAGAGGTAGACGATGAGCACTTAAGCATCAGTCCCGGAGTTGAAGGTTTGCTGGTACAACTTAGAAAAGGAGAAAGAGTACTTATCGATGATGGTTTGATTCAATGCGAAATTGAATCCACTCATGAAAACAAGGTAGGTATGAGGGTTGTGAGGGTCTCAAAACACAAGATGAAGTTGAAGGAAAACAAAGGGATCAATTTTCCGGATTCTGAACTCAACATTGCTGCACTTACAGATTTTGATGTAAGGTGTCTGCCATTTATCATCCAAAATGCAGATATGATTGGCTATTCCTTTGTGAAGCAATCAGCAGATCTTCAGTTGTTAAATTCAGAAATGAATCAAGTGGGTAATAAAAAACCTTATTTGATAATTAAAATTGAAACCCCTCAAGCTGTTAAAAATTTACCCCAATTATTGCTTGACGGCATGCAAGAGGAATGTTTTGGTGTAATGATTGCCCGTGGAGATCTTGCAGTTGAAATTGGGTTTGAGCGAACAGGTGAAATTCAGGAAGAAATATTATGGCTATGCGAGGCTGCGCATGTACCAGTAATTTGGGCCACCCAGGTCTTAGAATCACTCAACAAGTCAGGGCTTGCCACCAGGAGTGAAATCACAGACGCCGTGCATGCTTCTGCAGCAGACTGCATTATGCTCAACAAAGGTCCACACACCATTGAAACTTTGGAAACATTAAAAGAAATATTGAAAAAATCAACAGAACACAAAAACAAAAAGCGGTACTTGCTCCGTCCATTAAATATCGCAGGTGATTACATCAAAAATCTGAATGCCCTATAAAATG
>CALMWS010000357.1 GCA_937870795.1 uncultured Bacteroidota bacterium | reverse complement strand
GTATCTATGTCCTGTCAAACCGGCATGAACCACCATCGAAGGAATTAGTATTACCCCCATGCTTAGACCTAAAACCAACAGTTCTTTCTGGCGCTGCTTATTTATTATAGCGTTCCTAAATGCTACCAACAAATAAAGTAATACAACCAATACAGGCCATCTTCCAAAATCAATCATTCTCCAACATAGCAGTCCCATGTTTTTGACCATCTGTCCCAACGACACCCACTCAAAGCTCGGTGCCCAGGGCGATGCTGTGTGGTAGCCGATCCATCCCTTGTTTACATAATGATAAAATTGAAACATGCCAAAAATTAGAAGAGATGGCATCAGTGGTGTCAGTTTTTTAACCAACCCTTTTATTTTTTTATCTTTTGTATAAACCATCCATGCATACCAAATCATCATGGCCACTACCACCATCGCCCCTCTGTTGGATGTGAGTCCGCAAAGCAGACTGCCCAGAAGTACCGCCGTATTTTGTCCACGGAATATTCCATAAAGACACAGCACAAAACCAGCTACTACCAAAACATCAGGTGATATCAGGGATGCTTGTGCCATCAAAGTAGGGTCAATCAAAATCAAACTGGCGAGCCAGGGAGCCAATTTTACATCTCCTATTTCTTCACTAAGTTTATAAACACAGATTACCATCAGCCACACCCAGGGCAACATCATTAGATGAGATACTACAAGGGACTTACCAAAAACCCGCCATGCTGCTGCCAAAATCCAGCCGAAAAACGGTGGGTGTCCGCTGTCAATATCATCAGGTATAAGTACATGGTTCATACCATTTTCATAAAAGAAATGGGCCTGCTTTGAAGCCAATTGCACCGTATCCCAAAAGAAAATATGGTCAACCGCGCTGACGACCAAAGTGGAATAGACCAGCAGCCATAAAATCAAGACTCCGTACTGTTTAAAAAATTGGCGCAAATTCAATTTCATTTATAGACCAAAGATAGCCCTTTTGAACAAAGTTGCGTTTCAGTGGTTGTTTTGCCGAACACTTAACTTATCAAAATTACCATGAAAATATTGGCCTTTGCCGGCAGCAACAGCAGTCGTTCTATCAATAAACAACTGGTGTCGTACGTACTGACTTATTTTACCGACGCCCAAACACAGCTTGTGGATCTCAATGACTACGAAATGCCCATTTTCAGTGTTGATAGGGAATCAAAAGATGGAATACCTGTTGCAGCGCTTGACTTTGCAGCAAAAATAGATGAAGCAGATCTGATTGTGTGTTCTTTGGCAGAACACAATGGTGCTTATACAGCCGCTTTTAAAAACATTCTTGATTGGGTGTCGCGGATTTCCGGAAGAAAAGTTTGGAATGATAAGCCTATGTTTGTAATGGCTACCTCCACCGGAGCAAGAGGAGGATCATCCGTACTGGAAATTGCAACAACACGGATGCCATTTAATGGAGGTAAAGTTCTGGAAAAATTTTCGTTGCCCTCTTTTAACAACAATTTTTCAATAGAAGATGGCATCGTTGATGAGCAACTAAAATCCGCATTGGAGTTAAAAATTCAGAGCGTTAAAACGCAGCTGGCCAAACTTATTTAGTCATTGATGCTGACATGTAGTCCCGCAATCCTTTGAGTGCCTTGCTGCTGACTTTGTGCCTTAGGTAGGAAGTCCAGCCCAATAAAAAACCAGGCAAACCCAAAGCCTGCCGGGCCCATCTGTAAAAATTGAAATGGTCTTTGTGCTGTACAATTTTACCATCACGGATTAAAAACTGGGCGTCTATTTCATTGACAACCTTACGTTTACCAGGTCCAAAACTGTATTGAGCCGTCCAATGGGTGGTTATGTATTCCCCCTGAACCCCTGGCTCCGTCCAGGTCACTACCAGATCCTTGCTCCTTGCAGTGAGCATTTGCCACATGGCCTTTACCTCGGCTGCATTTAGCTTTCCAAATACATCGTCTTGAAACGTAGCATTTTCATCATAAAAGTCTGCCATCGTTTTTCCGTCATTTTCTGAAAAAGCCTGATAAAATCGGTTCACCAATGCTATATTATCCATTATTACCCTATTAATTGGCGTTTAAAAGTAAAGAGGAACACAAGATAGCTATTATCTTTGTTACTGTGAATCATCATAAATACGACACCAGCGGTCTTATTGTACTTTGGGCATTGGCAGAAAGTGGAATTGGGGGGCTCCTGCATGCACTGCACCTGCCATTTACCGGAATATTTGTAGGCGGATTTGCCCTCATTTCCATTAGCTTAATAGCATGGTACAACGATGATCCCAAAGCCATCCTCAAAGCGCTTTCTATTGTATTGGCTGTAAAACTTTTGGCCAGCCCTCATTCCCCATGGCAAGCATATGTGGCAGTAGCATTCCAAGGGTTTATGGGATATTTGCTGTACCTTCAAAAATCCCACTTCAAGGCAAAAACCATAACATTTGCCATCATTTGTCTTTTGGAATCCGCATTTCAGAAATGGATGATTGCCGTTTTGATTTTTGGCACTGATTTTTTTATAGCCATCGACAAATCAGCCATCAATGTGGCCGATAGCCTGGGTTTTCAATTATCAACCTCATTGGTTTTGTGGGTCTTTGTAAGCTATACTTTTCTTCATTTGCTGGTTGGTATTTTTTTGGGAATATGGATACCTACTCTTCCCAAAAAAATTGACAATTTCATTGCAATCAGCAGTAAAAATGAAGTGCAGATTATTGCAAATGAAAAGCGCTCAAAATTCAACAAGTGGCTCATTGGCCTCATATTCATTTGCATTTCGCTAATATGTTTCCATTTTTTTCTTCCCAAAAACCAGCCGATAGATTTAGCCATCTTGTTGGCCAGGGTGGTAGTGACAACCTTACTGCTCACTTTTGTAATTGGCCCTATCATTAAATGGGTTATTTATAGGGTATTTGTAAAAAACAGCCCCAATGAAAAAGGCATTGCTGCTGTACTGTCTCAGTTACCAGCCTACAAGCAAAAAATGGTTGAAAGCTATCGGTTGGCTACACAAAATTATCCAAAACCCGAGGCCTATAAAATTTTCCTCTTAGGCATGCTGGTTTTTGCTTTGCGACACGATGAAAAGTAAGTTAAACCATATCGTAATTTTGGAGGGAGAAACAAGATCGGGTAAGACCACTACCCTTCAAAATTATTTTAAAGGTAAACCAAATGTACGAGGATTTTTAACACCTGATTTGAATGGTGTACGCAAATTGTACACATTGTCTGATGACGCTTTTCATGAATTTGAAGCAGCCAGCGGGGAAGCTGACAAGACCATAGCAATAGGAAGATTTCATTTTTATAAAGATGCATTTGAAACAGGGCGCAATGCGTTACAAGATTTCCCAAAGAAGCTAACATTTTGGATGTTGGTGGATGAATGGGGGCCACTAGAGTCGAGTGGAAAGGGTTTTGAACCCAACTTCAGTGTCATGATCCAAAATATTGAAGAACATTCAATGGGAGTGGCGCTCGTTGTTGTTCGAAAATCTCTTGTTTCTGCCTTTGCTGAAAAATATGGTACACCTGCTTTAGTCATTGAAAAATCGGTTTTGCAAAAATGTGAGTATACAGCAGCAGTAGTGCTGTGTGGAGGATTGAGTTCCCGCATGGGTACAGCAAAAGCCCTCATAGAATACCAGGATGGATTACCCCAATACCTGGCGATGGTCCGGTTGACAAAAAACTTATGTAATAGAATTTTTGTAGCCCATGGTTCCGTTACTATACCTAAATCAAGTGAATATGAATTGATAGCCGATGTTCAGGCGGATCAAGGACCTGCAGCCGGCGTTTTGGCCGCTTTCCGCCAACAGAATGAACATTTATTGGTATGCGGTTGCGACTATCCCTTACTTCATTTGGTTGATCTGTTGGCTTTGTTTGCAGAAGATGACCATTGCCTTGCGGTTTGTTATGCCGACGAAAGTGCTGCATTTGCAGACCCTTTGCTTTGTTTCTACCATCGTGCGTGTCTGCCTCTGATGGAGAAATGGTATGAGGCGGGCAACAGATCACTACGCCATTTCATTTCCACTATACCCCATGTTGTACTGAACGCCACTGAACCCAATAGGATAAAAAGCATTGACACCCCTTCACAATTAAACACCATTAAAAGACTGTTGAATGGAGCCGATTAAAAAAATTAAAGCCATAAAAATCGCTAACCAACAAAACAGGTACATCGAAGATTTCGTGTCAGTAGAAGAACCCCTGGAGATCAGATTGGTATATGGCTCTACAGAAGATCGCCAAAAAAAATCGGTTTCCATTACCATGCGGACACCGGGGGATGATGAAAACCTTGCCCTGGGCTTTCTTAAAAATGAAGGTATCATCCGAGATGTCAAAGATGTGCTAAAGTCTGCCTTTCAGACTTTTCACAAAGGAGAGCTCAATTCCAATATCATTACGATTCACCTCCACCCTGAGGTAAACTTACACACCTTTAGTCTTGAGCGCAATTTTTACACCACCAGCAGTTGTGGTCTCTGCGGTAAGGCCTCAATTGAAGCTGTTCAAAACATAGGCATACCCCATTTGCAGATCATACCCGCTGTAATAGATATTTCCATGCTTCTCACTTTGCCTGACAGAATAAGAGAAAATCAACCCAGTTTTGCTGCCACCGGCGGCTTGCATGCAGCCGCACTCTTCGATTCAAAGGGGCGAATTTTGCACGTGGCTGAAGATGTAGGCCGTCACAATGCAATGGATAAATTGTGTGGCTGGATATTAAGACACGATAGCCATATTGATCTTACTCGGAATATCCTTGTATTGAGTGGCAGAACCAGTTTTGAACTCATCCAGAAAGCAGCATTTACAGGCATTCCCGTAGTTTGTGCAGTAGGAGCACCTAGCAGCCTTGCCATTGAAACCGCGGAAGCAGCCAACATCACACTTACCGGCTTTACCAAAACAAGCGGTGCCAATATCTACACCCATGCAGAAAGGATTTCCGGCCTTTAATTAATGGTTATATGTTTGGACCTACCAATAATGAACTAACTTTATCACAAAATTGAAAAGTAAACAATGAAACTTAGAATTAAAGGCAATTCAATTAGATTAAGACTCACCCAAACTGAAGTCAAAACATTTTCCGCTGAAGGATATGTAGCAGAAACTTGCGCAGTTGGTCCTATGCAACTTACTTATGCCCTTAAAAGTGAGGATATGGAAGCCCCACTCAGTGCCTGTTTTGACAGCAACTTGTTGGTGGTATCGATGTCATCAAAATTGGCCGGCCCCTGGTTTGAGTCCCCTGAAGTAGGTTATCGCCACTTAGCACATACCAATGTCGGAGAAGAGTTGTTTTTGTTGGTTGAAAAAGATTTTGTTTGTCTCGATGAAACCTTTGAAGATCAAAGTGACAATTATCCCAATCCCAACAGTAATTGCTGATTAGCTAATCATTCCTTAACAATTGAAACAGCCATACCACCACCAGCAGCCAAATTGGCTTTGAGGTGGTCTCCTTTTTTAACCTTTACTTTGGAAATCGACACCGGATAAGGGTTCTTTACCCAATGAGCACCTGGTCCGTCTGCATAGATCGTAGCTACGTAACTTGCTCCATTGTCAAGAAAATCAAGTGTGAAGTCAAATTGACGTGGATTCTCATCTGTAATTGAGCCAATGAACCAGTTGTCTGAAAATTTGTCTTTTCTGGCATAACTCACATAATCGCCAATTTCGGCATTTAGCACCCTGGAGTCTTTCCAATCTACCGGTACATCCTTGATAAATTGAAATACATCCATCCTCTTCTCGTATACCTCCGGAAGGTCAGCGGCCATTTGTAAAGGACTGTATAGGGTCACATAGAGTGCCAGTTGTTTGGCCACCGTTGTATGCACTATCTCCTTTTTATTCTTATCATGAACGTTCATTCTTGTTTCAAAGATACCCGGTGTATAATCGAAGCCACCACCCATGATGCGTGTAAACGGCAAAATGGTTTCATGCTCCGGAGGATTGCCTGCGCTCCATGCGTTGAATTCCATGCCCCGTGAAGCTTCACAAGACAACCAATTGGGATAGGTTCTGTTCATGCCGGCAGGTCGGTGTGATTCGTGCATGTTGACCATGATTTTATGTTTGGCCGTAGCTTCTGCCACTCGTAGATAATGATTGACCATCCATTGTCCGTCGTGCCATTCTCCCTTGGGTATGATCTTGCCAACGTAGCCTGTTTTTACAGTATTGATGCCATGGTCATTCATAAATTGATAGGCGGCCTCCATCTGTTTTTCATAATTGGTGACCGCAGACGAGGTCTCGTGGTGCATGATGATTTTCACACCTTTACTAGCCGCATATGCCGACAAGCTATCGATGTTGTAGTCGGGATATGGTTTTACAAAGCTAAACACAGAATCCTGCCATTTTCCAAACCAATCTTCCCAGCCGACATTCCATCCTTCTACCAACACGCCGTCAAAGCCATGTTGAGCGGCAAAATCAATGTATTTTTTGGTATTCTCAGTAGTAGCACCATGCCTGCCGTGAGGTTTTCCATCTTTTGTTCCGCCAGCATAATCCCAGCTGGCTTTTCCGATGTGCATCAGCCACCAGATACCTACATATTTCTGTGCCTTGATCCATGAAGTTTCTGCAAGGGCACAAGGATCGTTGAGATTGAGAATGAGTTTTGAATTCAATAATCCTGCGGCATTCTCGGCGATGTTGATGCTGCGCCAGGGTGTTGTCAATGGCAGCAAATTAACAGATTTAACGGTAGAGTCAGCTGAAGGTATGAGCTGCGCTTTTAATTTGGCATCACCCATAAAATTGAGGTGTAATGCAGGATAATCTCTCAGTGCTGCTTCGTGGATGCAAAAATGAAGACCATCTGCTGCTTTCATAGCAAGCGGTGTTTGTACCGCCTTAGGAAGAACAATGTGTTGGGTGTAGATTTTTTTCTCATAAGTTGGCGCATTGTAAGCAAATGCATCAATTTCACTCAATTTTGATGTGCTGTACACATGCTCGTTGCTATCGTAATCTCCTGGTATCCACCATGCTGTATGGTCACCTGTCATGGCGAATTCCGACACTTCATCCGTTATGGTCAAAGTATCTGTGTTGCCTTGCTTGGGTATCTGATACCTGAAGCCAAGTCCATCATTGAAGACTCTGAAAACAATGGACATTTCTCTTTTATCATCGCCTTTGAGTGACACAGTCATCTCGTTGTATTGCTCTTTGATTTCAGCCACCTCCCCTACTACTGGCTTCCAACTTCCATCATAGGTTTTATGTTTTACGGACGCAATGCTAAACCCTTTGCTGAAATCGCCCTGTCTGGCCTGTATGCCCAGCAATGAAGTATCCACAACCATTTTGCCATTGAGCGTGACTACATAATAGGGTTGTCCGTTGCCATCTACCCCACAGCTCAACTGAACTTTTCCGTCAGGGGAGTTTAATTTTGAATTAATGGTTTCTTTGCCGCAAGAAATCAATGCCATGACCAGGGCAAGAATCCAAATATATTTTCTCATTATTATTAAATTAATTGTATTTACCAAATATCATATTCCCCAACAGGAATAAAAAGATCACAACCCAGGCTGCTGCACCAATCCATAAAGCCGTTTTGCAATCCCCTTTGAAGGCACAAAAATAGGCGCCTGCCCCTCCCATCAACAACAGCACAATGCCGTATATCCAGGTAGCAGAAGCACTGTATTTGCTGGTTTGCAAGACACCTATTGCATTGAGAAAAAAATCACCACCCATGTAAAGATTGAAAGCAACAAACAACCAAGCGAAAATTTTTACCATATCATTTTAGTTTCCGGTATAAGGATCAGAGATGCTTTTATATTCAAACTGCACCTCAGTGAATTTTACTTCGCATTGGGTACCGGTAGGAGATTGTGCCAAAAAGCCCAGCTTTAAATCCCTCGTCCAATCAAGTTGAAGATGCCGAACCAATGTCCAACTCACATTGTCTGCTGAATAATACAAAGTGACCACCTTGCCTTTTCTGGCCATTTTGTAATAAACTTTATCCCCATTGACTACTTCTGAATTGCAGTCATCAGAAACATCTCTTGTAACTACGCTTACTACTCTTTTTTTACCCAGATAATCCTTCTCAAAACAAAATTTCACCCAATGAAAGCTGTCCTGCATCAATACCAATGCCCCACCATCCCATTTGGACTCAAATGCATGTGAAACACCAGCTGACAGTACAAAATCTCCACTCACGGTGGTTAGCAATTTTGGGGCAGTATCCGTGTTGTAAGTGACACCGGGGTCTCTGAACATATCCGTCGATGTTCCCGCCACCGCTATTAAACCATCTGATGTTATTTTAAAAGATTGAGGACTGTTGTGCCAATGAAATTTCTGATGGGAAGCAAAGCCAGGTAAACTGAGCTGGGCACTGATATTGGATATGAAAACCAACATGGCCAAAATAGTAAAAGTTCTAACAAACATGGTTAATTCTTTACCCTCAAATATAGCAAAAATCACGGACTTTATACCTATTTCTATTTATTTACTACCTCCAAATTTCGATCAAAAAAAAACACTTCTCAAATCATATTGGGAGAACCAAATGCCTCCTATTTTTCAATCCTCTTTTGGTCTAACCTTGCTGCATTATACCTAAGTACCGCTCTTATAAGGTCTTCAGGCAAATCCATGCTGTGGAGAATTTTCATAGTTCCTCTACCGCTAAGAAAAGGCTTAAGTTGCGCACCCAGTGTCTCATCATCAATAGGCACCGGGTAAATGCCTATGTGATGCCGGTAAGCATTAAAATGTATTAAATTCCCATTCCTTTTGAAGCCGGGCATGTTGTACTTAAAAATGGGCACGGCATCGGGAAATTCACTCATTACAATGTCCGCAATTTGATCCATGCGCTGTGCGACCACCGCATCCATTCCCTTCCAAAACTCATCCCATTTTGATAAACCTGCTTCCATTGGAATTGTATTTGTCAAAGTGTTTTTGACCAGCCTTTAAAGTCTTTGGGCACCTTGGTTACTCCGGAGTCTGGAAGGAAGCCCAACTTTTGGATCAGCTTGCTGGAAGCTTCGTTTTCCTCATGAATACAAGCAGTCAATTTTTGCACAATGCTTTGTTTTTTAATCCACGCCAGAAAAAGTTCCAACGCCTCCACCATAATTCCTTTGCCCTGATAGGTAGGATGAAGCTCATATCCCAGTTCACCGATTGAATGGTCTTCATTAAAGTTAAACAAACAAACTGAACCTACCAGCCTGGTATTTTCATCCACATAGATACCCAAAATGATGCACTCTCCTTTTTCCATTCGAGCGGGTAAGGCAGTCAAAAATTCTTCGGCTTCCTCCATCCTCACGTATGACTGTCGCTCTATGTATTGATTGACCCTTTCATTAGATCTAAAGTCAAACAAGGCCTTTGCATCTTCCTGCAGCATAGTCCTGATGACCAGCTTTTTTCCAATGATGGGTAGTTGCTCCATATCACGCAAATATAGATACAGCATGCCTATATCAAAAACATTGTGATCAACTTGACACTTCGCACTAACCACAAAACCATTCATATTAAAAAAATTCCAGTTAATTTCGCATAAAATAAAGTCCAATTTGAATCTACCTAGTCAAATTTTACACTACATCAATGGAAGCTTGACCCCATCTGCTGATCACAGGTGGTTGGATGTGTTCCAGCCCTCCACAGGCCATGTTTATGCCCAACTGTCAGCGGGTAGCAAACAAGATGTTGATCTTGCTGTTGAAGCTGCGTCCGCTGCAGGCCGATCATGGGCCTCGACTTCACAGGAAGATAGATGTGCCCTGCTCAACCGCATTGCAGATGGTATTGAAAAAAGATTTGAGGAATTTGCTTATGCAGAAAGTTTCGACAATGGCAAACCCTTGTCTCTTTCCAGGGCCATGGATATTCCAAGGGCTATTTCTAATTTTAGGTTTTTTGGAAATGCCATCACCCAATTTGCATCTGAATCTCACGAAACAACAGGTTCATCGGCCATCAATTATACACTTCGCCAGCCTATTGGTGTGGTGGCTTGTATTTCTCCCTGGAACCTGCCCTTATATCTTTTTTCATGGAAAATAGCCCCCGCCCTGGCTGCAGGCAACACAGTGGTGGCCAAACCATCTGAGGTAACACCTTTGACGGCCTATCTTTTGGCTGAGGTTTGTATCGAAGCAGGTTTACCTGCTGGAGTGCTCAACATCGTACACGGACTCGGCCCTGAGGTAGGAGATGCCATCAGCCATCACCCCAAAATAAAAGCCATTTCTTTCACCGGATCGACCCGTGTGGGCAAAGAAATTGCAAAGATAGCTGCCCCTCTCTTCAAAAAACTGTCATTAGAGATGGGAGGCAAGAACCCCATCATGATCTTCGATGATTGCAACTATGAGAAAATGCTGCAAACGGTAATCCGTTCTTCATTTACCAACCAGGGCCAGATCTGCCTGTGTGGCTCACGCATTTATGTTCAAAAGGGTATTTACAACAAATTCAGGACAGACTTAATAAATGCTGCTACTACCATGAAAATTGGCGACCCCCTGGATGGAGACACCAAAATTGGAGCCATAGTTTCCAAGGTGCATTACGACAAAATTCTTCATCACATTGATTTGGCACGTGAAGAGGGAGGAAAAATTCTTTGCGGTGGAAATGCAGTACAACCCATCGGTTTTGAAGGGGGGTGGTACATTTCACCTACTGTAATTGAAGGCCTTAACAACAGCTGTACCACCAATCAGGAAGAAATTTTTGGCCCTGTAGTTACCCTTGCCCCTTTCGACACAGAAGAGGAGGTACTGGCTCTGGCCAACGACAGTCAATACGGCCTTGCCTGCAGTCTTTGGACAGAAAATGTCAGCAGGGTACACCGCATGGCAGCGTCTTTGGAGTCGGGCATCATTTGGGTAAATACCTGGTTGCTGAGAGATTTGCGGACCCCATTTGGAGGCTTAAAAAACAGTGGTGTTGGCAGAGAGGGCGGCTGGGAAGCGCTCCGCTTTTTTACAGAAGCCAAAAATGTGTGCATCCAATATTGATGTTTAACCCAGGGTATTGGAAGTGCGTAATTGAATGGGTGAAATTGAGAGACTTTTGTTATTTTTATGGCAAATTCTAACCAATGTCCAGATTACTGCCCAAGTTTAATTTCAAAGCATGGATTGATGAAAACAGACACCTGCTCAAACCACCGGTAGGCAATAAGTGCGTTTGGCAAGATGGCGAATACATTGTAATGGTGGTGGGAGGCCCCAATGCACGAAAAGATTTCCATCTCAACGGCACACCTGAGTTTTTTTATCAGGTTGAAGGCAACATTCACCTCAAAGTACTGGACGAAGGCCAAATAAAGCGCATTGACATCAACGAAGGCGACATTTACCTGCTACCTTCCAATATCCCTCATTCACCGCAAAGAGGCCCTAACACCGTAGGACTGGTTGTAGAACAGCTCAGACCTGGCAACATGGAGGACGGCCTGGCCTGGTATTGTGAAAGCTGTAGTCACGAGTTGTACAGCGAAAAGTTTATGCTAGACAACATTGAGAAGGATCTTCCTGTCATTTTTAAAAAGTTTTATTCCGATCTGGATTTGAGAACTTGTAAAAATTGCGGAGCAGTAATGGAACCCCCGGTTATGCCTGCTACCGATGCCTAGCCTTTAATTCAATTTGATGCGCATCAACGCCCACTCCCACTTACTGCCCGAACCTCACCAAATTCCAACCTTTATGGTGGAAAAGGGTGTTTTTTCTATAGATGCCGATAGAAAATTTATGCGTCAAGGCAGTTGGTCCAGACCCGTTACAGATCCTAGTTTTTTCTTAACCGAAAAACTGGAATGGATGGACCGGAATCATATCAACCATTGTGTGGTTCTCAATCTATCCCAACTTTACTGCAATGGCATGGAGCAAAATCTAAGCCGCGATGTCATCCGGTTTCAAAATGACTTCAATGCATCCTTACAATCAGACCGGCCCAAACAATTTACCGGTGGTTTTGTGGTGCAACCCAATTATTTGGATGATGCCCTGAAAGAAATTGAGCGATGTGTCAACCAATTAAACCTAAAAGTACTTTGTTTACCAACCCATTTCCTGCACAAAGGGGAGCAGTGGAAGAGCGTAGCCGACCCAATATGTAATCCCATTTACGAATTGGCCAATGACTATAAGCTGGCAGTTGAAATCCATCCCTATGATGGAGAAGAAATCATCTCCCTGCAGGATCAATTTTGGAGATTCCATCTGGTTTGGATGTGCGCACTTACTGCAGATACTTATCATTTTTTCACCTTATTTGATCTGCCTGCTCGTTTTCCAAACATGAGAACCTGCTTTGCCCACGGCAATCAATTTGGTCAAGTTAACCTTGGCAGAAGAATTCAGGGCTATGAAGGAAGACCCGATTTGTTTGAAGGTGCCGTCCACCCAAGGAGCCATAGCCAGGATGCCAATGTTTTTTTTGACACCCTTGTGCATGATGTACTGAGTTTCGAATTATTAGTAAAAAGGCAGGGTATTGACCAAATTGTTGCCGGCATAGACGATCCCTATCCATTAGGTGAAATGGAAACCGTTCCGGGTTGTTATCCCGGTAAAATTCTGGATGAAGCCGTCAGCCAAAATATAATTACAAGAGAAGAACACCAGGCTATCTGGCACCACAACGTGGAGAGATGGCTCGGTAAAAATATAGATTAAAAATGCGAATTGATATATACGACAGGAATCAAGCCCTTAAGCTGGATGAAGCCGATGAATTAAAACAATTTAGATCGAGGTTTCATTTTCCTGTCCAAAGTGACGGACGCCCATACCTTTATTTTTGCGGCAATTCGTTGGGTTTACAACCTACTACCACTCAATCAGCCATCCAACAAGAGTTGGACGATTGGGCAAGATATGGAGTGGAAGGGCATTTCCATGCCAAAAATCCATGGATGCCCTATCACGAGTTTCTCACCAAAGCCATGGCTGAAGTGGTAGGAGCCAAAGAATCAGAAGTGGTTGTGATGAATACCCTTACCGTCAACCTCCATTTAATGATGGTTTCATTTTATAAACCAACAGCATCGAGGTTTAAAATTTTAATCGAACACGATGCCTTTCCATCAGACAGGTATGCGGTAGCCTCACAGCTTCGCTATCATGGCTATACCCCGGAAGAAGGCTTAATAGCTTTAAAAGCCAGGCAGGGAGAGTATTGCCTCCGCATGGAAGACATAGAGCAGGTTATTGAAGAAGAAGGACATAACATTGCACTGGTAATGTTGGGCAATACCAACTACTACACGGGTCAATATTTTGACATGAAGCGCATTACGCAATTAGCCCATGAAAAAGGTTGTAAGGTGGGCTTTGATTGTGCCCATGGTGCAGGCAATGTACCCTTGGAATTACACGAGGCCGGAGCCGATTTTGCCGTTTGGTGTACCTATAAATACCTCAATTCAGGGCCGGGCAGCGTAGGTGCTGCCTTTGTACATGAAAGACATGCAGGGACGACAAATATACCCCGATTCGAGGGTTGGTGGGGACACAACAAACAAACCCGATTTATTATGCGCGATGATTTTGAGCCCATTTACGGTGTAGAATCCTGGCAGCTGAGCAATCCCCCCATTCTTTCTCTTGCGGCAATTAAGGCAAGCCTTGAAATATTTCATGAGGCCGGCATTCAGCGTTTGCGCAATAAGTCAATCCAGCTTACAGGGTATATGGAATCCTTATTGCATGAATTAACCAATGACAAAATATCTATCATCACACCAGCCGATCCTACTCAAAGAGGGGCCCAACTCAGCATCAGAGTCAGAGATGCCAACAAAGCCCTTTTCAATCGATTGAGTGAAAACGGAGTAATTGCAGATTGGAGAGAGCCGGATGTGATCAGGGTAGCTCCAGTCCCATTGTATAACAATTATTCCGATGTATTTGATTTTGTTCAAATCTTGAAAAATGTAATTCAGTAATGAAAACAGATAAAATAATCATCATTGGTGCCGGTTTGAGTGGCACCTTGCTGGCCATCACCATGGCACAACGTGGATACCAGGTAGCACTGTATGAAAGAAGAGACGACATGCGCAAAGTAACCATGAGTGCAGGCCGATCTATCAACCTGGCACTTTCACCAAGAGGCATGCTTGGACTGGATCTCGCCGGTATCAGGGCTGAAATATTACAGGAGTGTATACCCATGAAAGGAAGAATGATCCACCCAAAAGGAGGACAGGCTTTTTTTCAAAGCTACAGCGGCAGGGCTGGTGAAGCCATCAATTCGGTTTCCAGAGGAGGACTTAACATTGCTCTGTTAAACAAAGCTGAGACCTTTCCCAATATAGAGATTCTTTTCAATCACAGCTGCACCCATGTACTTCTGGAAAAAGGTATAGCACACTTCAAACATGAAAAAACCGGAATCACCGTCGAAGCCAAAGGTGATAT
>CALMWS010000356.1 GCA_937870795.1 uncultured Bacteroidota bacterium | reverse complement strand
AAAATCACGAGTTGTGGTATGCAAGCATTAGTTATGAAATAATAAGAATCCAGTATCGTGAAGGAATAAGTTATCAATCCATTAAAAACGACCCTTCTGATCCCACATCGATACCCGGCAATTTTATCAGCTGCTATTGGGAAGACAGTGATCATACACTTTGGCAGGGGACAGTAGCAGGTATATCACGCGTCAACACCGATCGAAACTTTTACAGGGTGATTCCCATTTTTCAAAAATATCCTGAATTAGAAGAAAACAACTGGCAAATTACGTGTATCGCACAAGACCCCATTGATCAGACCTGGTGGTGGGCCAGCAGAGAAGGAGTTATCTATCAGTACAATCCATTAAACGGGCAATCAAATGCCACCGACCTAAAAGAAAAAACAGACTACCGAAATAAATCTTTCTTTATAACTGATCTTGAATTTATCGATCAAAAAATAATGATTTCCATTTCAAACGGCTATCCGGTAGCATGGGATAGACGCACCAACGAGTTCGATATCATTTATCAAGACAAAGACGGGCTTAGTGATTTCATGCCTTCATCATATGTAAAGGAGACCGACAGCACATGGATCATCAGCAACAATTCCCTTCCTCTGTTAAGGTGGAATAAAAACCGCAATACCTATCAGAAAATAAATTATCCGGAAGCAGAGGCAAATAGATATGGTTTGAAGTCGGGCAACTGGATGCAGGGTAAAGTAAACAAAGGAATATGGGTAGCATCTGAGCAGGCCTTAGGTTATCTTGCCCCCGGTGCCGGATATCTTAAAAGATATGCATTGGAAGAGACTTTAGCAGATGGCAGCAAAAGTGCAATCACTACCGGCTATTACAATTCATTGGAAGTTGATCAGGATGGAAATGCCTGGTTTTCTCTCATTGGTAATGGACTTTACAAGATGGAAAAGAAAACTGGTAAATGTCTTGCCTGGGACTCAGCCAACGGGCTTGTTTCTGAAGTACTCAATTCCACTACCCCATCGTCAGACGGCAAAATTTGGTGTGCCAGTTTCAACAAATATTCAGTCTTTGACCCACAAAGCCAGCGTTTTTTCAACTTCAACCTGGAGCTTAGCAATAACAACTCATTTTATTACAATTATACCATACCACTAATCAATGGTCATGTTCTGTCAACAATCAAAGGTTATCTGGTTGAGTTTTTCCCTGAAAAGATAAATAGACTTTATCCTGGTAACCCACCCATGATAAGTGCTATAGAAGTGCCTTCGGGGCAAAAATTGATATGGAACCAAAATGAACTGATCCTGGATCCAACTGATAATTTTTTGACCATTCATTTTGCTTCGCTGAGCAGCCCCAATCAATACGATTATTTTTTCAAGTATCGAATTCAGGGCATTAATCAAGACTGGATCAAGGCAGATAGAGATGATAAAGCCAATTACACCAATCTGTCACCGGGTCATTACATTTTTGAACTGCAGGCCTTGTCTAAAGATGGCAAATGGCAATCGCCAGTAAAAACATTATCATTTTTCATTAAGGCACCGTTTTACAAAACATGGTGGTTTCTGACAATCATCGGGCTTGTGTTGTCTTCAGTTATTTACCTGGTTATAAAAAACAGGATTGAGAACATTCAAAACATAACCAAGCTGAAATCTATGGCACAGCTGTTGGAAAAAGAAAAGACAGTGGTAATGTATGAAAATTTGAAGCAACACCTCAACCCTCATTTTCTTTTCAACTCGCTCACTTCGCTTGGCAGCCTTATAAGAATAAACCCAAAAGAAGCCGGAGAATTTTTGGATACGATGAGTAAGGTATATAGGTACATTTTGAAAAACAAAGAAAACGAGACCGTGGTTTTGGGTGAAGAGCTTAAATTTGTAGCATTGTACATCCAATTGCAAAAGACCAGATTCGGTGATGGTTTAAAAATCAACATAGACATACCGGATGAGTACCTTCATCGCAGAATTGCACCAGTAACCCTTCAGAATCTGGTAGAAAATGCCATCAAACACAACATCGCAGATGCAGATGAGCCCCTGGTGGTTGAGTTGTACATTGAAGACGATTACCTGGTAGTGATGAACCACCTGCGTCGCAAAAATTTTGTAGAAACGAGCAATCAGCAAGGGCTCAACAGCATGGTGTCTTTGTACCGCTTTCTATCTGACAGACCACTTATGATTGAAGAGACCGCAGATAGATGGATCGTTAAAGTACCTTTGATTTAAAACAAATAAGATGATAAAAGCACTTATTATAGAAGATGAATCCCTTATAGCAAGGGAACTCCAGTATAAAATAGGAGAAATCAATCAGGACATTGAAATCATCCAGGTGCTGCCCAGCATAAGAGCAGCAGTGCGTTGGTTTATGGAAAATCCAGAGCCCGACCTCATCTTTGCAGATATTCAGCTGGGCGATGGTACAAGTTTCGAAATTTTCTCACAATTTCAATTGACTTGTCCTGTGATTTTTACAACCGCTTACGATGAATACGCTATACAGGCATTTAAGGTCAACGGCATAGATTATTTACTTAAACCGGTAGACAACGATGAGTTGACAAAAGCAATACAAAAATGCAAAGTCATTTTCGAAAGTAAAACGCCTTTCCCTACAGATCTCAACAAACTCGTTTCACTGCTACAAGGAGTGGAAAAGCCTAAGTATAAAGAATCTTTGATTGTCAATCACAGAAAACAGTGGGTACCCATTGCGGTGAAAGATGTAGCCTTGTTTAACAAAGAGAGCATCCTTTATCTTTATACCTTTGAAGGAGAAAAATATGCCCTGGATTTTGAAACGCTGGATGAATTAGAGACCCTGATCAATCCGGATGTTTTTTACAGAGCCAACCGACAGTCCATCATACACATTGATGCGATTGCTTCTGTAAAACCCAAAGAAAATCAAAAGCTGACAGTAACCCTCAAGGGAAATTTGAAAATGGAAATCGACATAAGCAGAGAGAAGGCTCCATCGTTTAAAAAGTGGCTTGATCGATAAAACCTTTCCTACACAAAGAAAAAGGTTTTAATCGGTTCACATCAAGATGTACTCGGAGGGAATGTAACATCCTTTCATTTAAGTTTTTCTTCCAAAGACAAAAGCTTTTGTCTGATGACTGCATTTTCGTTCGTCATTTCCTGCCATTCTCTGGTTCTCACTTCGAGTGCCTGGATAGCTGAAACCAGCACGCCCAGCAAATCCACGGGGTTAATGGTTGTATCATTGCCAATCTCCCCAATGGCATCGTGACCAAAAGCATTGTAAAAATCTTGTGCCATAATGCCATAGTGGCGAAATTTTGTAGCATCCTGGCCTTTATAATTCCAGGAAGCAGATAGAATGTTAGATAATTTGTTTAATGCCATATTGCCATCTAATGGGATCAGATTCTCCTTTCTATTTTTATCGCATATACTCACCCAGGCATTGCCGCCGGCAGGTAAAGTAACTCCTACATCAGAACTACCGCTATTATCAGTTATAAAATAATACCCTCCATTGAAGCGTGCTGAAAATTGATTGTTAGCAGCACTGAGTATTTGCCCCTTGGCAAAGGGGTCAGAATCTCCAAAATAAAAAGCACCACTTTTGTTATTTGTATTAACATTATAACCCAGTGTCATTGACAAATTGCCACTTGAAATATTGTTGGCTCCCAATGACCATGCATTTTGTCCAGGAGTAGCATTTTGATTGCCAATGGAAACAGAAAATTGCCCTCCTGCACTGGAATAATACCCCATGGCCACTGCATTTTGGCTTGCTGTGCTGCAATGGTTTCCTAAGGCCAGAGCTGCCAGACCTGTGGCAGTGCAATGATCACCAATGGCTGTAGAGGCATAGGAAGAAGCAGTAGATCCATTTCCACTTGCAAAGGCATAATCGTTGGCTGCCGTACTTGAACTTCCCAAAGCAACAGCGTATTGTCCGACTGCAGAAGTATTGTTGCCAACAGCGAAAGAAGCAGTTCCAAGGGCTTCTGCTCCATTTCCCACGGCAAAGCCAAAGTCCGCAGTGGCCTCTGCATTGAGTCCCATGGCAACAGAACCTAAACCGGTGGCTCTTGAGCCACTGCCAGTAACAAAACTTGCATTTCCCTTAGCTATGCTGGATAAGCCAAAGGCAGTAGAATGCTGACCTATGCTATCTTTGTTCCAACCGTTACCCATTATTCTACCTCCGCGCACTGCAGCTTTGTCGGCATACCAGAAAAATCGGGTGCCGGTCCCTGTAACAGGGGTGGGAGCCGCAGTACCGGGTAGTGGGCTTGGGCCAGTGAATAAAACCGAACTGTCGGCTACATGAAACCTGGCTTTGGGAGCATTGGTGCCGATGCCTACTTGGGCCTGCAATGTAGGAAAGGGGGCCAACAGGATTAACATAATCAAAAAAGAAGATGCTGAAGTAAGAAAGATCTGAGTTTTTAGAGGTTTCAATGTTCCATTGTCTCTATTCACCAAGCGGCTCAAATTGTATGTCATTTTGCGGTTCATTTTTGTGTTTATTAATATTCCACAAAAATCAACCAGTGCTTTTTTTGAAGATTCCAATATTGTAGCATTGATTATCAAAGATGTCGCATTGGTGCAAATCATTCATTATCCGCCTTTTACCTTACATATAATGCTATAAAACTCAAATATTGAGTCGTAATAGCACATCTTGTTTTTTACTTCTGGCCACAGGCACACATATATGATTGGAAAGAACGATTTCCATACCTTCCCCTTTGATGACTTTTGTAATAAAAAGATCATTGATGAGCCACGATGCATGAGGCCTGAAAAAGTGGGATGACAAGATCATCTCTTCGATGTCCTTCAGATTTTTGGATAAAAGATAGGGCTTACTTTTACCTTCGCAATATACTTTACAATAACTTCCTTCGGCTTCACAACAGATAATCTGATCCACATTGACAAAAACAAGCTCATTGCCAATGGGCAATAATATTTTTTTAGGGTTTTGTCCATTTTGAAGTTCTGATAAAAAAAGTGCGAGGGTTTGTGATATGTTAGATGTTTTTTGGACTCTGGAAACTGCTTCTATTAATTCAGACTTATCAATCGGCTTCAGCAGGTAATCAACGGCATTAAATCTAAACGCCTTTAGAGCATATTGATCATAAGCTGTGGTAAATATGACCCGGGCCTGCAAATTTGGCAGCTTTCTAAGTAGTTCAAACCCGTTCACTACTGGCATTTCAATGTCTAAAAACAATAAATCCACTGGGTAGATTTTAAGATACTCAATGGCCAGCAGAGGGTCATTAAAAATGGCTACCACCTGTAAGGAGGGACAGTGCTTTTGGATCAATAAATTGAGAACATCTGTACAATACTGTTCGTCGTCAAGTAAGAGGGTCTTCATTTTTGGTGAGTATTATTTTAATTGTAGTGCCAATAGCCTGGCCCAATTTATCTGTTTTGTCGATGACAATTACTTTGGTATTAACTCTTGTATATTGTGCAACCAGAGACATTCTTTCTTCCGTCAGCTTCATGCCATGGGACTTTCTTGTTTCATTTTTTTGCAGATACGATGCTTGGCGGCCTACCCCATTGTCATCTATGGAAATCACTATGATAGTATTGCCTTCCGGTTCAATATTGATCGACAATTTTTTTATCCCTTTTTTATGATCCAATGGCAGTAACCCATGCCAGATTGCATTCTCTACATAGGGCTGCAAAGTCAAAGGGGCAATTAACCATTGAAAAACATTTACTTCTTCTGAGATATCAATATGCCATTCAAATTTTCCGTTAAATCGCATGGCCTCCATGGTTAGGTAAAGTTGAAGGGCTTCCACTTCTTTATCAAGTGTGATAACTTCCTCTCTGCTGTTGTCAAGCACTATACGGATCAATCTTGAAAATTGGGTGAGATAATCTGAAGCAAGATCAGATTCGTTGGTAAGAATGAAACGATTGATGGAATTTAAACAATTGAAAATAAAATGAGGATTCATTTGTGCCCTCAGTGCCGCCATTTCCATTTGTGCCATTTTTTGGGTCATTTCACGTTTGATTTCCTCTTGCTCCCTGACATTGTTGATTCGATAGTTGTAAAAAAGATACAGCAAACCCATAATTACACCTAAAGTCAGAATTCCAAACAATGTGGTTTTATACCAAGGGGGATGGATGGTAAACTTTATTTCAAAGGGCTTAATAAGGCTACCTTTTTCCCTTAGCTGAAGTAGATATTGGCCAGGTGATAGATTGAAAAAATTCAATTCGGTGCCTATATTAAAATCCTGCCATTTACTACTGTTCAATGAATATTCACATTCTGGTTGCAGCCAATTTTTCTGTTGCAAGCATCCAAATTTAAATGAAACGCTGTGTTGATTAGCATTTAGATGAGTCAGCTCATCACCATACATTCTCTGTCCCAACACTTTGCTTTCTATCAGATAGAAGCTCATTGAATCGCCATTTTGAAGCAAAATTTTCGGATCAAAGCTCAGCAAAGTTGAAGGAAACAAATTTTGATAAAAATTTCCAGAACTATCGGATGATAAACGGAAAAACAACTGACTTCCAATCCGATGGTTTTCAAAATTATTTATTTTATTGGTAGTAGTAAGGCAAAATAAGCCACGCTGGGATGTTCCCCAATAATTACCAGCTTGGTCGAAATAACCAAAATTAACATTGTCAGTAGGAAGGCCCTGCACTTGTGAATACCTTTTCAACTGCATAGTAGTAGCATCCAAGGTCACAATGCCATGATCCAAAAGTGTTAAAATTATTTTCCCATTGTCATCGCCCGCAATGCTGTTGATGGTTGAAGGGCCTCCTCTTTCTTCCAGCTGTAACAGATAATGTTTGATCTTCAATGTTTTTGACTCAATCACAAAAACACCATTTCTATCCTGTGATAGCCAAAATTTTTGTGTGGCAGCTTCAAAAAAGAGATCGCTGAAATTGCCTTTGACATTTGGACTATAGTAGGGCTCAATTCTGCCCGCATCTAAATTAATCCGCCAAATACCTGTATTGCGTTCTCTGATAAATAAATTTCCACTGCGGTCTTTGATTACATTTCGAAATTCCGGTTGCAGCGCATGGGGATACATTGCAGCTCTCAGAGGTTTTACCGAAGTAGAACCAAAATCCAATTCATAGATTCGATCTGAGACGACAAGAAGTCCGTGATGGTCATCAAGTTTATAAAAAGATTGAAAAATACCTAATTTTGGGTTTCCAGAAGTGCTTTTTAAAATAACATACTGATTCGTCTTCAAATCGTACCATAATATCTCCTTTCGGAGCCAGTCTCCAACCAGAATTTTGTCAGCAGTGCCAGTATGCTGAGAAATGTTGTTGGAAAATCCTGATGGTAAATCTAAATTGATATTCTGCCATCCTGCTGGTTGTTTTCTCATTTGTAGAAAAGGAAGATTTCCAGACAACAAAAAATATAGTTGGCCGCCAGCTGCACACACTTTCCAAAAACTACCTGGTGATGCCCCCGGCAATTGTCCTGATAGTTCGAATTTTATGGGTGTAAAAGTTGAAAGCGAAGGTCGATACAACAACAGGTTTTTATCAGAAAGCATCAATAGGCTGTCGCGCCCAAGAGGCATAATATCTGTAATTGCATTCCTAAAAGCCCCATAACACATTTTATGAAGCCAACTTCCATCTTTAGGGTTAAAAATGTAAAAACACTGATCATAAGTGCCTATCCATACTTTACCATCCTCATCTATATGACTCAAATAAAATGCCCAATAATCATCAATAAGCCGATTGGCGTGGTATGTATAAAGCCCCTTGTCCGTATCCACAGAAAACAACCCATACACTGATAGGATATATAATTCATGATCGCTTTTTCTTCTAATCTCAAGAACTGCATTGTTTCTTTTCTCCTGCTTTACTATCCCTGACTTCTTAATGTAATTATACCAACCCGACTTTTTGAACTTTCCGTTTGCCGGATTAAAAATAATAACATCTCCATAGCCCCCCAGCCACAAATTTCCATTGCCGTCTTCAGCTATTTTACCACCTGCTATGCCGGAAAAAATTCCAGGCTCGGCTACAAAGTTGTGAAAGCGACGAGTTTTTTTATTGTACAAGCTCAAGCCATAAAGAGACTTAATCCATATTTGCCCCTTTTTATCTTTAAATATAAATTCGCACTTATTGGCCAACAGAGAAAAAGGATCCCTTTCATCGTGCTTAAAACAATAAAAGGTATGGCCATCAAAACGATTTACTCCATCTTCAGATGACATCCAAATAAAGCCATCGTCATCTGCAACTATGGCATTTAAACCTGAAGCACAAAGCCCATCTTTTTCACCAAATCCCCGTGCCTCAAAATCGTGCTGAGCACAGAGCCTGAAAACACTTACGGTTAAGTAAAAAAGTATAAAAATGTAATTCAGAGGGGTTCTCATTCCAGGGGCTAAATATAACAAATAGAGGCGTCATCATAATCTCATTCCATAGCTTCAATGTTATTTCCGTCTGTACAGCCCCAGGCCCACTATAAAAAAACTGAAAAGCACCATAAGGATATCTGTAAGTATAAGTCCAATTCCAAAAATGTGGGCCTTTTCAGGATCATTTTTATCCATCACAACCTCCACTTTGTCATTGAGCTCATAGTTCATCCACGGAAGCAGACTTACTGATTGAGAAAATCCATCCAGAGAATCCAGGCTTTCAGATGCTATGGGATAACGAAATACCGGTCTTCTGGATCTTTTTCCTTTCGTTTTTTTAGCTGTATTTTCTTGAAAAATTGTTTTACTCGATTTTGAACCTCTGAATCCAATGATTCTGCCCTCCACCTCAAAGCCCGAAAATTTGTAGGAAAATTTATCCACCAGGGGCTTGCCAGTAATAATTACCAAAATTATTCCCCCTATCACAAGCATAATTCTGAATAAGGATACCATCATCTATTTTGCTGCATTGTAAATTGCCATTAAAAAGGCTTTGCTGATGCGCTGTGCTGCCTTTTTACCCAAATGCCCCTGGCCATCGCTGGTGTCTATGCCATTGACGTCGCTTGGGTCAGAGGCGGAATTTCTATTTTCAGGGCAAATGCGCCAAACGCCTCCCTGCTGACATACTCCGTCATTGCTTTCGAGCGCCTGAAGATCAAAAACCACATCTTTGGAGGCGAGGGTTTTTCTCATCCATTCGCCAACTTTCATACGTGCCGCATTGCCGTCGTAACTTTCCACAGAATAGACAAGTGGGGGTGTCATGTGTACCCATCTGAGGTCGGGCAAATCCTTTCTCAGATCGTCCACCATCTTGAGATAAGCAGCTTGAACCGATAGATGGTTTTCATCCTGGATATCCGCGTATCCAAACTTAAAAATGGCAATATTTATTTTTCCTTTACTGCGCTGGACAGCCTCTTTGAATACCCTAATTTTTTCAAATGGGTCACCATTGGCAATTCCACCAACATCAACAAAGATCCCTCCCATCAAACCTTTGTCCACTATATCTTCTGGGCCAAAATATTCAAACGGAAAACCATTGGCTTTGCAACCTTCCTCCAAATCCTGGCCCACAGATTGGTGTAAAAAAATCGTATTCCATGCCTTGATTCTGTCTTTTTCTGATACAGGCAACGCATCCCATGCATTTAATCCGGCAGTGCCTACTAATCCGGGACTGCCTGTACCCAACTTGGGGTCTACCACCACGGGGTCGTCAGGGTCATCGACAGGATCAGTATTTTTTCCACAAGAAACCATTACCATTGAGCAAAAAAATAAAGCAATGAATGCAAAGATTCCTAAACTTGTTGGCTGCAATATTTTATTCTTCATAATAAAATTTTCCTTCAGTTATTAATAATTCTTTTCCACTGGGGCAGGTCAGTTTGCCAGAAAAAGTAGCCTCCACAATGGTTGGGTTTTTGGATGCTTTTGTGACATCAAATGAAACATCAAAACCCATCATAGAACCACACAAATATTCTTCTTCACTCCAATTGCCCATCTGTGCTACACTTAGCGTCGGGTTGCCTTTTACAAAGTTGTATTTTCCCGGTCCGTTGGTCTTGTAAATATTAACTGTAAAAGATTTTTCACTTTTGTCTTTTTTGCCGGACGATCCTCCAATAATGATGAGCTGGTCATAACCCTTGGGATGAAAAGCGCCAACAATATCATGGTCAGCCTCCCATAGCTGACCATTGATTTTCATGGAAAGAAAATTGGAGTCGGTTTTTAAGCTGACTTCACCCGGTGTGGTGTCTGAGGTCTTTTGACCATTGGAACAACTCAACACAGCAGCCAGGAATATTACAAATATCATTTTATACATGTTTATATTTTTTTTACTTTTCATAGGTTTCAATCACATTTCCTCCTGTGACCTTTGGCCCATTGCCCATATTGAGTCCATTGGCCTGAATTTCTTGAAGAAGGAGGGCATCACTCGATGTCATTTTTAAATTATTTTTGGAATCAAATTCCAAATGACGATAAGAATAGACTAACGGAGATTCACTTGTATAAATGATGGCAAGAAAGCCCTCTTCATCTGCGAAGTCATAACTCCAGGTGCCGGATGAGTTGCCAAAAATGCCACTATTGGCGATGGTGCCAGAGATATAGCCCTTTTCTACCTTATCCACTTCAAAAGAGAGGACAGCCTCACCCCGATTGAATGAATTGGCCACATGCTGGGTTTTACCATCATCAAAATGGAGTGTAATGTCGGATGTACGCCAGTGCCATTCACCTTCCAGTAAGGTCGCGAGGTCTTCTTCTTCGGATAGATTTTCTGCAGCATTACACCCGCTAAAAAAAATCAACATCAGTGTAGATAAAAAGAAAAAAAACTTATTCATCATCAATTAATTTATTTTTCCAAAATAAGCCATCCCTTTTTCAGCTGCAAGGTAGGCCCCGATTACAAATCTTTTGCTTATTGGATCCATAGCCAGAGATGATCCAAAAAAATTACTCCCACCCATAATATAGGGATCGGTCACAGCTTGCATGCGTTTCCATATGGTTCCTATCTTTACAAAAATGATGGCTTTGCCCTTAAAATTATTGACATTCGAAGCACCAATAATGGCATACGACTGACTCATACTAACACTTTGGCCAAAACGATCAAGGGCTATTCCGTCCGGATCCGTTAATTTTTGGCTAAACTCATACACGTTATTAACTTTCTCAAAAACCGAAGCAGCCCCTTTGTCATTGTTGCCAGATATTTGAGACGCAATCAAAACCCCGTTTCTAAAAGAAATAAAATCCCCCAAATGCTCTCCAGCTAAAGAAGTAGGATCGGTCAGTGTTTGTCCATATATCCACGAAAATCCATCGTACAAATAGACATGTACTGCACCCTGCGAAGAATAGGTAGCATTCTGCCATGGAACGCCAACGACAATTTCTAAATCTGAATTGATTCCCACAGCACTTCCAAAATGTGCCGCATTATTTACCCCACTTGCGGGGATAGATTGCCACTGTGTATATTGTATGCCATCGTCCTGAAAGATATAAACAGCACCTTTGTTGTTAGATGACGATGTGTCAAAATAAGGGGCTCCACATACAATGTATTCATTCATCAAAGCAACTGAAGATCCAAAATAATCATTTGGGAAGCCAATAACCTGTCCGATTTTCTGATAATAATTCCACATTGTACCATCATACCTGAAGACCACAGCAGTACCCTGATCTACGTTTACACCCACATCATCATTGGGTGCGCCTACTACAATGGTGTTGCCCATGATGGCTACCGCTGCTCCAAAATTGTCATTGGCTTCGCCCGCCGGGTCAGTCAATTTCTGAAAAAAATTCCAACGGACACCATCAAATTGGTAAACACATACACTGCCCTGATTGACATTTGCTCCTACATCATCACTTCTGCTGGCAATGACTGCAAAAAGGCCATCAATGGCAGAAGCTTCACCAAAGCCGTCTCCTGACTTTCCTTCAGGATCTGCTACCGGATTGTAATCACCTATATTTTGATTGGTCCCACAATCGCCCCAATTGCCATAGCCACTGGCAGAAGAAGCAGGCATGGTTTGACTGGCCCATGCCATGGTTCCATTGCCATTGCTGGTGAGTACCTGTCCCACGGTACCACCGCTACCGTTTAATTTAATTTCTCCGGTAAGCTGAATATTTCCATCTACGTCCAATTTTTCTCCAGGCATCGCCACTCCAACGCCTACATTACCCGACTGGGCTGATAAAAACAAAGGTCCACCCACCCAGCCTAAAAGGAGGATAATATGGATGGTTTGAATTTTTATAAGTTTCATGACTCGACAATTATTTGCCTGAAAATTCAATCAATATATTACCTACCTCTTCCGGCTCACTGATCATGGCATCATGTCCTCCTTTGAGCATTTCAAAATAGTGATAGGATCTCGACCGGGCTCTTTGGGCTGCTTCCAAAAACCAGGGAGAGTCATTGGTCAATAAAACAAAGCCCTTTGTAATTTTTTCTGAAAGAGGTGCTGACATCACCAGCGGCTGTCCGAAAGTAGCACCCGATTGAGGGCCCAGTCTTTTTTGTGCCCAAACGATATCGTTTTCTTCCCTTATTCCCCATGCTTTGGCTGTTTCTCTGGGAGCCACCTTCCATGCTTCGGGACTGGTGTTTTGCGGTAAGCCCGGAGGGGGAGGTGGCGTATAGTCTTTCAATGCTTTTCCATTGTCGGGCATAAAAGCATCCAGATACAGTAAGTGGCTAATGCGGGAAGGAATACGGTCTGCCACTCCCGTCACTACCATACCGGCATAACTATGGCCTACCAACACAACGTTGTTTAAATCTTCGTATTCAATCACATTGACCACATCCTGGATATGGGTATCGAGGTTAATGTCTGCCTTAAGCAAGTGCGAACGCTCACCCAAGCCCGTCAAAGTAGGCGTATACACATCATAACCCCGTTTATTAAGAAGCGCTTTGACTTTTTTCCAACACCAACCGCCATGCCAGGCACCGTGCACCAAAACAAAAACAGGTTTGGCAGGATTGGTTGTATTGATCAACACTGGCAAAAACATAGAGCCGGCTAAAACAGGAAGCAGTTGCAATACGTTTCTTCTTTTCATGTATGGATGGTTTTCATTTTAATAAGAGATTGGTGGCCCCGTTACTTCCATCTCGTGGTCTTTAAAAACATCATAGCCTTCAGGTAATTTTCCCTTGCCTAGGGTATTAAAAAACTGTTCCATCTTACCGGCCGGTTGGAAATAAAACAAGAGTTGACCTTCCTCTGTGGTTTGAGCCCAGGTATGCGGAACATCTTTGGGTAAAAAGATCATATCACCCGCATGCAGCGTAAATCTATCCTGGTCGCAGACGAAATCATAGGTACCTGATAACACATAAAAGGTTTCATCTTGAAAAGCATGCTTGTGTAAAGGGGGGCCGCCTTTGCCTTTGCCGTGGTATTCAAAGATGGACAATTGATCAAGGGTATCGCTGCCTGCTACTTTTAAGAAATTGAGACTATTTCCGCTAAGTTGGTTGGGATTACTTTTTCTATCCTTGATTGATCTTACCACAAATCCATTTGTAAGTAAAGGTATTGTTTCATGTTTTTCCTGCCCGTTGAGACCGGGACCAAAATTTATGATACCATGCGCTTCACTAACGATGCGAGCCTCTTCTTTAGACAATTTTCCTGCGGTCCTTGTCATCTCCAGAAAAAACTCTTCCATTTTTCCGGCGGGTTGCAAAAAGTAAAACAATTCTCCTTCATCAGACAGCTGGATCCAGGTATGCGGAATGTTTCTGGGCAAAAAAATGAGATCACCCGCATTGAGTTGCGTTTTTTCATTACCCAGTTGAAACAGGTAAGAGCCCTTAATTACATAAAACATTTCATCCTGATGGGGGTGCGCATGAAAACTGGGACCCGTTTTTTCCATGCCCTTGTACCAAAAAGTAGAAAGCTGGCCGTTGGTATCTTTTGATGAGAGTTTAAGGTCATTGGGGTTGACACCTTTAAAAGGAGTAGGTAGCCCAAATCTGCTTTCCCCTGCCCTCACTACTACGGCACCACTCTTTCCCTGCAGAATTTGGGAAACATTCCATTGAGAGGCCAGCAACGGAAAACCGAAGACCGAAACCTTGATGAAATTCCTCCTGAGCATATTGAAAAGTTTAGCTCAAAAATAAAAGGCTCAGAAAAGAGATTGACTTAACAATTTGTAATTGGCACAACTCACCTTGTATTTGGCACCCATTGATGGAGCTGCTTTAGACAAGTCTATGACAACCATAGCAAAATAAAAATCAAAACAGGCCATTCACAAATCCGTGTTTACCATTAACATAAGTACCTCCCTATTTTTATTCAAAAAAGAGATGAAATACTGTATTACTGCGTTGCTGATGCTTTTTGTCATGGGTTTTGTCAATGCTCAAAAAATAGGCATTCAAAATAACAACCCACAGACGA
>CALMWS010000355.1 GCA_937870795.1 uncultured Bacteroidota bacterium | reverse complement strand
AAAACAACAATAATTTCAGAGTATATTTTAATGCTACTGGTGCAAGCTATGGACAGCTAACCATTGATTATCCAACATCTAACGCCAACCTAAAAACAGTTTACTTAAATACCAATGCCTTTTTTGGAAATTTCACGTTTACAAATGCATCGGGTACATCTGAAATGGTAACCTTACTTAACAATACTTTTGGCGATGTTGTTTTGCCCATTTCTACTGTCTGGACCAGTACAGCAGGTAGAACACAAACGGTAGCCAGTCTGACACTGAATGGCAATTGTGGCTTGTCCGCTTTTATTAAATCATCGACCAGCGCGATGACTACTTTTACAGATGTTTCGGGAACCAATGCTTTTGATTATTTACAAACCCAATATGTTGCTTTTAGCGGTGGAGCTACCTGGTCTGCAACCAACTCTATTACCAGTAATACCACAGGACTCACTCTTTCGGCTTTTGCAAGTCGTACTTTATACTGGATCGGCAATGGTGGTAACTGGACAGATCCCGCTCACTGGTCACTTAGCAGCGGTGGCGCCACAGCCAACTGTACACCCAACTCACAGGACAGCATTGTATTTGATGTCAATTCTTTTACCCTTACCAATCAGCAAGTAACAATTAACCTTGATGTTACCCACAAAGCCATTACAGTGAACAACGTATTGAATAACCCTTTGCTATTTTCCTCCGGCAGAATCATCCTCCTTACAAGTAACCTGACCTTCATGGGTACCACATCGAGGTTTACCCACAATTCGAGCTCACTTCAAATTCAGGGAAATATTATCAACAATGGCAGCAATGTTACATGGAATTCATCAACGGTAACGGTAACCGGAGATTTTTCAATAAAAAATACTACAGGAGGGTCTTACACTTTTTCAAGTGCCAACCTCACCATTGGTGACAGTCTGATCATCCAAAACGCTGTACTTTCTACTTTTTCTGTAGGCTCAGCATTGCAGCTTACTTCGGGATCAATAGACATGAAAAGTTCTACGGTCACAACATTCAGCGTCGGCAGCAATTTGACCCTGACAAATGGATCAATAACGTTACTTTCCACCAATTTTACAACATTTAATGTGTCGGCAAATATAACAGCAAGTAATGGTCAATTTTTATTACAACAAGGAGCTATTGCGAATTTCACCACACGTACTGCCACTCTGAAAGGATTTAAGATTATTTCTTCGACATCGGGTAATTATACTTTTAATAACTTCAGTACTTCATCATCCAATCTATTGAATTTAACCGACAGTCTTGTCATCCGTAATTCAACATTGAGCACTTTTTATCTTCAATATTTTTATTCGCCAGGTGGTTACTACGTCTACCACAATGTCAATATCACTTCGGGATCGTTTTATGTGAGCAATAGCTCCATAACCAATTTTATTGCCCGAAACATCAATGTAAGCAATGGGTCTATCGAATTTGAGAGCAATTCAGCGGGCAATTTCAACACTGCCTTTACCTGCAGCAGCGATTTTCAAATCAAAGATTCTCCCGTTAATTGGAGCATTACAAACTTTACAGACGCGACTGCCAGTGCAGGTGGCAATTTTACCATTAGCAATAGCCAGTGCTCTTTTAATGCTTACAGGAATTTTATCAACGTTACCGGTAATTTTTTAATTGAGACAAAGCCGGTTACCTGGACCTCACAATATCCAGTAACAGTAAATGGTGATTACAGTGTATTAAACAGCAGTTCGTCGATTACACTAACAAACTACTATCCTGCTACACTTTATGTTAGAGGCAATTTCACCTTAAATTCAGCCATGACCTACAGCGTGTATGCCACCAATTTTACAGCCATCACCACGGGGAAAACCATCAATCCAGCCGGCAAAATATTTACCAATGTAAACTTTACAGGGAACGGGGGGGCGTGGACCATGCTCAATGATTTTGTTGCCACAGGAGATGTATCACATCAGTTTGGGACCTTCATTTCCAATGGGTATAAGGTAGATTATGGACTGGGACTCAATGCCAATTACAGCAATTTACTCACCCTCAATTATACTGGTACAGATACCATCAGAGCCAAAGCTTACTATACATTGAGTGCATCTGCCAATACTACATTGACCATTGCGAGTGCGGTCATAAAGATCAATACAGCCAATACAAATGTCACTGCTTCCTTTAATGGTGGGGGTAAAACTTTTAATGACGTGTATTTGGTCCAATCAGGATTAACTTATGCTAACGGAATTTCTATCTCCGGCACAAACACAAAATATGAAAATCTGTATATTTTTTTGGATAGAAATGGTCCTGTTAATTTTAACAATGGTACATTGTACTACAAAGATGTATATGTCGATTACCGGTCTGCAAACTCCGCTACATCTTCAATTTCCATAACGGGAGCCAATACCTGGTACGACCTCAGGGTGACCTCACCTAAAGTTTTGCTTACCACTGTAATTTCGGCTTCCAATACTTTTGATACACTGGCGATGCCCAATGGCACATCTTTTACTTTCCAGTCGGGTATCACTCAAAACTGGAATGCTTTTGTAACGGATGGCCTTTGTGATAATATTCCCGCATATAAATCCAGCACAGCCGGTTCACAAGCTACCCTCAATGATCTGAATGGTGGCACAACCAATTTGAATTACATCAATATCAAAGACATCAAAATAACGGGTGGAACCTGGAATGCATCCAATGTAATCAATGGGGGCAACAATACAGGAATAAACATTACAGCCTCTGCAAGTATGACCTATTACTGGATTGGAAATGGTGGCAACTGGACAGACCCCGCACATTGGTCATTGAGCAGTGGCGGCGCTGCTGGAGCTTGCATTCCGACCTTAAATGATGATGTTGTATTTGATATTTTTAGTTTTAGCTCCAACTCACAAACGGTAAATGTAACCGCGCCAATCACGGTCAGAAATATGACCTGGACATCAGGCGTAAATAGGAATCCGACTTTTAATCCTGCCACATTAAATGTGCTGGGAGATCTCAATATTCAGGGCCAGGTAACCATCAACACATCAACAACAGCTACCATTGGAGGTGATTTTATCCTCAACCAAAACCTCACGTGGTCCAGTTTATCAGTATTAAATTTGGTATCAGACTCATTAAATAACATCATCAATTTTGGTACTAAGACTTTTAATTGTAATACAACATTTAATTCTATAAATACTGGCATAACCCCCAAATGGACACTGGCCTCTGCTTTTTCCATCAATAATACTACTTCTAATACCACGGTATTTACGGCAGGTGAGTTCATATCCAACGGCTTCAATGTAAACTTTGGAAGGGCCTTTGATGCCAGTGTTGGCACAAGGATCAGGAACCTCAATTTTACTGGTAGTGCTGAAGTAAGAGCGGGTTACGACTGGAGAATTTCCACCAATGGCAATACTACTTTGAACATGGGTACTTCAAAATTAGTCCTGGACTATAATACAACTTACATCACTCTTAATTTTAGTGGTGGAAACAGAGTTTATTATGATGTAGAACTTCATAAATACTACAACAATGGATTTACAGGTTATCATGCCAATATCAATGACAATAATACCTTCAACAGTCTTTTGGTCAACTGGAGACCCAGCGCTGCAGAAAACCTGAATATCTTAGGTACACAGACAATAGGCACATTTACGGCCAATTTTGAGTCAAGTCCATTTACGGCCATCAGCATAACTTTATCGTCCAACAGCAATCAAATCAATACTTTTAATCTTACCACCAGGGGAAATCAAACCACCAATATTAATATTAATGGCACCGGCCAAAATATCACTACCTATAATGTTAACCATCTCAGTACAGGTACCTTAAATTCTAATTTTCAGACGGGCAGCCATACGATCGGAGCGCTTAATCTAACTGCTACTTCGGGTGCACTTACCACTTCATTTCTTAATGGAGCCCATACAGTAGGTAATACAAGCATAACATCTTCCACAGGAACCATTACCACCAATATGCAAGGTGCCAATGCGTTTTACGGGAATTATACGGCCACTACCGGTAGCAGCGGTGCGTCCACCCTCAATTTAACGAATGCCATGACCGCTGGTGACATCACAATGCAGAGTGTCAATGGTACTTCACGGATTGTTTCACAAACGGGTAATAAAACATTTGGTAAAGTAAAAATAACCACAACCGGCACGGGTATACCTGACCCTGAATTTTATTCCAATACCACGATGGATAGACTAGAACTGAGCCAGGGCTTTGACATGTTCATTGGAAGTAATACCAATATTGGCATCACAAATGATTTTCTGGCTTATTCATCTTGCGCCAGACCTTCCCGAATCATTGGCCAAAACCAAACGACATCAAAAATTACCAAAGCTTCTGGTGCTGTAATAATTAATTATGGCGTTTTACAAACTCATACAGTTACCGGTGGTGCATCATTTACAGCATCTAATACTGTTGCTACAAATACAACAGGTTGGACTGCAAGCGCTGAACCTCCTCTTACCTATTATTGGATTGGTGGATCCGGTAATTGGAATGAAGTTTCTCATTGGTCATTTACAAGTGGAGGAGTATCAAATGGATGTAAAATCCCGGAGCCTGAGGACAATGTAGTCTTTGATCAAAATTCATTTACAGCTGCCAATCAATTTGTAAATCTAAATCAGAACGCTACAGTAAATAATATGATATGGAGTGGGGTTTTATTCAATCCGGGTTTTGGCGCATCTGATTATTATAGTTACAACATATCCCTCACCATTAATGGCGATTTAATAATAAATGACCAAATGAGATGGAGTTGGGCCAAAAGATACTATGCAATAAGCTATGGTTCGTCATACTTTGATAATTTATATCTTAAGGGCTCGTTTAAACTCAATTCAAGTGTGACATGGAATCACGACCATTATCTTTATTTTAATACCTCTTCAGGAAGCCATGAAATAGATTTGGCGGGTAAAGTGTTTAATGAGAGTGTATTTTTTCAAGGAGTTGCAGGTTCTGAGTTGGTTCTTGAAAACAATTTTACAGTCAATTCAACATATCCTACGACTTTTACAACAGGAAAGTTAATATCCAATGGCTTTGACGTTGATTTCGGAAGGTCTTTATTGGCTAACAATACAGGTGCAAAAGAGTTGGATTTTACTAATACCGCCAATATTAGGGTAAGGGAAGTCTGGGAAGTAAATACCAATGCAAACAATGTATTAAAGATGGGCACCTCCCATTTGAGGTTGCAATCTACTCTGGCTTCAAACTTCATATTCAGGAGTGGTAATAAAACCTATAATGATGTTACCATACAACATGACAACACCAGTAATTTATCAATTTCAATTGAAGGGGCAGGCACTTTTGATGATTTTGTGGTGGGTTATGTCAATAGAAAAGATGTAACCATAAGTGGCAGCAACACTTTTGCAACGTTTACACTGCAGCAAAACTATGATCCCACCAACAACATACCATTATTTAATGTTACTGCTGCCAATACTTTCAATACCTTTGTCATTTTATCTTTAGGCATTCAGGGACCGACTGCGACTTTTACTACTGCCAATACTTTTGGCAATTTTATTTCTGTAGGCAGAAACACGCGAATAAAATTTGCAGCCAACCTTACCCAGACCTTTAATGGCCCCATGCAGGTGCTGGGTACAGGCGGTCAGCCCATCTTTATGCAATCTACCCTGGATGGCACGAGGGCAACCATTTCTCGAGCCAATGACAATATGTGCTTCGATTATATCTGGATCAAAGACATCAACGCCACAGGCGGAGCTACCTATCTTGGTGGTTTGAATGGTGTGGATTTGGGAAATAATATGGGAATTACTTTCAATGACAATTGCGCCGGTTACTATTGGGTAGGAGGCAGTGGTGACTGGTCAGATGTAAACCACTGGGCCACATCTTCAGGAGGTAGCATAAAACAAATGGTACCACCAACCCTGGTCGATCATGTATTTTTTGATGCCAATTCATTCAGTGCAGCAGGACAAACTGTAAACCTGGATATCGATGGTGTATGCGCTAATATGACCTGGCTTTCTGCATTGTTTAATCCAACATTTGCAGGTAGTGCTTCCACTTTAGAAATCAATGGCAATCTCACCTTGAGTCCTAACATGACCATATCCTGGCCGGGTGAGTGGAAGTTAAAGGGAACTACGGTCATCAACACCGTTGACCTCAAAGGCAAACAACTGCCATTACTTACTTTTGACGCCAATCAAAGCACAGGTGGATATGCGATATTACAGCCTATTACAATTACCAACAGCCTGACATTGAGCGACGGCGAATTATATACGAATGGCCAAACCATTAATACAAATCATTTTGTCATTAATACTACGAATTCCAAGTTACTCAACCTGGGAGCCAGTGAAATCAGAATCAATGAAGGCTCATGGAATGTGCAGGATAACACAGCAATAACCTTAAACGCAGGCACCAGCACTATAAAATTATTGAGCAATGCTGCCGATGTAGATTTTTATGGAGGCGGCCTATCCTATAACAACGTTAGTTTTGTTACTACCACTACCATGAGTTCTGATGTAACAGGCAACAATACATACAACAACTTCACAGCAGGCGGATCTACCCACCTTACCCTTGAAAGTGGAAGCATACAAACCGCAGCCAACTTTGTTCTGGGAGGAGATTGCGGAGATTATCTCATCATGGATGCATCTGTATCAGGTAATGAAGCAACACTATCAAAAACCAGTGGTGTTGTGGATTCAAGATTTTTAAATTTAACAGATATCCATACCACCGGAGGTGCTAATTTCAATGCTACTTTTTCAATCAACAATGCCAATAATACCGGTTGGAATTTTATTAACCTGCCTGCTTTTAGTTTTACGCTATCACCTACAAATCCAACCTGCCCTACACCCAACAATGGATCCATTACAGCCGTTGTCACAGGGGGAGTGAGTCCGTATATTTATCGTTGGAGCAACCTGGCTACCACAGCAACCATCAGCAATTTATCTCCTGGTACCTATACAGTAACGGTTACAGATGATGCTGGCTGTTCAGCCTCTCAATCAGTAGTTTTATCCCAACCATCAAGTTATGGATTTTTGGCTTCTGCTTCTGGATCCACGGTTTGTTTTGGTGAAATGACAGGAACGTTGCTGGCAAATGCTCCAACAGCTGTTACTCCTCTAACATATTTATGGAACAACGGTGCTACCATTGCTGCGCCAACCAATTTGACTGCTGGTGTTTATGCTGTTACGGTTACAGATGCCAATAATTGTACTGCTACTGCGTCCGCCACAGTGGCATCCTATGCACAATTGACAGCGAGTTACTCCAATACAGTTTCCAATTGTACCAATGTGGCTATGACCTTTACTGGCTTACCCAATACAGCGGGATACCAATATGGCTGGACCTTTGGAGATGGTAATACCGCCAATGTGAGAATTGCCACCAATACCTTTGCTGCAGCAGGCACATATCCTGTGGTACTCACAGTGACCGATCTCAATGGCTGTACCGATACCGAATCAAAACAAATCGTGGTCGTTAACCCTCCTTCATTCACTGCTACAACGGTGAGTACCACTACTTGTGTGGGTTGTAATGGTTTAGTAAATTTAAATATAACCCAAGGCACCGCTCCGTACACCATTGTGGGCAGCACTCCGGTTTCTTCCCTATGCGCCGGAAATTACAGTTATCAAATCAGAGATGCCAATCAATGTCTTAGCCCAATCCAAAGTTATACTGTAAGCCTCAACGATCTTACCAAGCCTACCATTTCAGGACTTACGTCCAAAAGTTCTGTTGTCAATACCGGATGTACCGCTACAGGAATAAATTTGGGTAGTCCAACGCTTTCAGATGATTGTTCATCGACTGCCAACATCACCATTGCCAATAACGTTCCTATGGGAGGAATCTACCCTATCGGTCTTACTACTGTAGTCTGGACAGCCACCGACCAGGCTGGCAATACACAGACTTTTAATCAAATCGTGACAGTGACTGCCTCGGATATAAATTTAACAGGTAATGGTATGTCGATACCAGATGAGGACATTACACCAGATCTGGGCGATAATACTGATTTTGGTGAGACCAATATTGGAAGTTTTGTGACTAAAACATTTAATATTCAGAATCTCGGTACGGCCATCCTCAGTTTGACCGGGTCGCCCAGGGTGACAGTCAAAAACAACGTCCATTTTAGTGTTTCTGTCCAGCCTTCGGCTGCTTCCATAGCGGTTTCAGGCGGAGCCTTAAATTTTACAGTAAAATACCAACCCACAGCAGCGGGAACACATACTGATACAGTTATTGTGTTGAGCAATGATTGTGATGAAGGTATCTATCGATTCGTCGTAACCGGCAAAGTTGATTGTAGTATAAGTATAGATAATGTGATAGCTGTAGATGAAGGTTGTCCTGGATCGGATGATGGGTCTCTTGAAATCAGTGCGAGCTGCCTCAGCTGCGGCAGTGTGGCTGATATAAGGTATTCCATTGACAATACAGATTTTACAAATACAACAGGCTTGTTTGAATTTTTGCCACCAGGCAGTTACACAACTTATGTAAGAGATGTAAATGATATCGCCTGTAACACCAGCAGTGGCCCACATTTGATTGAACCTGGTGTAGATGCCATTCTACCCCAGATCGTATGCCCTTCCAATATCAACGTGAATACGGCATTGAATACTTGTGGAGCCGTGGTAAATTACACTACACCAATAGGCACCGACAACTGCGGCGGAGCTACTACCATGCAGACAGCGGGCCTGGCAGATGGTGCTACCTTCCCATTGGGAGTGAGCACCAATACGTTTGAAGTGACGGATGGCAGTGGCAATTCGGCGAGCTGTAGTTTTGTGGTAACCGTGAGTGACAATCAAGCGCCCCAAATCGTATGTCCTTCTAATATCAACGTGAATACGGCATTGAATACATGTGGGGCTATGGTAAACTACACCACAGCTATAGGCACCGACAACTGCAGTGGATCAAGTACCATGCAGACATCTGGCCTTTCAGATGGTGCTACCTTCCCATTGGGAGTGACCACCAATACGTTTGAGGTGACGGATGGCAGTGGCAACACGGCGAGCTGTAGTTTTGTGGTAACCGTGAGTGACAATCAAGCGCCCCAAATCGT
>CALMWS010000354.1 GCA_937870795.1 uncultured Bacteroidota bacterium | reverse complement strand
TTTTTACCGATTTGGAATATGATGCAAAAAATGGAACAGCCAATGGCAAAAATTTAGGTAGCAACTTGCCCAATTGCAGCGAGGTAGATACATCGTATTGATAAATCTCATCCCTGGATCTTTCGAGCAATCTTTGATCTACACTGCCAAAACCCTGGCTGCTGTAACTGCCCGCCACATTTATATCTCCCAAATCAGCCAGCTTTACTTGAACCTTTGCCTGTGCAGCCCAAGCCCCATTTTCATTCAATCCACTCGCCCTCAATTCATTAACCCAAATCTGACCGCAAAGAGGCTTGTTTTCTTTTGAGGTATTTCTTACACCAATTTCAATGATTTTGATATATCCAAGGCTCGGCAAACCTTTCATCACAAATTTGGCACCTTCATTCAGAGGATCTGCCAGTTCGGAAATGCTGCCATCCAGAAGTCTTGCCTTTTTAAGATCAGTAAAACCTTTTAAAGGAATGTCGATAGAATTGGTGTCCGGCCAACAATTAAGTGTATCCTGGATGCCAAATTCACTTGTTTTTAATGGCATCACATATTCGTAGTAATTGGTGTTGAGGTCTTTTCCAAGTTTAACATAAACTGAAATATCTCCATGCTGGTATATTTCATCAGGTTTCGATTCTGCGTGCACAAACATTTGTAAGCGCTCATACAAGTTCAGATCTATATTGCCCAATTTGTTGATGGCTACATCGCAACCTGGTGCTCCTTGCTGAAGGTTACAAAAATTGATGGCCAGAGATTTTTCATCCTGCAATAGGTTGGATCCCACCGAACTGTTGAGGATTTCCTGGGTAATACCTGCAGGGGAAAGGTAATTAAAAGGCAATCGGGTAGTATTTTCTTCAACTCCAACCTCATCAATCGACACGGATGGTTTGTCACCATCGGCACAAGCCCCTTGCGGAGAAATCCTCCATTGGTTTCGTACCAATTGGAACTCTGCAAAACGAAACGTTTTTTGTTTTTCAAAATTGGTAAAGTACATCCTCATAAATTGGATGGCCCTAAAACCGGTAATGTTTTGCGAAGAGGTAAACTTATTGAGCGGCACCACAAAACGATACCATTTTTCCTGAGCGTTTACCTGCTTGTACTGCTTGTAGTATTGAGAACTGGCAGTATCAATTTCACCATTGAGGTTCTTGATCTTGATTCTGTACTCGTAAAATGCTTCTCCCTGATTGAGCGAACGGTCATTGTTGAGGTCTTCACTATCAGGTGTCCGACTACCCCTGTAAAAGCGGTTGTTCTCAAAATTGCTTTCTTCTGGTGTATTGCCCTCGGGTCCGCAAAAGTCTTTCATCCGCGTTACCATGTCAAGCCCTTTGAGTTTCTCATCATTGTAAAAAACAAAGTTGTCACCCGAAGGATCTTCATTCAAGATACCTTTAATGCCAGGGTACTTATCAACCCATTCCTGAAATTTTAATCTTTCTTCATCGTCATTCAAGCCATCAAAACCAATATCCTGTACCGGTATGTTTTCAAGTGAAAAGTTGCTGATGATGGGTGGCACCAAAGGTACCTTGCCAAATACGGTCTTCTTCACGGGCACATTGGGCTCGGTTGCTGTTGGAAGACCATTTTCAAAAAATTGAAGATTGTCTCTGATTACATCTTCTGATACGTTTCCCAACTGAAATACAATTTCTCCATCTTCGTTGCTGGGGTCAGGATTTCCACTTTTATCCAAAAATGGATTCAACACCCAAAATTCAATAAACTGGTAGTTGTTGGCTTCAAAATCAGTATTCTGAAAATAACGCATAATGCCCCCCCATCTCGTCTTGGGGTCTCTTAGCAAAATTTTATCACCCAAAACTTCCGTACCGGCTGAGATGTTGGGATAACCCTCAGGTACATCAAAGTTGTACGGTCCCCTGTCTTCAGGGTAGTAACTGATGTCGAAAGTAAACAATTGATTGATACCTGTCTGCACCTGTCTTTTAAACAAATCGGTTTGCAAAACCAATCGTGAGTAGGGATTGGTCCGATCTGCATCTGTGCTATTCACCGACTGGTCGATCTGGTACCACGACAATTTTGCTCTGTTGGCACCATATCGAAGGTCGTTGGTCAAGCCTGCCTCCCTAAATTCGGGTGGTGTACTACTCAAAGACCATGAATTGGTGTTGAAGCCTCCCAGCGTAAAGCCACTCACAGATCCTTCAAAGTCATCAATGTTGACCAAACCTCCGCTGTCACCATCTTTTGCCTGACTATTGATGTATTTGTTGTGACCTGGCTTGAGGTAAGCACCCTCTGCTGCTATGCTGATAGAGGATTCTTCCTTGGTGCTGTAAAAAGGCAGCCTGTCAAGCAATCGCGTTATCCAGGTGCTTTTATTGCTATAACTGAAGTCTAAGCCAAAAATTTTATTGTTGA
>CALMWS010000353.1 GCA_937870795.1 uncultured Bacteroidota bacterium | reverse complement strand
TATCCACAAGAAATCAATCGTGAAAATACGATCACTGAGATGGTATTTGTGCCCGATCACATCAAAGACGGCAATTATCTGGTGCAGATTCAAATTCCTCCCTTTGCGCTCGATGCTGCTCCCTCCCGGGTATTTTTGTATGAAAATCTGGATTGATGCTGCCGTGGGATGGCATATCACCCGATGAGATTTATATCCGGTTTTATACCCTGGGATACAGAGACCGATTGTCGTATTTTGAAAATTTTGTAAAGACCAATCCTTTCATAGGCGAAAAAGAAAAAAATGAAATGGCCATCGATCACTTGCTGGCGCTTTTTGAATTGGGCAAGTATGAAAAATTTCTCTACGAAGTAGATGCCATGATTGAGTTTGTAGTGAATCATAATATCTACCGTCACAATGGTGAAGATGCCTTTTGCCTTTTACTGTTTAAAAAGGCTGCTGCACACTTCAACCTTGAAGAATGGGATGCCTCCAAAACAATTTTAATGCAATTGAAAAAAATCCAACCTGCTGAAAATATCTACCAGCTTTTGCTCTACCGCATTGATCGTAAAAAAGGTTATTGGCAATCTCATTTGTGGAGAAGTTTTGTGGTAATTGGCTTTTTAATGAGTTTTGCCATCTACCTGCTTGACATATTTATCATCGAGCCCTTTGCATTCAGGTGGCATGAAATTGCAGCCCTTACAGTAGAACTGGGTCTTGCCATTTCATTTAGCCTGATGTGCTTTCTCTGCTTTAATTATATACAATCCCGGTGGTAAGCCCTGGCTTTAAAACTGCTATGAAGGCGTATTTTCGCATGCGATTGCATCAATTGGAAAGACAAGCATTTGCCCTTGGTAGTTACGCAGTTTTGATTGCCTTTGTCCTGATTACTTTTTGGATCTATTCCTTTTTTCTCCAACAAAAACCAACCCTTGTCATTTGGTTTTGTGGTCTGTCTGCTTTGGCACTGATCGCCTGGCACCGCAACCGCAACGATCTGCATTTTCTGGAAAGTAATATACCAGATTACCACCTGTTACTCAGTGCAGAATACCTGCTTTTTTTGCTACCCTTTGTATTGAGCTCTGTTCCAGGCGGCTATTCTTATTACTGGCTATCCTCCATTATCTTTTCATTTTTACTGCCCTGGTACCGACCACAAAATGAACAAAGAGCTATGAATAAATGGTTGTGGTTTATTCCTTTGGCACTTTTTGAATGGCGAAGTGGTATGCGAAAGTTGTATGTCCCATTGGTTGTACTGTATTTGGCAGCATGGCTTGCAGTGGGCTTACCCTATTTCAGCGTTTTTTTACTATGGTTGTTGACTGTGCTGGCCACTGGCTTCTATGATCACAATGAAAATTTGGCTGTGTTGACAGACTCCTATTCTTCGGCGCAAGTATTTCTCCATAATAAATTATTGCTGCACATCAAGTGGGTGATGATTTGGTTTCTGCCCGTCATTGTCCTACATCTTGTCTTTCATTGGCAAAACCTGTTCATTGTAATGTTGATAACAATGGGTCTGATCATGCTATGGGTTTTTTCAATTCTGGCAAAATACAGTCATTATACACCCGGTTATTCCTGGGTCAAACAAAGTAATTTTACCGCTGTTATTGCAATCTTGTCGATTCTACCCATTGGATTCATCTTTCCTACCGGCTATTCACTATATTATTACTTCAAAGCCGTGCGCAATTTAAAGCCTTACTTCAATGATTGAGCTATCCAACATTCAACTTACCTATGGCAATCATGTGGTTATCCCACAATTGAATATAACATGGGAAAGTGGTAAAATTCATGGCATTGCAGGACTCAACGGAGCGGGTAAAACAACCTTGTTTCATGCTTTGAGTGGGTTGAAAAAACCTGTATCAGGTAATATCCTATTGGACAAAATACCACTAAAAAAAAGCATGGTTTTTTTGTTGGAAACCAGCACTTATTTTTATCCTAATATTACCGGCAGGGAATACCTCTCACTGTTTGCCACAACCCGCGAAAAATACGATGAAGGCCCATTATTGGAATTGCTTCAAATTCCTCTTGATGAGCTGATAGAAAATTATTCAACTGGCATGAAAAAGAAACTTGCCATCCTGGCCATGCTTAGAAAAGAAAAAAGCGTCTACTTGCTGGATGAGCCCTTCAACGGCCTCGACCTTGAAAGCAATCACATCCTTGAAGTTATGCTCAAAGTACTAAACGAAAGAGGAAGCACCCTTTTTATTGCTTCTCACATTCTCGACCCGCTATTCAGGATATGTGATGAAATTTATCTGCTTGAAAAAGGTGTATTTACACGGCATTTTGACAAAGCCCATTTTGATGAGGTATCAGCAGCATTGTTTGGTAACCTGGCAGAAAAAGCAAGGACGATCATAGAAAAAGCGCTGTGACCGTCCTTGAAAATTTAATATCTTTGATTACTTAACGTCGTATGCCGTTACCTTATTTCCAAAAAATTCAGGAACCAATAGAAGATTCTGTGAAGGCACAAATTCGATATCGGCCGCATTTCTCTTGGCAGCTTTGGTATCCAGCAAAAGTTGTTTTTTCCAGTCTTTGTTGATGTAATAAACCTCTCCATTCCAGTTGGAAACCAGATAGCCATCTTTGAAAGCTTCCACCCCATCACCACCAGGCAAGGTGTCAACCTTTACTTCAATGGCTGCAGTGGCTTTGTTAAATGTATATACGTTTCCTTTGCCAAAAGAAGCCATGACCAGTCTGTCTGTTTCATTAAAAATACCATTAGGATTTCCCAGCGCATCGCCGGTAGCAAGAGTGGCCACTTTTTTGCCATCCCAGCTGTGTAAGCTGTTGGCATATGAGTCACTAAAATATACAATTCCCATATCATCAATGGCCACATCGTTCAAAAACTTAGCTCCCTTTACCGGAATTCGTTGTATCACTTTGCCCGAAGGTGTGTGGATCAATACAAGTGCATCAATATCCGTCACATAAAGGCTATCACCTTTAATGGCCATACCTTTGGGGCCACTCAAGCCGGTTACCCAATCTTTCTTGATGATTTCTCCCTTCTGGTTCAGCTTGGCAATGTAGCCGTCCTTGTCCTTGGCATCAGGTGGTACAGCACCAATGCACGAAACATAGAAAACACCATATTTTTCATCAAAAATGACAGATTCAGGTGTTTTCAAAATCGTATCAGTAGCCCATCTTTGGGTCAAAGTTGGGATCGCCAAAGTGTCA
>CALMWS010000352.1 GCA_937870795.1 uncultured Bacteroidota bacterium | reverse complement strand
TCGCTACACAGCCCCATGGGTTTACACTCACGGTTACATCTTTTACGATGAAGGTAGGTGCTTTGGTATCTACTGCTTTGATGATCTGTACGTACGTTGCTGTTTCCTGGGTACACCAGTTTAACAAGGTCCATGTGCGCACTACTTTAGAATTGCCAAGACACTCGTATCCACAGGCTGCAATGGTAACATCCTGGTAAGCGGCATACACATTACATGTGGAATTGTCAAGAGGCTGTACATCTCCAAGGAAGTTGTACACGTGCGGGTATCCATAACTTACATCTTCGAAATAGTTGCTGATTTCTTCGGGACTTACCCCTGAATTGCAAGTTAATATTACCGGGTTCACTGGGAAAATTACATCATCTATATCTAATGGTCTTACAGCAATGCTTTGGATACAATTGGATTGATAACCGAATTTATCTTTGACCAAATATTCAATCACCAGATTTTCTCCAATACATTCATCTCCCGTTACAGTTACTTTGTGGGTTACTGTATAATCAGAACAATCAAAAACCACAGGCTCTGGAATTTCTATATCTCCATTTAATATTCCTTCTTTATCTAAACAAGTGAAGTCGCAAGGCGTCTGAAGGGCAGCCGGACCACTAAAGGTCCAGTTGTATACTCCCATTTGACCTGAGGTCCAGGTGCTGCTCACCAAATAATAGGTACCCGGTGTCAGGTTTATGGTAAATGAAGGTTCCGTTTCAAAAATACCATTGATGTCATCGTCACCTCCAATCAGGTTGGTGCATGGATCATTGGCATCAAAGCTCCCGGCAAAGATGCCGGCAATACCATCGTAATTGGGTGAATCATCCATGGTAAAAGTATAATCACCTCCAACCGCAACTGTAAATTGAAGCACATCGTACAATAAATTTGGATTGGGTGTAAAGCCATCAAAGGCCCAGCACTGTCCAGGTGAGAAAGCATTGTCGGAGCTGTCCCATTCACCGCTTAGGGTCAAAAGGTCGCACATAGGTAAATCACATTGTACAATCGGAGCCAACTTATCCTCTATGCTGATATTGCCGCTGCAGCTGTTACCGGTACAAATATCTGTAATAGTTGCTGTCAATATTTCACCAATATGATCCTGACCAATCGGGTTCGGAACCGGTTGTCCGGCAGCGTTGGTTAAGGTTATAACATAAAACTCATCTATAAAATCTCCTTCCATTACCATATCGACAGTAATGAGCCCTATGCAATTTTCATCAATAGAATAATTGACCATATTATTGCATGCCAATCCCTGATCATCCTGAACATAAAGTTGAATCAACTGAGATGATGTTTCACAATCAGGCATTGGGTTGTGGTCTGCATGTGCTAATATTCGGTAAACAGTACCATTCATGGCAGGGCTTACATTGGGAATTGTAAAACTACCTGTAGCATTGGTGGCTATTGTTGCGAATCCGGCACCCTGTTGTACTTGAAGGATGTAAGTCAACGGACTTCCATTGGCAACTGTTGCCAGAGCATTCGCAGTAGCGGTATTCCCTTCACATACATACATATTTTGAGGTTGTTCCGTAAATTCGGGACTGGGGTTGACGATAATATCCTGTGTGGCCACTCCTGTGCAGCCTTTGCTATCTGTTACAGTCACATTGTATGCTCCTGTATGTACATTCCAGGTAGAAGGATTAATTACAGGGTTGGCCAACGTGGAAACAAAGCCAGATGGGCCGGACCAACTGTAAGTATAAGGAGGAGAACCCAATTGTATGAGGTTTACTCCCAACCCAAATGAAGCATCTTCACAAATTTCAACATCGTTAAACGGTGTGATATTAAGGCCAGGAAATACAGTAATCGTAAAGGTTCGTGCATCTCCCTGACAAGTGACATTGCCACTGGTATAATTGGGAGTAACTGTAATGGTAGCAACCTGATTCACCCCAGTATTATTAAGGGCAGTAAAGGCAGGTATGTTGCCATTTCCAGAGGCAGCCAATCCAATTGATGTATTGTTATTGGTCCACGTGAAAAATGCCGCAGGAGGTGCTCCTGTAAAGGATACCTCTTGGGTGGAGGTATTGGCACAAACCAATTGATTGCCCACTGCATTGAGGCTCGGCTTTGGATTTACAGTCACTGTTGCGGTAATGGCTGTTCCCGTGCATGTAAAACCCGCATTGGAGTAACTGGGCGTTATGGTAAAGGTCACCACTTCAGGAACCAAACTGGTACTTACCAGCGTACCTGCAATGTTACCCGTTCCGGATGATGCTATGCCTGTAACGCCCGGATTGTTTCTTGTCCATGAATAAACAGCGCCGGCTACGTTGCCGGTAAAAGTGATGGGAGTTATTGAACCTCCTGAACATAGGATCTGCGTTGTAGGATTTGCCCCCGCATTTGGTGTAGGATTTACCAACACCGTGGCTGTAATGGCTGTTCCTAGACATCCATTCGCCGTTGGAGTAATTGTAAAGGTGACCGTTACCGGTGCATTTGTCGTATTGGTCATACTTCCGCTAATGTTGCCACTGCCGCTTGCCGGTATGCCGGTAACATTGGCTGAATTGTCGCGCGTCCAGTTGAAACTCGTACCACTTACATTGCCACTTAATACGATTGTGCTAATTGACCCGCCGGAACATATCGTCTGTGAGGCCGGCATGGCAACCGCATTCGGTGTAGGATTCACCAACACCGTGGCCGTAATGGCTGTTCCCG
>CALMWS010000351.1 GCA_937870795.1 uncultured Bacteroidota bacterium | reverse complement strand
ATTTTGCCCAATTCTGGGGTAAGAGCTCTTCGATCCTGTTAATTGGATGATCATTTATTCTATTGAACACATCAATGAGCCATTCGTAAGGATTGATATTATGTAATATACAAGTAGCAAATAAGGAATAGACCATTGCAGCCCTTTGAGCGGATTCATGAGAGCCTGCAAATAAATAATTTTTACGACCCAGGGCTATAGGCCGAATTTTATTTTCAATGAGATTATTATCAATTTCTACTTCTCCATGGTCGATATAATTGCTCAGCTGCCTCCATCTTTTTAATGTATATCCTATGGCTTCACCCAAGGAGGATGCCGGAAGGATATTTTGAATGGAGAGATTGTCCAGGTAGCTTTTTATTTTCTGAAGAATAACTTTACTCTGATCCTGTCTGATTTTTCTTCTCTGTTCATAATTCAAATTCTGATCTCTGCAATGCTTTTCAACATTGTATAGCTCTTGAATAAGTGATAATGTTTTTTCGGCTTCCGGCTTATATGATTCTAATGCCTTGTCGAATTTTCTCCTGGCATGTGCCCAACAGCTGAACATTTGCATTCCAGGGATCTGTTGCAATTTTTCATAAGGGCCATACCCATCTACTTGATTCTTTCCAACAAATCCATTCAAGTGGTTATTCATACTCTCACTGCTTCTGGATTTTTGGTACGTGAATAATACCAACTTGTTTACGGGTGCATAACTGGCCCAGATATAACCCAGGTGTGCTGATCCTTCTTTGTCTTCGCTTAGCACTTTATAGGTCGTTTCATCCGTTTGAATATATTCTTGTTCCAGTACGGCGGCTTTTAATTTATTATAAACCGGAATGAGTAAATCCAGATATTGATGCATAGACTCACCCAGACTTGATTTACTTATCGCTACGTTATGATCTCTTTTGAACTGCTGGATCATCCGATACAGAGGCATGTGATCCATGTACTTGCTTACTATCGTATGTGCCATAAATTGCGGTCCAAATTGCGATTTGGGCACTGGCTTTGAGGGCATAGGGGCTATTTTGATCTTTTTTGTCTGATCATCTACATACTTTGGCCTTTCGATGCGATTTACATGAAATACACCAGGAGTGTATTCGAGTTCTTCTGTAACAAGTAGCCCTATGCGTCGGTCTGTATCTTTCTTATCTTCTGGTTCAATAACTTCGATTTGACGAAGTAGATGTGACGGCAATTCTTTGCGCCCCCCTTTGCGATGCACGGGCTTCGTTCTTTCGTAGCTGATTTGCTCAGTGAGGTTCTCTAATTTATTTTCTTCGGGAACCACCTCGGAAAAGAGTGTTCCAGGAGGAAAGGGCTTTTCTTCTGAAATAAACCGTTCTGATTTCTTTCCAAATATTAAGCGTTTGAGTTGTGCTATTTCCGCACGCAGATATGCATTCTCTTTTTTGTACTCAACTATTTCTTGTTGGAGTGATAATACTATTTCTTCTACGTTGTTCACTCCCTCAAGGTAGGAATATTTCTTGATTCTGCAAAATTATTTTCTACAATTTTATATCGTTTTCTATACCGAATACTTCGCAATTTTATCCCTTGCAGCACACATGTTAGCTGAGTCCAATTGATCGTAAATTTAGTGCTATCACCTGACGTCTTAATGACTTCATAGGTGCCCTGCTCCAATTTCTTGCTCAACAATACCAGGCCGCCGGTATCATATACTAGCAATCGAATCTGGTTGCGGCGTTTATTAAAAAACACATAGACACTTCCATCTACTGGATTGCTCTCCATGACACTCCTAATTATACCCAATAAACCATTATAGCCTTTGCGAAAATCAGTTATCCCGCTATATACAAAGTATTGATGACCGCTGGTAAAAGGTATCATCCTATACCATTCTTCTTATGCTAAGGCTTAATATCTGAGGACTATGCCTCCCAAGGCGAATATGAACTTCTTCCTTATATTCAATCTCTACTATATGATTCTCCTGTGCTTGACCTATATGTATCGGAACAAAACCTGTATCACCGGCCTCCTCGGTGTATTTCCTATTCCAGTAATAATAACGGTGTAAAGGAAGCCCTTTTGCTAACATAAATTGCTTTATGCTCAGACC
>CALMWS010000350.1 GCA_937870795.1 uncultured Bacteroidota bacterium | reverse complement strand
GCGGCATTGACACCAGGGAGTACCACAAAGGAACCAATCCTGTAAACAGCCAGGATTAAAAGCGTAAAAAGGATCTTATCTCTAAGCTCCTTTATACTCCAGATATTTTTTAAAGTTTCGATAAACTTATTCATTATACGAAATATTATTCTGCTGAAACAGAACCACCAGCTGCCTCTACTTTGGCTTTTGCGGATGGAGATACATTAGCAAACTTTATGGTGATTTTTGCCTTAAGGTCACCATTGGCAAGGATCTTAACCAACTCGTTTGCAGAAGCAACACCGTACTTCACTAGGGTGTCCATTGAAAAGTCAGTTACACCATATTTGTCATGAAGTCCCTGAAGAACCGACACATTAATGGCGGTATATTCTTTTCTGTTGACATTCTTGAATCCACGTTTTGGAAGACGCATTTGCAGAGGCATTTGCCCCCCTTCAAAGTGTCGCTTGTTTTTGAAACCAGACCTGGATTTTGCTCCTTTGTGACCTCTTGTGGAGGTGCCACCTCTTCCTGAGCCGGTACCCCTACCCAATCGTTTGTTGGTCTTTACGGACCCTGGAGCTGGTTTAAGATTAAAAAGATCCATTGTATCTTGTTTTTCTTTGTAGTTCTAAAAATTAAGCTTTTTCAACGCTTACCAGGTGACTGACAGCGTTGACCATGCCCATGATTTGAGGTGTTGCTACCTTGATCACAGTTTGGTTCATTTTTTTCAATCCAAGGGCCTGGATGGTGTCTTTCTGACGTTTTGGTCTGTCGATGACACTTTTAACCTGGGTAATTTTTATCTTGTCCATCTCGATGAATTATCCTTCGTAAACTTTATTCAATTCAATTCCACGCTGTCTGGCTACCTCGTATGAGTCCCTCATTTTAGAAAGCGCGTCGATGGTAGCCTTCACCACGTTGTGTGGGTTGGAAGATCCCTGAGACTTGCCCAAAACGTTGTGAACGCCTGCCATTTCCAATACAGCCCTCATCGCACCACCGGCAATTACTCCCGTACCATCGGCTGCTGGTTTTAGCAACACCTTGCCGGCTCCGTATTTGCCTTTTTGTTCGTGGGGAATGGTACCTTTTATTACTGGTACTTTAACCATATTTTTCTTGGCATCATCAACAGCCTTTGAAATAGATTCTGATACTTCTCTGGCTTTACCCAGACCATATCCAACCATTCCGTTGCCATCACCTACTACCACAAGGGCAGAAAAACTAAATGTTCTACCTCCCTTGGTTACTTTAGCAACCCTTGCAAGGTTTACCAGTTTGTCTTTCAGTTCTGACTCAGCAGGTTTTACTCTTTGATTTTCAGACATCTTTTATAGAATATGAATGTTTTTTAAAATACTAGTCCTCCTTCTCTCGCACCATCGGCAAGGGCTTTTACCCTACCGTGGTAGAGGTAACCTCCTCTGTCGAAAACTACAGTTGAAACACCCGCTGTTTTTGCTTTTTCAGCAACCAGCTTACCTACTGCAGTTGCCTGCTCGGTTTTGTTTCCCTGGAAGTTGGACAAACTTTTGGATGAAGCAGCTGCCAACGTCTTACCATTGATGTCATCAATAACCTGGGCATAGATGCCTTTGTTACTTCTGAAAACATTCAGTCGTGGTCTTTCGGGGCTGCCAGAAATCTTGCTTCTGATCCTCAAATGAATTTTACGTCTGCTTTCTGCTTTGTTAGCCATTTTTCTTAATTGTAATTATTATTTCTTACCACCCTTACCAGCTGTCTTACCAGCTTTTCTACGGATGATTTCACCTTCGAATTTAATACCTTTTCCTTTGTAAGGCTCAGGCTTCCTGAATGAACGGATTTTGGCTGCTACCTGACCCAACAATTGTTTGTCGGCACTTTCCAAAATTACCATTGGGTTGGAACCCTTTTCAGTTTTTGTGCTCAGTTTCACTTCCTTTGGAAGATCAAAAAATATAGGGTGAGAATAACCCACGATCAACTCGAGCAAATTGCCTGTATTGGTAGCCCTGTAACCTACCCCAACCAATTCCATGGTTTTGGTAAAGCCATCAGAAACACCAACTACCATGTTGTTGAGCAGTGCCCTTGACAGGCCATGTACAGCTCTGTGACGCTGCTGCTCTGTAGGTCTCTTAACAGAAAGTACACCATCCTCGATGCCAATCTGCATGTCCTGGTCAAATTGTTCTTTGAGTTCTCCTTTTGGGCCTTTGACGGTAACCATGTTTCCCTTCGTTACGTCGATGGTAACACCTTTGGGAAGACTTATCGGAGCATTTCCTACTCTAGACATTTCAGTTATTTTTTAATATACGTAACAAAGTAATTCTCCACCTACATTGAGGGATCTCGCTTTTTTATCGGTCATCACTCCTGAAGAAGTAGACACGATGGCGATGCCCAAACCATTGGCAACCTTAGGGATTTCATTTGACCTTACATATTGGCGCAAACCAGGTTTACTGATTCTTCCCAATTCTTTGATCACAGGCTGTTTTGTTTGCCTGTCATATTTGATGGCAATATGAATTTCACCCTGCTTGCCGGCTTTGTCGTCAAACTTGTACTTAAGGATGTAGCCTTGATCGTACAAGATCTCCGTGATTGCTTTTTTGATGTTAGAAGCAGGTATCATCACTGTTGTGTGTCCCGCCTTTTGAGCATTTCTGATTCTGGTTAGGAAATCAGAAATTGGATCTGTAACCATCATGTTATTATTCTTTTCTTTGCTTCTTAACTAATTACCAACTTGATTTGGTGATACCCGGAATCTTGCCCTCGTTGGCCATTTTTCTGAAGGTAACCCTGTTGATACCAAATTTTCTCATATATCCCTTAGGCCTTCCGGTAAGTTTACACCTGTTGTGCAACCTCACTTTTGCGCTGTTTCTTGGCAACTTGTCCAATGCTTCGTAGTCTCCTTCTTCCTTCAGTTTTTTTCTGAGATCAGCATATTTTGCTACGAGTCTTTCTCTTTTGTGCTCTCTGGCAATGATGGATTTCTTAGCCATGGATATTAGTTGTTGTTGTTTTGGTTTTTGAATGGAAGACCCAGTGCTTTCAACAATGCAAATGCTTCTGCATCGGTCTTTGCGGATGTCACAAATGTGATGTCCATACCTGTGATCTTGTTCACCTTGTCGATATCGATTTCAGGGAAGATGATCTGCTCGGTAATACCCATTGAGTAGTTACCTGCACCATCAAAACTTTTATCGTTGATTCCTTTGAAGTCCCTTACCCTTGGCAAAGAGATTGTTACCAAACGCTCCAGGAATTCATACATCCTGTCGTTGCGCAAAGTAACCCTTGTACCGATGGTCATACCCTCTCTCAACTTAAAGTTGGATACCGATTTGGTTGCTTTGGTTGGCACTGCCTTCTGTCCGGCAATGGTAGTCATTTCTGACAAAGCAGAATCGATGAGTTTTTTATCCTGGGTAGCAGCGCCAACGCCCTGGTTGAGGCATATTTTCAACAATTTTGGCACCTGCATTGAAGATTTGTACTGAAACTTCTCCTGAAGCTCCTTTACTACTTCGTTTTTGTATTTGCTTTTAAATGTGGGTACGTAGCTCATTATTTAATGATTTCTCCGGATTTTTTTGAAACTCTGACACTCTTGCCATTAACCTCTTTCCTTCCAACACGGGTAGGTTTTCCTGATTTAGGATCTACCAGCATCAATTTTGAAATGTGAAGGGGTGCTTCCATTTCATTGATACCGCCCGGATTGTTTTCGGTTGGCTTGATGTGTTTTTTTACCATTCTGATACCTTCAACAATGGCTCTGTTCTCTTTGGTAAGGATTTGCTGTACAATTCCAGTATCTCCCTTGTTATCACCAGAGATGACCATTACTTTGTCCCCCTTTTTGATATGGTATTTAGGGGCAAATCGTTTGGTGGTATAATTCTTTGTTGACATTGTCAATAAAATTTATCAGTTTAAAGTACTTCGGGAGCCAGTGAAACAATTCTCATATAATCCCTGTCTCTCAATTCCCTGGCAACAGGACCAAAGATACGAGTGCCCCTTGGCTCATCTGCGTTGTTAAGCAATACAACGGCATTGTCGTCAAAACGGATGTAACTACCGTCTTTTCTACGGATTTCCTTTTTGGTTCTGACGATAACAGCTTTTGAAACTGTTCCCTTCTTAACACCACCCGGAGTGGCATCTTTCACAGAAACAACAATTTTATCACCGATAGAAGCATACCTTCTTTTGGTACCTCCCAGTACGCGGATACAAAGTACTTCTTTGGCTCCACTGTTGTCTGCTACATTTAATCTTGATTCCTGCTGTATCATAACTTTATATTATGCTCTGTGAATTACTTCGCTTTTTCAACCACTTCAACAAGGCTCCAACGCTTCAGTCGGCTCAAAGGTCTGGATTCTACAATCCTTACCAGGTCACCTTCCTGACAAACGTTTTGCTCGTCGTGGGCCTTAAATTTTTTGGTCTTTTTTACAAACTTACCGTACATGGGGTGTTTCAACCTTCTCTCTACTGATACGGTGATGGTTTTATCCATTTTATTGCTGGTCACCACACCAACGATTTGTTTTTTGCTCGCTGAAATTGCCATCGATAATTATTTTGACCTTCTTCTTAATCTTAATTTTGACCTTTTTGCCAACTCGACATCACTTGCCTGCGACAACTCCCTGTCTCTCAACTCTGTGTAAAGACGGGCTATTTCTTTGCGGGTCCTGCGAATTTCCATTGGATTTTGCAGTCCTCTGACAGCGTGGTCAAATTTCATCTTACTGATACCTGACTCGAGCTCAGCTGCCTGATTTTGCAACTGCTCTACACTCATGCCTTTCAATTCTGTTGTTGTTTTACTTGCCATGTTGCTGCATTTTATTATTCCGCATAATCGGGTCTGGTTACAAAACTTGTAAGCACCGGTAATTTTTGTGCTGCCAATCTGAGTGCTTCCTTAGCTGTTTCAGCTGGTACACCGTCGATTTCAAACATAATGGTTCCTGGTTTAACAATAGCTACCCAGTGATCCAGTGCTCCTTTTCCCTTACCCATCCTCACTTCAGCTGGTTTTGCTGTGATTGGCTTGTCTGGGAATATACGAATCCACACCTTTCCTTCCCTTTTCATGTACCTGGTAAGGGCAATCCTGGCAGATTCGATCTGACGGCTGGTTAATCTGCCGCTGTCTTGTGATTTCAGGGCAAATGATCCGAAGTCTATGGTGTAACCCCTTCCTGCATTCCCTTTGATCCTGCCTTTGTGCTGCTTCCTATATTTGGTTCTTTTAGGTTGTAACATGGTTATTTTATTTGTTGCCTACCCTTTTTTGAAAAGTTCGGCAAAGGTACGAATATTTTCTTATTTCAATTATCTCTTTTTCTTCCTGCCCTGGCCACCGTCTCTACCGCCATCTCTGCCGCCTTCTCTTCTGCGATCAGATCCGCCTCTTTCCATGCCGCCAACAGCTTTCTTTTCTACTCCTACATTTGGAGAAAGGTCGCGTTTGCCCAAAACTTCTCCTTTACAGATCCATATCTTCAAGCCAATCAGTCCGTAAACGGTCAAAGCTTCAGAAATTACATAGTCGATATCGGCTCTGAATGTGTGCAAAGGTGTTCTTCCTTCCTTGTACTCTTCTGTTCTTGCCATATCGGAACCGTTCAAACGACCGCTCACCCTTACTTTGATACCTTCGGCACCTGCTCTCATGGTAGACTGGATCGCCATTTTGATGGCTCTTCTGTAGTTGATCCTGCTCTCAATTTGTTTGGCGATGGTTTCACCTACGATGGCAGCATCCAACTCCGGCTTACGGATTTCTACGATATTGATTTGTACATCTTTATTGGTAAGTTTTTTCAACTCTTCCTTGATCTTATCAACTTCCTGACCACCTTTTCCAATGATGATACCCGGACGAGAAGTATTGATGGTTACCGTTACTCTTTTCAGTGTCCTTTCGATCACAATCTTGGCAATACCGCCTTTAGATATCCTGGCATTCAGGTAGTTACGAATTTTTTCGTCTTCTACCACCTTTAGTGCGAAATCTTTTCCACCAAACCAGCTGGAATCCCATCCCTTGATGATTCCTAACCTATTGCCAATTGGATTTGTCTTCTGACCCATGGATTAATTTTGAATTTGCTTGATAAATTATGCTTCAACAGTGGTTTTACCATCTACCACAAGGGTAACGTGGTTCATTCTTTTTCGGATCCTGTGTGCCCTACCCTGAGGTGCAGGCTGGAACCTTTTCAGAACACTGCCACCATCAACGAAAGCAGTTTTAACGTAAAGGTCTGCGTCTTCAGGACTTAACCCGTCGTTTTTGTTCTCCCAGTTGGCAACAGCCGACAACAAGAGTTTTTCTACCCACATAGCACCTTCATTTTTGGTGTACTTGAGGATGCTGAGGGCGTCGTTAACCGATTTTCCTCTGATGATGTCAACTACCAGTCTCATCTTTCTTGGAGACATTGGGCAGTTCTTAAGTTTAGCAACAGCTTCCATATTTTGCGTGTTTACTGTTTTTATTATCTGTTTCCTGAGTGTCCTTTAAATGTACGCGTCGGCGCAAATTCTCCCAATTTGTGACCAACCATGTTTTCGGTAACAAACACCGGGATAAAGGATTTTCCGTTGTGAACCGCAATGGTGAGACCAACCATATTAGGAATAATCATAGAAGCCCTTGACCAGGTCTTGATAACGCCCTTTTTACTGGATTCATTGGCTTTATTGACTTTGTCAAGCAGCTTGTGAAATACGTATGGGCCTTTTTTGATGGATCTTGCCATGACGATTATTTTGCGTTTTTAGATTTTCTTCTGCTAATGATAAACTTGTTGGACGGCTTGTTGGGATTTCTGGTTTTTTGACCTTTTGCCATGATACCTGTTCTGGATACAGGGTGTCCTCCTGACGCCCTACCTTCACCACCACCCATCGGGTGATCTACCGGGTTCATCGCAACACCTCTTACTCTTGGTCTTGCGCCCAACCATCTCTTCCTACCGGCTTTTCCAAGCTCTTCCTGTCCGTGATCCGGATTGGAAACTACACCCATAGTGGCTTTGCATGTCAACAATACCCTTCTTACTTCAGAAGATGGCATCTTGATCACTGCATATTTGCCCTCTCTACCGGTAAGGATACCATAGGTACCTGCACTTCTTGCCAAAGCTGCACCCTTACCAGGGTTCATTTCAATGGCATGGATGCTGGAACCGAGTGGCACATCTTTGAGGTACAATGCATGCCCTGTATTGGGAAGTGCCTTGTCACCAGACATGATCTCGTCTCCTACCTTAATTTTATCAGGAGCCAGGATGTATCTCTTTTCACCATCAGCATAAACCACCAAAGCGATGAACGCAGTTCTGTTGGGATCGTACTCGATGGTAGTGATCTTACCCGGAATATTTTCCTTATCTCTTTTAAAGTCAATAACCCTGTACTTCTTCTTGTGACCACCACCGATTTGACGCATGGTCATCTTGCCATCGTGGTTACGACCACCGGTTGCGCCTTTACCTGAGGTTAGGCTCTTTACCGGGTTGTTGCCAGTGGTCAGTTCAGTAAATGAATTTCCTGTTCTGAATCTGGTTCCCGGGGTTACTGGTTTAAATTTTTTAATACCCATTGTTTAAGTATTTAATCCATTTATTCTTCTGATCCATAAATGTCAAGCGTATCGCCTTCTGACAAGGTAATAACCGCTTTTTTAACGGATGATACCCTTCCTCTGATGATGCCTGATTTGGTATTTCTAACTTTTACTTTTCCTGGGTTTACCATGGTGTTAACAGCGTTTACTGTTACATCCGGAAACATTGCAGAAAAGGCTTTTTGTATCTCCAGCTTGTTGGCGCCTTTGTCTACCAGAAAAGCATATTGATTCAGCTTTCCTGAAATCCTCTCGGCTTTTTCCGAGATGATGGGTTTGATGATGATATCTTTTGCCATGACTATTTCGTGTTTGAGCCTGGATTAAACAAATTTGGATACTGCACTTTCAAACAATACCAAATCCGTTGCATGCAGCACCTCGTAGGTATTGATGTCTTTCACATTCATCAATCTGGCATTGGCAATGTTTCTGCCAGAGAGATAAACATTTTCATTGTAATCAGGAAGAACGATCAAGGCATTTTTCACCTCGTTTACGCCCAAGCCTTTCATAACACCTGCAAATGATTTGGTTTTTGGAGCATCAAAGCTTAGGTCTTCTACCACTTTGAGTTTACCCGATTGTGCTTTCAATGACAAAGCAGAGTATCTTGCCAATTTTCTCACTTTTTTGTTCAGTGAAAAATCGTAGTCTCTTGGTCTGGGTCCGAAAGCTCTACCCCCGCCCTTAACTGTAGGAGATTTCAATGAACCCGCTCTGGCTCCACCTGTTCCCTTTTGGCGTTTGAATTTTTTGGTAGTTCGTGCGATTTCCCACTTTTCTTTTGATTTGTGGGTGCCCTGACGCTGTGCAGCATTGAACTGCTTTACAGCCAGATACATGGCGTGTTCGTTGGGCTCAATACCGAAGATGGTATCTGGAAGCTCAATTGATCTGCCTGTAGATTGTCCGTTGGAATTTAAAATATCTATTCTCATCTGGCCTTACTTTTCAAGTACAACAAAAGATCCATTGTGGCCGGGAATAGCACCCTTAACCAGGATCAGATTTTTTTCTGGAAGCAATTTGGCAATGCGAAGGTTTTTGACAGTTACTTTGTCATTACCCATACGACCCGCCATCCTGAGTCCTTTAAATACTTTTGAAGGATAGGCAGATGCACCAATAGAGCCCGGAGCTCTCAATCGGTTGTGCTGTCCGTGTGTTGACTCACCTACCCCGCTGAAACCATGACGTTTTACAACTCCCTGGAAGCCCTTACCCTTGGAAGTACCTACCGCTCTGATTTTGTCTCCTTCTGCGAAAACTTCATCAATGGCGATGGTATCACCCAAAGCTTTTGAAATTCCGAAATCGCGAAACTCAGCCACCTTTCTTTTGGGTGTGGTTCCTGCTTTTTTGAAGTGACCCATCATTTGATTTGAGGTGTTCTTCTCTTTTGCCTCACCAAAGGCCAACTGCAAAGAGTTGTAACCGTCTGAATCAACGGTCTTTACCTGGGTAACGACATTAGGTGTTGCTTCCACCACAGTTACTGCGATGTACTTTCCCTCAGCATCGAAAATGCTGGTCATACCAATTTTTTTACCAATTAAACCATTCATAGTTTATAATTTTGGCGCAAATAATGAGAATGCAGCAGCCTACTGCATCCCGTGTTTTTAAATAAATTAAGTTAATTTGACCTGAATGTCCACACCACTGGGAAGCTCCAGCTTGGAGAGTGCATCTACCGTTTTTTGTGTTGGCGTGAAAATCTCGATCAATCTTTTGTGGGTACGCAATTGGAACTGCTCACGAGATTTCTTATTGACATGCGGTGAACGCAACACGGTAAAGATCTCTTTATCTGTGGGCAGCGGAATCGGGCCCGATATAACGGCCCCACTATTCTTAACTGTTTTTACGATCTTCTCTGTACTCTTGTCAACCAGGTTGTGGTCGTAAGAACAAAGTTTGATCCTAATTTTTTGATTCATAACCCTTATTAAATTATTACTCTTTTAAAGCGGCTGCAAAGGTAATAAAAATCCCTAATTCGCCAAATTTTTTTTTCTAAAAATGCAAAATATATACAAAAAATATGCCCCAACGAATGGTCGTTGAGGCAATTTCTTCATTATCAAGCTTTTACCGTTCCCTTCGCTTTGGCGATTACAGCCTCTGCTACGTTCTTGGGAGCCGGTGCATAGTGTGAAAATTCCATCGTGCTGTTGGCCCTTCCTGAGGTGATGGTTCTCAACTCAGTTACATACCCAAACATCTCAGCCAATGGCACCTCAGCCTGGATAGAGATCGCTCCCCCTGCTCTTTGCTCCTGACCCTTAGGCAAGCCCCTTCTTCTGTTGAGGTCACCGATAACGGCTCCTGTATATTCATCAGGACTTACTACCTCCAATTTCATGATTGGCTCCAACAATACCGGATTACACTTCTTGGCAGCTTCTTTGAAACCTTCCTTCGCACACAATTCGAATGCGAGGGGCTTACTATCCACTGCGTGTGTCTGTCCATCGTACAACCTTACTTTCATGCTGTCGATATTGTAACCCGCCAGGATGCCATTGTCCATCATGGCATTAAAGCCCTTAACAATGGATGCGTGGTATTCTTTTGGAACCGAACCTCCGAAGATGTCATTGACAAACTGGAGTTTGGTTTTTCCACTCTTGAATTCTTCACTTTCCAAAAATTTCTCATCTGCAGGGCCGAGTTCAAATGACATCTGAGCAAAGAGACCAGATCCACCTGATTGTTTTTTCAACCTTTCGGTATGATCTACTGTAGCGGTAAGCGCCTCTTTGTAAGAAACCTGAGGTGCACCCTGATTACACTCTACTTTAAACTCTCTCCTCAAACGATCAACGATGATTTCCAGGTGAAGCTCACCCATACCACTGATGATGGTCTGGTTTGTATCTTCATCAAATTTAACCCTGAAAGTTGGATCTTCTTCGGCAAGTTTTGCCAATGCCATACCCAATTTATCGAGGTCTTTCTGGCTCTTTGGTTCTACAGCAATACCGATTACCGGTTCTGGGAAAACCATTGATTCCAGGATGATGGGGTGTCCTTCAGCACAAAGGGTATCACCTGTACGGATATCCTTGAAACCTACTCCTGCTGCGATATCGCCGGCCTCTACCCTCTCGATGGCATTTTGCTTGTTGGCGTGCATCTGGTAAAGACGAGAAATCCTTTCTTTATTTTCTGACCTTGTGTTGAGGATGTAGGAACCTGCATCCAAAGCACCTGAATAAACACGCATAAATGCCAGTCTACCTACATAGGGGTCGGTTGCTATTTTGAATGCCAATGCCGTAAACGGATCATTGACATCTGCTCTTCTGATTTCTTCTTTGTCTGTCTTAGGATTGGTTCCTTTAACAGGTGGTACATCCAAAGGACTTGGAAGGAAAGAACAAACTGCATCCAATACGGCCTGTACACCTTTATTCTTAAAGGCAGAACCGCACATCATGGGTACAAATTTGAAATCACAAACCGCTGCACGGATGGCTGCTTCCATTTCTTCCTGTCCGATTGAGTTTGGATCTTCGAAGAATTTCTCCATCAAAGTTTCATCGTACTCAGCAATGGCTTCGAGCAATTTTTCTCTCCACTCTGCTACAACAGGAACCAAATCTTCGGGTACCGGTATTTCTTCGTAAGTCATACCCTGGTCTGCTTCATTCCAGATGATGGCTTTACCTGTGATCAGGTCAACCACACCTTTGAACCTTTCTTCTTCTCCAATTGGAACTTGAAGAGGAATGGCAAGTGTACCCAACTTATCTTTAACATCTTTTACAACTTCAAAAAAGTTGGCACCGGATCTGTCCATTTTATTTACAAAGCCAATTCTTGGTACTTTGTAGTTGTCGGCCAAACGCCAGTTGGTTTCAGACTGTGGCTCAACACCTGATACTGCGCAGAACAAGAAAACCAGACCATCCAATACGCGGAGTGACCTGTTTACCTCTACGGTAAAGTCAACGTGACCCGGAGTATCGATGATGTTGAAGGTAAAATCAGTTCCTCTCCATTGCCATGCTGCTTTGGTAGCTGCTGAAGTAATGGTAATACCCCTTTCCTGCTCTTGCTCCATCCAGTCCATGGTGGCAGCACCGTCGTGAACCTCACCAATTTTGTGAGAAACGCCTGTGTAGTAAAGGATACGTTCTGTGGTGGTCGTCTTACCCGCATCGATGTGGGCCGCGATACCAATGTTTCTGGTATATTTTAGATCTTTAGCCATTTGGTGTTAGCTATGATTGATTTAATGTATTGTTATAAAAAGAGATTAAGAACGGAAATGTGCAAACGCTCTGTTGGCTTCAGCCATTCTGTGCGTGTCTTCTTTCCTTTTAACAGCAGCGCCTTCACCTTTTGCTGCAGCAATCAGTTCAGCAGCCAGTTTTTCTGCCATTCCTTTGCCGCTACGCTCTCTGGAAAATCTCACCAACCACTTCATTCCAATGGATACCCTGCGCTCAGCACGGATTTCGGTAGGAATCTGGAAGTTGGCACCTCCGATACGTTTGCTTCTTACTTCAACCTGAGGCATGGCATTGTCAAGGGCTTTGCGCCAAATGTCATGTGGATTGTCACCAGTTTTGTCCTGGATCTTGTCCATGGCTTCGTAGAAAATATGAAAAGTGGTTGACTTTTTGCCTTCCCACATCATGTTGTTTACAAATTGTGTAACTACTGGATCTCCATATCTTGGATCTGGTGCAATTACTCTCTTCTTGGGTTTCCTTTTTCTCATGGTATGATCAAAATAAAATTGTCAATTAAATTATTTAGGCCTCTTTGTTCCGTACTGTGAACGGCTCTTCTTACGGTTGTTTACACCCGCAGTATCAAGCGCTCCCCTTACGATGGTGTAACGTACACCCGGTAAGTCCTTTACCCTACCACCTCTTACAAGCACGATGGAGTGCTCCTGAAGGTTGTGGCCCTCTCCCGGAATATAACAAATAACCTCCAGCTGGTTGGTAAGCCTAACTTTGGCAACCTTTCTCAAAGCTGAGTTTGGTTTTTTAGGAGTTGTAGTGTACACCCTGGTACAAACACCCCTCTTTTGCGGACATGCATCAAGTGCGCGCGACTTGGATTTTGACACAATTTGTGTCCTACCTTTTCTTACTAACTGGTTAATTGTAGGCATTGGTCCCTAAAATTTTATGTTTAATTCTTTAAAATTCAACTGTTTATAACATACCTTTTGCAAAGGAAGTGCAAAGGTAAGGTTTTTTTTAATATTTCGATCAAAAATTTTGAAAATAATTGATTCGCAGGGGCTCGGACAAATTTTTGTCGGAATTAACCCTCAATCATTACTTTTGTTCTGTTTGAC
>CALMWS010000349.1 GCA_937870795.1 uncultured Bacteroidota bacterium | reverse complement strand
GTAATTAGTACAAAAGAATGGTTTTACTATATCTTCTATTTTCATTTGTAATATAGTTTTAATGTGTTAAATATTTGGCTTATACTCAAGTTCTTCACCTGTTAAGGCAAAGTATAGGTTTTGGAGCTGGTGGACGTATTTATAACTTACATTTATTCCTCGTACTAAAACATCGCTTCGACCTCGGTAATATCTTAACTCTATTTTACCAAGAATAAATAAATTATTAGGCTTGCTTACAAACCCAACCCTTTCCAGCCATTCAGGTGTTATTGGGATACCTTTAATAAAACTACCATAAACTCTAACATCTCTGTGATAAATATCTTTACTGGTAATTTGAAATTCAATTTCTCCATTGCTTACCCAATTTCCTATCCTTAATTCGTTTGCTTTCATTGCTTTTGTTTTTTTTTGTTTAAAAAGGTATTTCATCTACTTGCCCCCTCATCCCTTTTATCTGTGGGTCAAAATCATTTACTTGCTCATATTGGCTAAAATCCTGTTTGTCTTCAAATCTGCTGCACCGTCCGTTAAATGTCATAGGGAATAACCCTACTTCTCCATCACGCCATTTTGCAATGATTATTATTGCGTCTTTCTCGTCCATTGGCTTATCCACTCCCTCAATCTCATACATCGTTTGGCCGTGATACACTGGTCGATAAATAAAGATCACACCATCTGCATTTTGCTCAATAGCACCGGATTCTCTCAGGTCGCTTAGTGTGTATGTTTTTCGTGCCTTATCCCTGCTTACCTGAGAAAGTGCGATTACAGGCAAACCCAATTCCATTTCTAATACCTTTAGCCTTCTACTGATTTCGGATACAATAGCCTCTCTGTTTCGGTTACTGGCTTTTTGCCCGTTAAGTTGGGCTATCTGCAAATAATCAATAATTACAAGCCCCTCTTTTTTGCCTTTTAGCATCCCCTTAGAAATCGAACAAATGTTGTCAATATCAAACACTTTGTCATAGATGGTCAAATTGTACTCCGGTATTCTCGATTGCATTATCCTGGCTTTGTCATAATTTCCTGACCTCAAATCACGTGTGCTAACATCAAATTCATCGCTTAAAAGTCTGTGCATTATTTGCCAGCGTTTCATTTCCAAGCTAAAGAACAATACCGGAATTCCATTACTTGCCACATGCTTTGCAATATTGACCGCAAACAGTGATTTCCCTTCACTTGGCCCGGCCGCAATTATTAAATGCCCAACCAATCCCTGAGTAATGGAATCTAACTTTTTGTAACCGGATTTTAAACCGCTGCTAAACTCTAAATCAATTACTTCTTTTAGCAAATCTGACATGGTTGCGGGAGCTACAACAAGTTTATTTGTTTTGTCTAACTCACTAATTGCCTCTGTAACGATCTCGGGAGGGTATATTTCGTCGTCAAATGCTTTCCTTAAGGTATCGGCACAAACCTTGATTATATTTCTACCTATGGCCTTTAATTTGATTATTTTGGTATGTTCCTCAATGTGTGCTGCACCGCTAACTTTGTTGCCAAGATCAATTAGAACCATTACACCGCCAACTTCTTCAAGTTTCTTATTCCTGTTTAGCTGCTCGTTTACAGTTAATAAGTCTATTGGGCTTCCAGATTTATGAAGCTGTTGCATAGCCTCAAATATCAATTGGTGCGATTTCAGATAAAAATCTTCTACGTTTAAAAGATCACAAATAATATTGAAAGCACTTGAATCTACCATACAAGCTCCCAAAACAGCTTCTTCAATAGGAACCGCCTGTGGTAATATTCTACCAGTTAGTAACTGGTCGTGATCTATTAGCTTTATTTGCTTTATCGGTGGCATAGGGTATTAATCCTTTTTAGTTTGTTTTGCTTCCCATTCTTTAAGTAGGGTTGGGTCGTTGTATAAATCTAACGCAAGCCACATTTCTGAATGATCCGCAATTGATAATATAAAACAACTCTCGATTTCTTTATCACATTCTACACACCACTCCCAATATTCTACGCCATAATGTTTTATCGTTTCCCTTTTCGCTTCCTCCCAACCCAAAGGTGACAGTTCAAACAATTCGCTTAGTTTCATTGTATTTGATTTAATTGTTTAAAGTGCTTTTAACATCACA
>CALMWS010000348.1 GCA_937870795.1 uncultured Bacteroidota bacterium | reverse complement strand
CTACTCCATTGCTCAGACAACCTGTTACAGCATCCTCCCAATATAATAAAGTTGTACCCGCCTTGTGTGCCACTACTTTTGAAAAATCAACAATTTCGGCTACTTCAGGATTTTCGGATTTCCAGTTACCTGTTAGTGGCAATGTAAGTGTGTCTTTTTCACAAACCATATCCAGTGCTTCCAATATCTTCGGTGGCTTGGCTACCCATAAAATTTTTTCTTCCATAATATGGCCCTGCGTAAAGAAAAAGCGAAAGCTTCCTTCAGCGTTTTCCGAGATGGAAAGAGTTGCCTTTCCGTTGGCTTGATTGACAATTGTAATTCCTTCTATATGGTTGGAATCTATGGTCCAAACACCATCCTGATAAACAGTTTTTGGTGTTATGACAATTTCGGTACCACTACAAACCGTGTCAACGGCAGCATAGCCGATAGTATCATTCGTTGAATAAGAAATGTAGTTCTTACAACCCAGTGCATCCGTTGCAGTTAAGTAGAAAACCTGATTTTCTACCTGTTCTTTTTTAATTGCAAGATTTAAAGTTGTATCCAGTATATTACCCGCTTCATCGGTCCATACATATTCTGCTGGCCACTGACATTTTGATAAAAAGTGGCTGCCATCAATCAAGAGCAAACTATCTTGCTGTGTACTTTCCAAAAATATAGGTGATGGCTGTATAGGCTTTTGGCTTACCTCACCCTTAAACAAATTATTGGGACCACCTATGCTTATTCCGAGGCCGGGAGTTGTCCCCCCCATGCAATGATCACCCTCAATTGGGTCAATTCGAGGATCCCAAAATCTAATGCCTTTGCCACATTTTTCAGTTTCAATATCAAGAGTGAATTTGAACAATGGAATAACATCTCCAGCTTTTAGTTCTAAACTATAAAAATTGGTACCATCTCCCGACACAATAGAAACCAATTTTTTATTGTATTTAGGTAAACAAGCCGTAATAATATCGCTCACGTTATAAGTAAGAGGTACTTTTGGAACGACATTAAGTTTGTAAGGGTTAAAAGTTTCTTTAATGTTAACTTGTGATTCTCCTTCAGTGACGAAATAGGCATAAAAGCCAAAATGAATAGCATCCTGCAATTTATTGACCTGCCCCTCAGTGATGTGTATACTCACCAAATAATCACAACTCGTTGTATCGTATGTCAACTGGAATTTTACCCCCGTTATCTGGGCATGTATCTTCATGGAGAAAACGAGGAA
>CALMWS010000347.1 GCA_937870795.1 uncultured Bacteroidota bacterium | reverse complement strand
TGGCTGAGGGGTCGCAGCGGTTTGAACTCGTAGAAATATTTGGTAAAGTTGATCTCGTAGCCAATCTTGGTCTTGCCGTGGTCTATCCACGCCTCGGGCAGGTGGGGTAGTACCTCGGCTTCAAAATAAGCTTCTATGGTCTGTGGCTCAAATACTATTTTATTTTTGGCGTTGGTGGTCTTTTTCAGAAAGGAGATGTTTTCATAGTCCCTCAGTGAAGCATCGGCTTTTACGGTGCCTTTGCTTTTTACCACCTTGCCATTTTCTTTTAAGGGCTGCTCTACCGTGATGCGCCAGTAGCCAAAAAAGGCATTGGGGTATATTTTCACAAATTCATTTTCTTCAAAATTGCCATACAGCTGGGTGATAAAGCCAATGCCCTTGTCATTGCCATTTTCGCCTATCTTTTTGCGTTTGTTGCCCAGGCTTCGGTCCATCTTTTGCCAAAAACGATTGTAATCGAGTTTGCCTTCTTTCATCAACTCTTCATCCTTCACCCCCGTGGCGTTGATGAGCTGTACCTTGCCCTTGCGCTCCGCACTTTTGTGGTTGGTTACAATCCATATATAGGTACTGATGCCAGTGTTGTAAAACAACTGATCGGGTAGGGCGATCACCGCCTCTAGCCAGTCGTTTTCAATGATCCACTTTCTGATGTTGCTCTCCCCACTCTCCGCCGCTCCCGTAAACAAAGGGGAGCCATTAAACACAATGCCGATCCTGCTGCCACCAGCCTTCATCTTAGAGATCATGTGTTGCAGAAACAGCAGCGAGCCGTCGTTGATCCTGGGCAGGCCTGCTCCAAATCTACCACTCATGCCCTTGCCCTCACTCTCGGTTTTGATGATTTTTTCAGCCTTCTTCCAGTCCACCCCAAAAGGTGGGTTAGAGAGCATGTAGTCAAATTTTTCTTCCGCCAACCCATCTGTGGTAAAGGTATTGCCAAATTTTATATTGCCCGGATTTTGCCCTTTGATCAACATATCAGACTTACAGATGGCATACGATTCCGGGTTGATCTCCTGGCCAAACACCTTAAGCTCGGCCCTGGCGTTGAGTTCCTTCACGTACTGCTCACCCACCGATAACATGCCACCCGTGCCGCAAGCCGGGTCATATAGCGTTTTTACTATGCCCTCTTGCGTCAGTATGTCCTTGTCTTCCATAAACAGCACATTGACCATCAGCCTGATTACCTCTCTGGGAGTAAAGTGCTCCCCCGCCGTCTCATTGGATTGTTCCGCAAACCTGCGGATCAGATCCTCAAAGATGTAGCCCATCTGCATCGAGTCATCTGCCATATTGCCCTTATCCGGGGTGAGGTCTATCTCATGAAAAGCCTTCACCACCCGGTACAAGATATCTGCCTTGGGATCGTCCATGCGGTCGATCTGGTCGTCAAAATTAAAATACTCAATGATCTCCCTCGCAC
>CALMWS010000346.1 GCA_937870795.1 uncultured Bacteroidota bacterium | reverse complement strand
CAAGGGATACCTCATTTTGAAATACCCGCAGCGACGCAAAATATTGCGTCGTGACCTTGGTTATACAAAGGCCAGTATAGACGGTGTTGGGATCGGAGGGATCCGGGTATCCGGGACCCGTATATTTGTCGTTGGAACCAGATATTACCTTAATTTACAGATATACCAATATACCAAATTACCAATGGCTGGGAATTGTCAAAGGAATTGGGTGGGCAGTCATGCCAATATTGATTGCAAGTTGGACTTGTCCCTTATACTTAAGGGAAACTTGCAATAGCGGTGGGCGAAAAAAAAGATGATTTCCTTCCTTTTGAAATACCCGCAGCGACGCAATATTTTGCGTCGTGACCTTTAAACCACCAGGATTTACGGAATTGTATAAAATGACCTCCCCCATTGGGACGGAAGGAAATATGTCATTACCATCATGTCAACAGATTTGGGTTTTTCAATTTATTATTTAAAGATAAATTGGGTTGGTTGGATAAAACAGGATTCCCCCCATTTTGCCCCCCCCTCTGATATTCCGTATAAAGCGTTAACTTGCAGCATATTTCATTCGGCGCAGGTATTGGCTTGGACAGTCTGGGATAGACAAAACCAAGCAATGAACATGAATCCTACCTATTATCCTGTTGAAGCTATGACCCCATTTGCGGTGAGTCTTTTGTGGCAAATAAACCGCGAATATTATCAACACGCAGGCATTGAGGCCTGGACCAGTGGACTTGTGCCCCACCACCTTACCAGCAATGCCATGGTAGGTAAGACTTACGCATCGCTGATCTTTGGCTTGCTTACAGATTTGGCCTTAGAGGGTAAAAACAAGGAGAAGGTATACATCATTGAGCTGGGGGCCGGCCATGGAAGGTTGGGCTTTTACATCTTACAGGAATTGGAGATCATGGCAGAGCAGAGTGCCATTGAGTTGCCTCCTTACTGTTTTGTATTGAGCGATATTGTCCAGAAAAACCTGGCTTTCTTTAATGACCATGAAAACTTCCAGTGTTATTTTCAAAAAGGACAGCTGGATTTGGCCTATCTGGATGCCATGGTGGATGAAGACATTGTGTTGGAAAAATCAGGGGTTGTGCTCAGTAAGGGCAAGCTCGGCCAGCCGGTGGTGGTAATTGCCAATTATTTTTTTGATTCCATACCCCAGCATTTGTTTTACCTACGACAGGGCACTATTGCATCTTGTCAGGTAGCCCTCGAAGCCGATGTGCCTGTAAACGGAGCAGAAACTGGCACGCTCTTGCCCCATCTGCGACTCAGGTACGATACCCGACCCGCAGCCCTGCCTTATTTTAATGAGCACATAACAGATCAGGTATTGTCAGGGTATGTTCAGACCATGCAGGAAACGTGTTTACTATTCCCTCTTGCCGGCATGAGCTGCCTAACGCGAATGCGACAGCTATCCACTGCCGGAGCTATGGTACTTACCATGGACAAGGGCAATCACCTTGCAAGCCTGCTGGATCACCGGCCCATGCCCGATTATGTCACCCACGGCAGTTTTTCCTTAAATGTAAATTATCATGCGCTGGCACAATATACCCAGCTGACGGGCGGCACAGCCTTGTTTCCGGAAGCCTCTAATTTTAACCTGGAGTTGGGCTGCCTGCTGTGGCTGGATGATCGCAACGACTGGAAATCAACCTTAGCCGCCTATACCCGCTTTGTCGACGACTACGGTCCCGATGATTTTTTCAGTTTAACACGGATGGTGTATCCTCTTGCCGATAAACTAACCCTCAGAGATACCATTGCCCTGCTCCGATTGAGTGGCTATGATTCGGTGTTTTTTATCAATCTTTTACCTTGGTTCAAACAACAGGTCAAACAGGTAACATACCCGGAAAGGAGCCGTATCTCCGAAACACTGCTGAAAGTATGGAAGCGGTACTTTCACCTCAACGACAACCTTGACCTTGCTTTTGAAATGGCCGGCATTTTTTACGACCTGGGCTACTACGACCAATCGCTACAATTTTTTGGACACAGCGAAAAAAGATATGGGCCCAGTGAGGATGGTCGGTACAATACGGCCTTATGCCTCTACCAGCTAAAGCGCGATGAAGAACTTATACATTTAATCGATACTACCTTAATCGAATATCCCCACTATCATCGCATGGAAGAGCTCAAGCGCCTGGAGCTGTAATAATATAATGGAAGCTTACCGGATGTACCAGTTCTTAACCCTACACAAGCAAGCTATTGCTGGGGTAACTGTTTAGTTGGATGCCTTCACTTAAAACACCTGTGGCGACACAAAATTTTGTGTCGCTATAAAAGAAAGCAGGTTACCCATGTCATCACCGATCTTTTTCTTTTTTGAACACATTGAAAGCAAGTTGAACTCCAGCGCTGTAGTGAATTTTATCATAGTCAAACCATGATTGTCCCAAATGCCAGGATCTTTGCAATTGAAGGTTGAAGCGGATGTTTTTGTACCCAAGAGCAGCCTGAACGCCGGGTTCTACAAAATAATGGGTGTTGTCTGCACGCAATCTTTGACCATCATTGATGTATGGCGTATCTTCCGGACTTTGAATATTGTAATAATTCATTTGATTGATACGCAGCATGGCAGACAATGAAAGAACATCCAATCTTACACTTGCCGATGATTGAAGCCCCAATCTCCAGAAGCTGGCATCGAGATTGTTGATGATACCTGGAGTGTAAAAATCCTGAGACCTGTGGTAGAGGCTGCCATAACCAATGGTCGCATAACTTTCGAAAATGTAGTTTTTTGGGGCACGAAAGTAACCGGCTCCCACTTCAAGACCCGCGCCACCACCTCTTAAAAAATTTGATTGGTATTCGCGTTGCTCAACGGTGTAATAATTGGCCAAAATACCAATCCTACTATTCACAGCATATGCGGCTTGTAAATTGGTGCCATCAAAACCCATTGAAGCGGACATGCGCAAATCGCCCTTTTTCTGCAGCTCGGGTACATTGATGCGGTTGGGGATGTAGAGGGTGGTGCAGCTCCATGCAAAGCACAGGCAGATTGCCAAAAGATGGAAGATTTTCATAGTGATAGATTGAGAATCGATTAAAATAATAAATTATACTTTCCTAACTATTTTGTTTTAGAAAAAACAAACCAAACCTTTTACAATTACAAAAAGGTTAATAAATATACTGCTGTAATAATGGGATTAAGTATTACCCTTTTTGGATTTATTTCCAATAGCAGGAAAAGATAGTAGTATTCCAGCACTGTAATTATATTTGTTGTAATAATAATAATCTGTTTTATTAATAACATAACTTCTTTGATACTGTACATTAATGCGAATATTTTTAAAACCAATTCCTATTTGAAAGGCTGGTTCAATAAAATTATATCCAGAATTTAAGTTCAAAAATTCTCTCAAATTCTGATTTCCAGAATACATATTCCCAGTAATATTTGTATATTGAAGATTTGTATATCTTAATGCCCCTGAAATAGAAAATAAATCATGTTGTAGAGATAAAGATGATTGTATCCCAAATTTAGAAAAATCAGAGTCTAATTTACCATCATTCTTTTCATTTAACGGATCAAGAAATTCAGCTCTATTAAAAAAACTTCCTCTGCCAAATGTAATATAGTTCTCAAATATTAGACTTCGCTTTTTAGTAAAATATCCGCCTCCTATTTCAAACATGCGTCCGCCCGCAACTTCAAAATTAGTTGAAGAATTTCTGTATGATGTATTTGCATAATTGCACAAAATTCCAATATGATTTGTTAAACCATAAGCAGTTTGTGCTTCAAAATCTATATACCCCTTTACAATTGTTATTTTAAAATCCTTTTTCTTACCTAGTTCAGGGATATTTATTCTATTTGGTGAATAAAATTCTGGTGCACATGATAAAAATGGCAATATAAGAATAAATAAAAAAAGATTTTTCATATTCAATATTATTTAAAAGGAGGGAGCATATAGCCCCCTCCCAATGTTTATTTAATAATAATTAGTTTTTGCTCCAATACCTTTTGGTATAATTTATTCTTAAAAACTAGCGTATAAACACCATTGTTTAAGAATGATAAATCAAGTTTTTGTTGCGTTCTCAATGCTGTAATCATACGTCCATAAATATTGTAGATATAAACAATTCCATAATCTTGTTCATTGTATACGTCTACATTTAATAAACCAGTGCTAGGATTAGGGTACATATAAATCTTCGATGTTGTTTCCTGAGTGCCCATAATTGTATTTGATAGATCAGGCAAATTAACTGATTTATTGCTACTCCCTGGGGAAACGATAATTTCAACATCCTTACACAATTGACCACAACCGACAACATCCATACAATAAGTCAATGTAGTGTTACAAGGCTCCTCATCGCCATTTGTACTAATTTCAATTTCTGAGCCATTAAAAACAAATTCTATACCACATTCAGGGTTTCCAGTAGTTGTGATACTACTAGCTTCGAAAGGCAGGCAAAAATTTTGATTTTCAGGTTGTTCCATATAAAATGTAATGGATTCAGATCCAAGTCCAATTTCATCCAAGATTAGGCATTTTGTTTGATATATGGGTGTAAAACTAAGCTGTTCGAGTAAAAATGGTAATGAACCTGGCTGTTGGCCATTAGAAATGTCATTATGATCACTATCTTTATCGTCAAAAAATACGGCATCAAAAGGAGATCCTGGTAAATAATAACCGTTTCCACTAGGAGTAACTTTATCAAAAAAATTATCAAATGCCTGGCTTGGATCCATACCAAGTGCACTATAAGTTGGAATAAATGTAAAAGATTCAGTAACGTGATAGTCAGCAATTTTTACTTTAAACCCCCATTCACATGATATTGTTTCACCTTTTTTAAACGCTGTGAAATACTTATCTAAATTGAATGGTGACCCAGGACAACTATCAAATTCACGCTTTTCTCCAATACTTTTAACAGAAGGGAATTTGTCATTCGCAATTTTGCATGAAATTCCATATCCTCCTAAAACACCATAGTCTTTATCTATTATCATTGTTGGTGATGAATGCCCTTTTAAGAAAGTTTGAAATATGCATTGGCTATATAAACTCGGGCCATCTGCAAGAAATACAAAATCTAAAAAAGATGTACTTGGCGGTACATTAGTTGACAGTCCATTTCCAGATCCATCTGCTATTGCAATAATTTTTTTAACATCTTTAGGCTTACTACCTAGAAGCTCCAATTCATTTTCAAAAACATCTTTATATGAATGTTGACCTGCTATATAATATTCATTTTTTAACTGAGTGAATGTGTGGTTTAGCACCAATTGTCGTGCAGCTGGCGAGTTTGCACTAGTATGGATATTTAAGAATGATTTATTAGAATTCAAATTTTTATCTGCAAATGCTTGCACGGCTGGTGAAGCGTTTGCCCCAGTCCAAGGTGAGTCTGCACTTACAAATACTTGAAGGTTATGGTTTCCGAATTCAGTTGACAAGTTTTTCTCCCAGTACATGAGAGCATACCTAATGATTTGCCCCCCCATGCTTGGCCCGATTGCTGCTTCAATATTCTCAACACCCTGATCTTGCCTTAGTGATCTTATCAATTCAATAAAAGCAAAAGCATTGCGCTGAATAAAATCAGCACCTCCAGCAAAATCAGCAATAATGACATCATATCCACCATCCCAAAGTAAAGATATAAAATCATTTCCTCCAGCTTGCTTAATGATTTCATCAATTCCACGATTACTTAAAAAATCAATGCCATCAGTCAAAATTATTGGTTTAGTTAATTTAGCATGATATGGGTTAAGATACACAGCGGTCCTAATTTGGCCATTTGGGCCATGTACTCCTCTATTAATAGGTGTGGTATAAGAATTATCAAAATAATATTCATTTACCCCCCAAATTTCTTGAAACTCTCCATTTCCAAGGTGTATATATTCAACAACTTCGTATACAACCAAGTGTCTTAGAGGATCAGGGTTAGGATATTCGATTGTTGCTGTATATGGCAGTCCTGTACCTGGTTGATTATAATACGATGGTAAGATGTTACATTCTTCATCCAATTGTGGAAGTAGAGGCAATACAGGATCTACTGGAGGATTTGGGGGAGCAACTGGATTATTTGGTGGTCTCATCCTCTTAATTGGAGGTCCAAGAGTAGGATCTTCGTATTTGTATGTTAATTTAAAGATTACCCCGTCCTTAAGACCTACTTCCCAATAATTTAATGCTGCATCAAAGTCTGAAATAGTATACTTCAAATTTCCTGTTCGAGGTCCAAATTGAGCAATAATTCTACCAGTTCGGTCAGAAATATTAATATAAGAAACATGTTTCATCAATGGTGAACTCCAGTCAACTACTACCGGCACCGCCTTTGGATCCTCAATATCATTAGGAAAAACCATGCCTGCAAACAAAAGCTGGGAGGAAGTGAGATGAGATGCGTACTTTCTTGCGCTCGTAGGTCGGGTGGCCTCGGATTCGGATAAAAATGCTTCAACGGTTTCGGGGCGGGTGCCTTCTTTGAATACCTGGGTATTCCTGAGGTCAAAATAGAGCTGGGCGGCCTTTTGGTTTTCTGCTTGTCCCCTCAGTTGAGCAAAAAGGTCGGAGGGAGCAAGCAGGTGGAGGGAGGTGTCGGTGTTGGAGTGGTAGTACTGCATGTAGGTCTCGAGCCATTCTTCTGCCCGGTACGTGCGTCCTTCTTCATAGTAGGTGGCCTTGTAGTCGTCTGATCCCTTGATTGTAGGTACCACAATCTCAGGTGTCTTTGTAGCTTGTGCCCAAAGGGAGCCGGTCAGTACCACCAGCCATAGTAGAATAAAATTTTTCATGTTAATTTGTTTTAGGTGATTAATAATGCAAAGTTGCATCGACTTTCTGGCGCTTTTTTGTACATTTTTTCTAATTCACATATTTGTTTTTATAATATGTAAAGATTTTATCCCCCCCTCTCCCTTTCCCCTCCTTTTTTGTAAAATTTGTAAATCACCCCCGATTTTGAGGTCCCCCACCCGCTCAGGAAAATTTAAAAAACTGGCAAAATCGGGGGACTATAGCTTCATAACGGTGGCAAAACCAGGGTAAAAACCGTAACTTTGGGGCCACAAAACCAACCGGTGACACAAAAAAGCGATACCAAACAGACGCCCCTCATGGCTCAGTATTTTAAGCTGAAGGCCAAACACCCCGATGCCATCCTGCTTTATCGCGTTGGTGACTTTTATGAAACTTTTGGCGATGATGCCAAAAAAACAGCCGATGTGCTTGGCATCGTGCTCACCTCCCGCAACAATGGCGGCTCTGATATGCCACTGGCGGGCTTCCCCTTCCACTCACTTGATCTTTACCTGCCCAAACTGGTCAGGGCCGGCTATCGCGTTGCCATCTGCGAACAGCTTGAAAAACCCTCAAAAGAAAAAAAGGTGGTGGACCGCGGCATCACAGATGTAATCACACCCGGCCTGGCTATTGCCGATTCGATGCTCGACAAAAAAGCCAACAACTACCTCGCCTCGATCTATTATACCAATGCCAACCTGCACGGCCTGGCTTTCATCGATATTTCTACGGGCGAATTTGTGCTCACCGAAACTGACACCGAAGGGCTTACCAAACTTATGGATGGCTTTCAACCTTCAGAGGTCATCTACCCCAGGGGCTTCCAGGCTTACACAGACGAACTCTTTGGCAGTCGCTACTATACCTATGCCCTTGATGACTGGATCTTTGGCTACGACTTTGCACGGGAGCGCCTACTCGACACCTTTAAGGTGCAAAATCTCAAGGGCTTTGGAGTAGAAGATTACGCCAATGGACAAATCGCGGCGGGTGCCATCCTGCATTACCTGGGCGCTACCCAAAATAAAAACACCGGACACATCAACTCCATCCAGCGACTGCCGTCCAACGAATTTATGTGGTTGGATCGTTTTACCATCCGCAACCTGGAATTGGTACAATGCATCCACGATTCGGGCAAATCGCTGCTTGATGTGCTGGACCACACTTCCAGTGCCATGGGGGCCCGCCTTATGCGCAAATGGCTGCTGATGCCCCTGCTGGATGTAACTAAAATCAAGGCGCGTCACGACATGACCGATTGGTTTCTTCAACACGAAACCACAACGCTGGAAGTAGATAGCTACATCAAACAAATAGGCGATCTCGAACGCATCGTGTCGAAAGTGGCCATGGAAAAAATCAATCCCAGGGAGGTACTTCAACTGAAAAAAGCCCTGGAAATGACCATGCCCATAAGGGAGCTGTTGATGCAAAGTGCCAATACCGCCCTGGTCAGACTGGCAGAACAACTCAACCCTTGTCCCAGTGCCATCCAGCTCATGAGCCAGGCCATCGATGCCGAAGCACCGGCTTTGCTGGGTAAGGGTGACACCATCAATGCGGGCTACAACGAAGAGCTCGACGAGTTGCGACACATCATTCGAAATTCCAAAGAGCTATTGCTTGAGGTACAGCAAAAAGAAATTGAACGCACAGGTATACCCACCTTAAAGATTGGTTTCAATAGTGTGTTTGGTTACTACCTGGAAGTGACCAACAAATATAAACACTACGAAAACATACCCCAGGACTGGGTGCGCAAGCAGTCGCTGTCCAATGCAGAGCGATACGTCACCGATGAGCTCAAAAAGCTGGAAGACAAAATCCTGCATGCCGAAGAGAGAATCCTCGATCTGGAGACGCGGCTGTACAACGAATTGGTACACGCGCTGAAAGAATACGTGGCTACCATCCAATGGAATGCCCGCCTGCTGGCAGAAGCAGATTGTCTTATCTCTTTTGCCAAAGCTGCCTCCAAAAACAGTTACTGCAGGCCCGAGATCAATGACAGCTTCGTGATAGACATCCGTCAAGGCCGACATCCGGTGATCGAACAACAGCTGAGGCTCGATGAAAAATACATAGCCAATGACACCAGTCTCGACAATGATCAAACCCAGATCATGATGATAACGGGGCCCAATATGTCGGGAAAATCGGCTGTTTTGCGCCAAACTGCCCTCATAGTGCTCATGGCCCAGACCGGAAGTTTTGTACCTGCTGCATCGGCCACTCTGGGTATCGTAGATAAACTTTTTACAAGGGTAGGTGCATCAGACAATATTTCAAGTGGTGAGTCTACCTTTATGCTGGAGATGAACGAAACCGCCAGCATCATGAACAATGTATCAGAGCGATCTCTGATTTTACTGGATGAAATTGGCAGGGGCACCTCTACTTACGACGGCATTTCCATAGCATGGTCCCTCGCTGAATTTTTACACAACAACAGTAAGGCAAGGCCCAAAACCTTGTTTGCTACCCACTACCATGAACTGAACGAACTGGCCTCTACCCTGCCCCGAATCAAAAACTACCATGTTGCAACACGCGAAGTAGGCAATAAGGTCATCTTTCTGCGCAAGCTAACAGAAGGTGGCAGCGAACACAGCTTTGGCATCCATGTAGCGGCAATGGCCGGCATGCCCCAAAGTATCATCCAGCGCGCCAATGAAATTCTGGAAGAATTGGAACACAAATCCATTGAAACGGCTGGCCATACTGAGCCAAGGGATTTACGTAAAAAAGTAAGCAAACTTCCTCCTTCCGCATACCAGTTGTCGATCTTTGAAACCCACGATCCCACAGCGGGCAAGATCAAACAAATGATCCAGGACCTCGACCTTACCTCCATGACCCCCATAGAATGTATGCTCAAACTAAATGAGCTGAAAAAACTCATAGAGCAAGGATAAATACCCAACCATATTCGAGACTATAAAATTATTTATCCCTAGAATTTTCATCAAGGCAGCACTTTTGGAGTTTTGTGTATCTTTAAACATGAAAAACAAACTTTACTGCCATGCGCCACTTGCTTCTACTCTGCCTATTTTTTTTACAGTTAAATCCATGGTTGAAGGCAGCGGAAAATCCGCTGGCATGCAACATCACCTCATTTGTTGCAGAATACGATCTCAGCACCTGTGATGGTGAAGTGGTGGGCATAGCCTTTAATTTTACAGGTACAGAATTTGGATTGGGTGGATTTAAAGTAATTGGCCCATTTGGTACGCAGACATACGAGTTGGGAGATGATTATATATATTACACCATTGCCTCCTGCAATGAAGTCATTGAACTGACGCTTCAGGACAACAACAGTCCCAATTGCAGTCTAACCATTGAAGTTGAAGCACAGTGTTGTGAATGTGTATTGCAACCCATTGTAATTGAAACCAGTGCCTGCAATAATGGCGTATATACATTATATGCGGCACTTAATGCCACTTCTGGATCTTGCCTTACCAACGGGTGGACGGTAACGGCATGCGGCAATACTTATACTATGCAAGCCGGCCAATCGTCCTATTTTGCTACGGGAATCTCCTGTGCAACAGAAGAGGTTGAATATCATTTTTGCAGTCTCGAGACGGGGGAATGTTTCACCAAAATGGGCTTGAACCCATGCTTCAATATGAATGCCTGTGAGCTGACCTCATTTACTGCCCAGTACATAACGGGGGGGTGCAGCGGGGAGACCAAGGCCATAGAATTTAATTTTACCGGTACGGCCTTTGGTGCCAATGGTTATTATGTGCACAATGGCAGCCAGGAACAGTTTTACGAACCGGGTGACCCACAAGTATTTGAAACCCCGGCCAATTGTGATGGTCCGGTGCAGCTGACCAT
>CALMWS010000345.1 GCA_937870795.1 uncultured Bacteroidota bacterium | reverse complement strand
TTGACAAAATCGTTGAAGTTTTTATCAAAGCCCTGGTTGATGGCTGCAGAAAGTATGGAAGTATTGGTTTTTAAACGGCGGGCAACATCACTGAGGCTTAGATTTGGATCCAGATAAAGCTGATCGTTCTCAAATAAATCAATGATCTTGTTTTTAAGTCCCTGCCATTCTGGGTTCTCCTGGATTTCTGCTTTGGTTTTATTGTCTTCAGTGTCGGTCACGGTTTTGTCTTGCATAATGGGCAAGTAGTCGTGGCGGGGATGCTGGTGCTGATAATAAGCCTGAATAGCAACATAAATAATAATGCCCACTGTAAACAAATGCCACCACCAGTCTTGTTCGAACGGCAGGTCGTCCATGATCAAATCAATGAAGTACCAAATTAATCTGAATACTTCACCTGCAATGATGAGATAGATAAAGTTGCGCAACCATTTTAAGTTGATGGCCTCCGGGTCTGAATAATAATTTTCTATCCACTTACTATATCCTTTGTACAACTTCAGTGTAAGGAAAAAATATATACCATAAGATATCCAGACCAGCAAATATTCTACTCCATTCAGGTGCCACTCATACCTGAATTTTTCTACTGTATTTACTACATTTTTCCCCAATAAAAAGAGCAGCAAATTAAAAACAAAGTACAAAGCATAAGGCAGGTAATGCCATGCAGATTTGCGATCAAAAACAAATTCTCTATTGGTTTGTGAACGTATGTAAAAATAAATGGTCGGGGCAAAGGCCAGATGAAAATATCTTGGAAAGCCATTCAATTCTTCCCACAACACATTGATGCCTGCAAAACCAAAGGTGTAATCCTGGATTTCCATACCCAAAAAAAACATGATAAAGCCCATGAGAATATCGGCCTGCCGCTCTTCTCTGTAACCCCGGTACCAAAACAAAAATGCATATAACCATGCTGTGAAGTAACCAAACTGAAGTGGAGTAGTGAAAATGGACATAACTTATCTGGTGATACTTTTATTTTTTGAATACTTTTCCATTTCCGATGATTCCCGACAATGGATGAATGGTACCGGGACCCAGTTGAACCACATTGCCGTTGCCTCTGCCATTGGCTTGCAAGGATAGTTGCGAATTTACATAAATATTGCCATTCCCCACTTTTTTCACTTTGGCTACTTTTGCCTCAAGCTGCCTTGCATGGATGTTTCCATTACCTGCCTGGTCAATGTCCACTTCATCTATTTCACCTTGAAGGGTAATATCGCCGTTGCCGTTCGATTCTGCCCTGAAATAGCGACCCACTATGCCACCGATAAAGACCGTTTGATTGCCACTGCTTGAAATGACCGATGCTTCGGGAAGGGTGATGACAATTGCGATTTTGCTGTTTTCGATGTACAATTTATTATTTTTATTGCCCTGCAAAGCCACCGTCAAAAGATTTTCATCATCCGTTTTTTCAACCTTTAATAGTGGCAAAAGGTTTTCAGGTATTTGAATTTCAATGGACCATTTTTTCCCTATTTCAACCCTGATACTGGCATCGGCCAAATCCAGAAAATTGATTTTATCGAAATTTTGAAAATCATAAATTGGTTGTATCATCGCACCACTACCCCTTAAAGGGCCTGATTGCGCTACTAAAAATAAAGGCATTAAACAAAGCATGAGTGTCAACAGGATATAAGCTACATATGTATTTTTCATGGTATTATTTTGTTTTTTGAGTTTCATTAAAATAAAAATCAACTTCAGTTGTGCCACCTGCATCAAAAAAGATGGTGCGATTTGGCAGGTCCTGAAATTCAAATTCCCCATCACGAACCAATTTCATTTCTGTGTATGCATAGCCGGTATAAATATTAACTCTGGCCACATACCCTCCTTTTTCATTGCTGGGTACCATTATAAAATCTTTGTCCCATGACAAGGGCTTGTCTGAACCTCTCAAAGCCATAGTCACAGGCACCACTCCGTCTTTATGGAAGGCATGGATAATCACGGTTTGCTTTTTGACATCCTGGACGCCGCCATATACCAATAGCACTATTAATGTAATTTCGCTGACGAGGTAAATCAGCGAATTGCCCCACTTTTTACGTCTTAGCCATGTATAAACCTTGGGCAACCAAAAATCCAGCCCCCATCTACCGGATCCAAGTATCAAAAGGTAAAGTGAGACCCATAAAAAGCCAAGAGCAGGTAGCATGTTCCAGGTACCGGCACCCCATTGTTGCATAAATACCGCAACTGCCATGGTACACAGGGTAAGAAAGGCAAAGGGACGGGTAAAGAGACCCAAAATCAGAAAAACACCGCCTACAGCCTCACTAAAAGCCCCCATCCATGCCAAAAAAGATGGAAAAACAGCAAAGACACCCCCATATTCTGCTACGTCATAAGGAAACCAAAATGCGACCTCCATGAAAGCCAGATTTTTTTCAGGAGGCGACCAGGGTAGGCCAAATTTGGCACTGCCAAAGTCAAGTGTCAACAAGAGACCACAAACAAGTCGTGGCACGGCTAAAACAAAATCAGCAAGTTGGCTTTGCAGCACTACCGGCAGGATTAATTTTTTAATGATTTTTTTCATGTAATCCATTTTAATGGTTTGAATGGTAAAAGAATGGTGCAAATGAAGCGCAGATTTGAAGCACGGGCGTTGCATATTTTGATTTGGGAGGTGTCGAATTGTAATATAGGGGCAAGGGGATAGGGGATAGGGGCTGGATTAGGGGATAGGGGTTAGAGGGAAAAGGTTAATTTTGATTATAATTTTCAATTTTGGAAACTATGAATAACTGGCTTACTGGATCCGAACCTTGGCTTATGCTGGTAACCTTGGGCCTGATTTTGGGCTTGTTGGTCTACAAACCCGGGAGCAGAAAAATTGGGTTGTACAGGGAATCAATTAAAAGACAGCTCAATTTGGTCAATTGGGAGAAGAAGGTGCTAAGGGAGGTTTTACTGGAAAACACCATGCTAAAAGTGGCGGGGGAATGGTTGGTGGAAGAAAAGTCGGCACAACCGCTATCGGTGTACAAATCATTTGAAAATTCGCTGATTTGCTGGATCAGGGGCTATCCGGCACTCAACCTCCTCCAACAGCTGGAGGTGTTGAGGCTTTACATGGAAGCCAGGCGGACTGATTCAACATTAGGGAGAAGTTTTGAATTGCGAATGCCTTCACACCTTGGAAAAGTCAACTTGCGGTTTCCCTGGAAAGTGATACTTCCGCTAATAAACCATCTGATTAACTCAGTAGACAAGGGTAGCAACCTTATCATAGAAATAGAAGACGATACATACAGCATACACATTTACGTAAAAGACGATGGTGAAAGTCATGAAAAAGGGCAAAGCATAGGTGATACCCTTCCTACAAAATACAGGATTGATGGCTTGCAGCATGCCCTATCCTACTTCGATGATTTCTATGGCATCCATGGACAAAGGGCATGGCTCTGCAATCGTTATGGCGAGTACACCCTTCATTTAAAGGTAAACAAAAGTGCTGCAATAAGAAAGTAATTCGAAACAGCCAGGCTGCTTACTGCGGCATATTGATCAGTGCATTGATGTTGCTGATAAAAATGTCTGTTTCT
>CALMWS010000344.1 GCA_937870795.1 uncultured Bacteroidota bacterium | reverse complement strand
AGCCGATGGACCATCATAGGTCCCTCGGCCTTGGGCCACAACCTCTTTGCCTGAGCTGCCACTGAATCGAGATCTCCCTTTCCAGGAACCGACAATAGCCCATGTGGCTTGTGGATGATGGCCAGATGCTCGTCTTCTCTCACCAGTAAAATTTCTTTATGCGTTTTGCTTTTTCCCGGTGCCACATCTAAACCCTGCAACATATGCCCCAGTATGGGTTCACACTTACTTTTGCACGCAGGATAAAACCGGCCATGCTGTCTTACCTCTGAAGGAGGAGTACGGCCCCACCAAAATTCACCCATGGCCAACACTTTGTAATCGTGAAGATAGGCGAATTGCAGCAGCTTGGGCGCAGCACATTCCCCCGCCCCGGATGGAGGGGTCTTGTCTTCTGTGACGTCGAAGATTTCTGACAGACTCTTGTACCTGCCCTCAGCATTGATAAAGCTATAATGTACAAACAAACGCTGTTGCAATTCTGCTGATCGTCGCCTTCGTTCTTCTTTTAATTGTTGAATGCTTGCATTTGCAACTTCCCACCTGCTCCTGGCTGCTTCAATGGCCTGTTTCCATTGTCGGTTGGCATCTTTCCACTCATAATGGTGACGTGCACTTTCGTTGTCAAGTTGTTGAAGCAGGCTCTTTTTTTCCTCATTGTCTTCCTGTTGAAGTTGTTCTCTGGCTTTTTTTCTCTGGGCCCTGGCATCTTTGTGTTGCTCTTTTAATGCAGCCAAAAAAGCAGCAGCCTCTTCTTCTGTTTTTAGCATTTCCTCCCTGACTTCCAAATAGCCAACTTCGTTTTCAAGCCTTATCACCTCCCGGTTGATGGCACTGATTGCTTCTTCTTCCTTCCTGTAAAATCCTTCTTCATCCAATATGTCAAATACGGGTGGCACATAACCATAATGTTGATTGCCATCGTCGAGTCTTCCAGAGTAGGCCGCCAGGTATCCCAATACGCCTTCCATATTTTTTACCACCAATACACCCATCATCTTACCCAGGCCATTCTCGCCTGAATGGATGCCAAAGTTGTGGTTGATTTCTTCTGCCATTTTTTCCTGCAGGTCAAGTGCAGCTGTCACCACCCAGGGATGGGGCTCATAATCAAATGGCTGCGTAAAAAACCCGGGCTCAGGGCCCTCCAAGCCTTCCAACTTTCTGAAATAGGGCAATTCCCCTTTTGCGCCTTTTATTATACTTGCCATTCCACGCAAAGATACATTTCTCCGCCTTTGAGCAATGTCACTTTTACAATGAATGCGTTATTGACCATATTTTATTCTGTTAGACGTGAAAAGTACCCGGTCTTTTAGTTTTTTATTTGGCTTTCGTGTCAAATTGTTGCCAAATTTAATTTTGTGGTTGAACAGCGTTTTGTTTGGCCATAAAAAAAGCCGCTTTTTGAGGGCGGCCTTTTTCTGTTCATGGAGTGATTTATTACTTCAGCTCTTTAAGCTTTTCTTCCAGTTCAAACTCATCACCGGCATTATAACCGCTATGGGTATAAACAATGTTACCTGCACCATCCAAAAGGAAGGTTTCCGGCACGGTTTGAAAGCCGAGCGATTGCTGTAACTCTTGTTTGGTATCTGCCAGTACTGTAAAAGGCCATGATTTGGAGGTCACTATGCCCGGTACCTTTGCCAAACCCCTGCTGTCATCAATGGTGATGGCCAAAAGTTCTACTTTGTAGTTTTCTTTCCACTCAGGGAAAATTTCGGTCATGGCATCCAGCTCTCTCTTGCACGGTGAACACCAGGATGCCCAAAAACTGACAATGACAGGATTGCCCTTGCCAATGTAATCCTGTACGTTGACCGTCTTACCATCCAGGGTCTTCACGCTGGCAGCCGGAAATTTTTTGTCTCCCGTAAAAGCCGTCATCATGGTGAAGGCGAGAAGGGTAATGATTGCCGTTTTCATTTTTACTTTGTTTTTGTTGAATTTGGATAACGAATGTAAGACGATTCTTATGTTGTTGGGTTACCATTCACCAAAAAATTAAATATTTTTTAAGCTTTTGTCCCCCAATATCCATCACTCCCTATAATTGCTGCGTCCAGCTTCCTTTTGTTGGAAAATTTTTACTTTTACACTAAGTTTAACAACAATCTATGCTGCGTAAATTATTCTTGCCCGTTTTGTTTCTTCTTCCGGGCTTTTTAATGGCACAAGAAGGCGCCGTCATCAGTGGAGCCCTTCAGGTCAATGCCAATGTGTTTTTGAAAGATTCTGCCATCAACGCCTATCTCCAGCCCCAATACCAGCACCAGTTTTTCGGTGGTGAAAGCTGGCTCAACCTTAATTACAGCTATCAGGGCTTTACGGCAGGTCTGCGTTACGATATGTACCTCAACTCCAACCTCAGAGACCCCAACGCTTCCTACACCAATCGCGGCATTGGACGCTGGTTCGTCAAAAAAACCTTCGACAAATTTACAGCCGAAGTGGGTTACCTTTACGACCAGGTGGGCAGTGGCATTATTTACCGTGCCTACGAACAAAGACCCCTCTTTATTGACAACTCTTTGCTTGGGGCCAGCCTCAAATACAAGTTCAATGATCAGTTTTCACTTCGTGCTTTCGGAGGCCAGCAAAGAAATGCCTTTGATATCTATTCCGGCAGCGTCAAAGGCATCGTAGCCGATGGTTTTTTTAGTCTTGGCAGCGAAGAAAACAGCCTAAACCTAATTCCAGGCATTGGTTTCATCCATAAAACAATTTCCGAGGAGACTATGGAAAAGGTGGTAAACGGCGTAAAAACCTACCTCGATGCAGATCGCTTTAAGCCCAAATACAACTCTTATGCTGTATCAATTTACAACACTTTAAACTACAAGGGTTTCAACTGGTATGTAGAAACCGCTTTTAAATCCAACGACGTCTTCTTCAACCCCAGAGCTGAAAAACAGGAGTTCGGTGGCGGCACTACCTTTGGCAAACTCGAGTACAAATCGGGTTCTGTACTCTACACCAGCCTGAGTTACGCGGCCGGCAAGCTGGGCATTACACTCGAAGCAAAAAGGACTCAAAATTTCAACTTCAGAATCGACCCCAACCTGCGTCTGCTGCGGGGATTGATCTCGTATATTCCACCTATGAACCGACAAAACACCTATCGACTAACCGCCAGATATAGCCCCGCAACCCAGGACATAAGCGAACAGGCATACCAGGCTGATGTAAGGTATAAGTTTACCGACAAGTGGAGCACGCTCGTCAACTTTTCACACATCAATACCCTCGAGGGTGAAAAATTATTCCGCGAATTCCTCACAGAAGTTACATACAAGCCTTCATCCAAACTGCAGGTAATCGGTGGACTCCAATTGCTCAACTACAACCAGGAAATCTATGAGCAAAAACCAGATGTGCCCATCGTGCAAACCGTAACACCCTATGTAGATGTGTTGTACAAATTTACGCGTAAAAAATCCCTTCGCACCGAAGTACAGTATATGAAAACCGATCAGGACTATGGCTCCTGGCTCTTTGCCTTAGCTGAATTCGGCATTGCCCCCAACTGGATCTTCGAAGCATCCGGTATGTACAACATCGATCCCAAAAAGATCCTGGGCAATGATACGGCACCCAGAAAAGTACTTTATCCTTCTATTGGCGCCGTTTACATCAAAGGCTCCAATCGTTTCCAACTCCGCTACGTCAAACAAGTGGAAGGGGTGGTCTGCAGCGGTGGTATCTGCCGACTCGAACCCGCTTTCAGTGGTGTACGTTTCTCTTTAAATTCAACCTTTTAATCGTCTTTATATGCGCACATATCAATTGTTGTTTTGTTTGCTGGCTGCTGTTCTTTGGTCTTCCTGCACGGAAGAAGGGGTAATGATTCCTCCTTTTGAAGAACCCGATTCCAAGAGGGTGGTCTTGCTCGAGGACCTCACCGGCGTACAATGTCCCAACTGTCCCAAAGGGGCCGCTGCCATTGAAGACATACTCACCAAGCTACCCAACAATGTGGTGGCCGTTGGCGTACATGGTACCTTTCTGACCAAGCCACTTCCAGAAAGTAAATACGATTTTAGAAATCCCAAGTCTATTGCACTGGAAGAGTTCCTTAAGCCCTTTTTGGGTAAGCCCTCAGCCCACATCAACCGCAAATTTTTTGAAGGAGAGTTTTACACAGCTGTCGACGCCCCGGAGCTTTGGCAAGCCTATGTAGAAAAGGAATTGAAAGCACAGCACGTCATGGACCTTAGCTTAGTCAAAACTTACGATGCCGCCTCTCGTCAGCTTAATGTTACTGTCAATGCCACCCCACTCATCGATGAAACAGGAAACTATAAAATTAGTGTTTACCTAACCGAAAGTGGTATTGTAGACCCTCAGGAAAATCAGGGTACCATCATTCAGGAATACGAGCACAACCACGTACTTCGCGATATGTTGACCGCTGCCATTGGAGACGAGCTGACCAGCACGCTGGTAAAAAACAAATTGATTTCCAGAACCTTTACTTACACCATTCCCGCAGCATTCAATGATGCCAACATGGAATTGGTGGCCATGGTGGCCCGTTCGAATGGTGACGACAAATCTGTACTACAGGCAGCGGGCGTAAAAGTCAGATAAACCCTTAATTATAAGGAAATTTTAAGGAGTGCCCCCACATCTTGTTTGGGTGTGGTTTCTTTATTCGCTACTTTTGTACGAACCAACTACATTCTACCGTGAAGCAGCTTGTGCTCTTTTACTTCCTCTCGATTGCAATTTTTATTGGCTGTAATTCAGACTCTTCTTCTTACAAGAAAGAATTAGCCAACCCGGATTGGCTCCATCAGATCATGGGCGCCTATACAGACATCATCGTCCATGATATTTTTTCTCCCCCCGTGGCGAGCAGAAACTACGCCTACACCGCCATTGCTGCCTATGAAGCTGCCCGTCACCTGGACAGCAGCTATGTTTCATTGGGTGGCCAGCTCCATGGCTTGTCTGCTTTACCGGAGCCTGAAAAGGGGCTTGAATATTCATTTGAACTGGCCGCCATCAAAGCCATGATTACTACGGGCAAGAAGTTTATTTTTTCGGAAAAAGACTTTTCTGAATTTGAAAATACACTGATGTCCAAAATCGATAAAATCCACGTACCCAAAGAGGTGTATGACAGATCCATCGCCTACGGAGATGCCGTTGCCAAACACATCATGGCCTGGGCTGATACCGATAATTACAAGCAATCCAGATCATTTTCCAAATTTACCATCAACCTCAGGGATGCTGCCCGTTGGCGCACCACCCCACCCATGTTTATGGATGCCATCGAACCGCATTGGAACCAGATCCGACCCATGGCACTTGATTCTGCAGGTCAGTTTAAACCTGTGCCACCTACACCATTTGATACAATGCCCAGCAGCCAGTTTATGAAGGAAGCAAAAGAAGTTTTTGATACCGGTAAAAACCTCACCGAAGAGCAAACCCTTATTGCCAACTTCTGGGATTGTAATCCTTATAAAATGAATGTCACCGGCCACGCTATGCACGCCACCAAAAAAATTACGCCGGGTGGCCACTGGATGAGCATCGCCCGTATTTCTGGATTAAAAGCAAAATCTGATTTTGTTAAAACCGCCCACGCCTACGCCATTACCTCCATCGCACTGTTTGATGGTTTTATTTCCTGCTGGGATGAAAAATTCAGATCCAACCTCATTCGGCCGGAAAGTGTAATCAACCAGTACATTGACGAAAACTGGATGCCACTCCTTCAAACCCCTCCTTTCCCTGAATATACCAGCGGACACAGTGTTATTTCATCAGCTTCTGCCGTTGCCCTTGCCTCGGTTTACGGCAATAATTTTTCATTTACGGATAGTACTGAAGTGAGATTTGGCCTGCCAGTCAGGGAATTCCCTTCTTACGAAGCCGCTTGTCAGGAAGCCGCCATCAGTCGTCTGTACGGTGGCATCCACTACAAACCGGCAATTGTCAATGGCGTTGACCAGGGTAAAAAAATAGGCAACCACATCCTCAATACCATTCGTTTTCGGAAGTAATAATTTTTTGCACAGGCAAACAACAAAATAATATTTCTTAACTCCGCTGCCTTAACTGACATAGCCGCTGCTTTTGCAGAACTGGCAGGCATATGTGGTTAAAAACAAGCGATACAACCATCATAAATTGTATTGGCCCTGTGCCAATATGCCCGTCTTTACCTCGATGGTTTTTGCTATCTTGCAGCCAATCAAGCATTGTCCCGTGTATTCATTATTAAAGTTGTTGCTATTTCGAATGGACCCAGAGAAAGCGCACTACCGCACCATGGCCCTCCTCGTTTTTGTAAGTCGACTCCCCCTGGGCACCGCCCTGTTGCGTTACTTTTTTACACCCTCCCACCCACAAACAGCCAAGAGGATCGATGGCCTGGAGTTGCCCAATAATGTTGGCCTGGCAGCTGGTTTCGATAAAAATGGTGAATGGGTTGACGTATTGGCAAACCTTGGCTTTGGCTTTATTGAAGTTGGCACTATTACTCCCAAAGCCCAGCCCGGCAACCCAAAGCCACGTTTGTTTCGACTCATCCCTTACCACGCCCTGATCAATCGAATGGGATTCAACAATCACGGGGTCAAAGCACTGGTAGAAAACCTCAAAAAAGTAAAAAATAAAGACGTCATTATCGGTGGCAACATTGGCAAAAATAAAGACACTGCAAATGAAAATGCTATTCACGATTACGTTATTTGTTTTGAAGCATTGTACGACTACGTACATTATTTTGTCATCAATGTGAGTTCTCCCAATACACCAGGACTCCGTGAATTGCAGGACAAAGAACCCCTCCTTGCCATCATCAATAAGTTACTCGATCTGCGCAAACAAAGAACGGTGGCCAAACCCATCTACCTCAAAATTGCACCAGACCTCACCACCGGCCAATTGGACGATATTGCAGACATTGCCAACCAGACGGCCCTCGATGGACTGGTATGTACCAATACCACACTCGACAGGAATGAGGTGAACAGCCATGCTCTCGCCAATGAAACAGGAGGTCTTAGTGGCCAGCCCCTCTTTGATAAATCTACATGGGTGCTAAAATACCTCAGGGCCAAAACGAGCAAGACCATCATTGGTGTTGGAGGCATTGACAGCGAGGTGTCTGCCCAGCAAAAAATGGATGCTGGCGCCGATTTGATCCAGGTGTACACCGGCTTTATTTATGAGGGCCCGGGTCTTATCAAAAAATTGGTCAATGCCCTGGCGGGCAGATGATCTTCCGATGGGAATATTCACTATATGTAATGTTTATTCCGTTTACTTTTGTAATATCGTAACCAAATCATATTTGTATGGACCAGTTGCTGGCTAAAAATCCGTTGTTGCTCATTTTTCTGGTGGCCGCCATCGGTTATCTGGTGGGCAGGGTAAGGGTCTTTGGCGCCAGCCTGGGCACGGCTGCCGTTTTGTTTGTTGGCCTGGGCTTTGGCATGTTTAATCCACATTTTGAAGCACCCACTATTGTATTTCAACTTGGCCTGATCCTTTTTGTGTACAGCGTGGGCATTAGCTCGGGACCTGCTTTTTTTGAAACCTTCAAGAAAAATGGCTTTCGGGATATGGGCTTTGTTTTGTTTAGCCTCTTCCTTTCTGCACTCTTTGCCTCTGTACTTTACCTCACACTCCATCTCGACAAATCCACCGTTGTGGGCGTTTACTGCGGCAGCACCACCAATACGCCCGCTCTGGCCGGTGTCACCGATCTCATCAACCGTTTGGGCAACCCGCTCAAAGAACAATGGGTCAAAGACCTGGTGGTTGGTTATACTTATTCATATCCCATGGGGGTTTTGGGTGTAATCATTGTACTTAAATACGCCGAAAAATGGCTGAAAGTAGATTATGAAGCCGAAAAAAACAGCTTGCGTAAACAGTATGCTGTTGATGAAGAAATTGCCGGCAGGGCGGTGGAAATAACCAACGCTGCCGTTGATGGCATGTCGCTCCGCGATGTGGTTAAAGAAATGGGGCTGGTGCTGGGCTTCGGCCGCATTTACCACAAAGGTCATGTAAGTATTGCCAACTGGGATACCCGACTCCATGTAGGCGATATTCTAATGGTCATTGGAGGCGTCATCGACCTGCAATCCGCCATCAACTACCTGGGCATAGATTCCGATGAAAACATCCTCGACAACTATAAAAATTATGAAGTCAAAAGGATCTTTGTTTCACGTCCGGAAGTGGTAGGGAGAACCTTGTCTTCCCTCAACTTGTCTGAAAAATTTGATGCCGTCATCACGCGTATCCGCAGGGGAGATGTTGACATGCTGGCACAATCCGATACTGTGCTGGAAATAGGCGACCGCATTCGTTTCATTGCCCGCAAACAAGACCTCAAAGCCTTGTCTCGTTTTTTTGGAGACTCTTATTATGAAAGCAGCAAGGTGAATCTCTTTTCTTTTGGGCTGGGCATTGCCATTGGCCTGTTGATTGGCACCATCGAATTTCAATTGCCCGGGGGCCTTCAGTTTAAGCTGGGCTTTGCCGGTGGCCCTCTTGTTGTAGGCCTCGTCATGAGTGCATTGCGCAGAACCGGCCCCATCGTGTGGACACTGCCCTATTCTTCCAACATCACCTTACGTCAGCTGGGGCTCACGCTGCTTTTGGCTGTCATTGGTCTGCAAAGCGGTCATAGTTTCATGGAGAGTTTGTCGCGCATCGATGGACTCAACATCTTTTTGGCTGGCAGTTTGCTCAGCATGCTCACGGCATTTGTGAGCATCCTGGTCGGTTATAAATTGTTTAAAATCCCTTTTTCCGTGCTATTGGGTTTTATGAGCAATCAACCCGCCATCCTCGAATTTGCTTCCGGTATGAGCAAAAACAGACTGCCACAGATAGGATACGCAATTATGTTTCCAATATCTATGATTATGAAAATCCTGTATGCACAGGTGCTGTTCCTTTTGCTCTAGTAAGAATTAAATCAACTCTTCTCCGTGAATCTTTTTGAGATCCTCGTAAAATTTTGCATGGGTCACTTGTATGTATGGGGCCAGCCACAAATAGCCAATTCCCAGTGTAAGGATGCACAACAGCGATAGACCAAAAAACCGCAACATCAGACGGAAATATTTCATTTTATATCCTTCCATCATGCGCTTGCTTTCGTCGAGCACTTCCATGGCCGCCATACCGGGGTTGTCTGCCAGTATGTAATAACTCATCGAGTAAGAAATTGCCCGCATAACGCCGGGAACAATCAACAATAGTGTAAATAAAAATACGATGATCGCTTGCAAAAGGTACAAACCCAGTGCCGTTGCGAAATTGTTGAAGCCTTTGAAAACCTGCTCAAATTGGGCATCTTCATCCCTGGCAATGTTCAATGAAAAGGTGGCCAGTCCCAACATGTAGGGACCCGCTAGCAATAATGCACCCAATTGTCCTAAGATTGGAATTACACACAGTAAGCCAAAAATAAGCATCGAGCCAAACAGGGTTCCAATAGCAAGTCCCCATTTACCTGCAAGCGACTGCCTTGCCATTTGCATTAATTCTACATTGGGTGTTTCCATTTTGTTGTTTTTTTGATATAAAGTTTTGAATAAATAGGCCAGCACAGCCCTTTTTTACTAAAATTAGGGTGAATTTAGTATTTTATTTTAAGTTTTACCTCTTTATCTCAAAATCAACTTGTGCTTAATCTTGCTTCAAGCCCCTCCGTGTCTCTTTATTTCGATGCCCATAAAGTTGCGGTACATTTCCATGGCATAGCCATCGGTCATACCGGCTACGTAATCTACAATGTTGAGTGCTGTTTCATAAGGGCTTGCCTGGTTTCCAAACTGGCCCGGAAGCAACTGCATGGTCTTTCGTTCCAGAGCCGATTTGGCTGGATTTAATGCCGCTTTCAGATAAATATCCAGGATTTCCGACAATACTTTGTAGCCGGCCACTTCTACCTGGATGACGCTGTGGTGATCGTAAATCTTTTCTACCGAAATGCGGTTGACCTCCCTCAAATTGTGGCTTTGGTCTGTAGCTTCATCAATTAGGGTTCCACTAAAAGTGCCTTTGAGAATATCGTTTTGATTGCTTTCAAAAGATCGGCTGCAGGCATTTACCAATGTGCTAATGGTCTTTGCCCTCAAATAGGCTATTTTTTCATTGGCGTCGTCAAGGCCTTTCAAAGTCTTTTTTACTTTGGTGGTTTCTCCCTCCAAATCGCCAATTACCCCCAAAAAGGCATCCATTACTTCAGCGGTGGTCATAATGCCTATACGGTGGGCGTCTTCCATGTCTATAATCCGGTAACAGATGTCGTCAGCAGCTTCTACCAGATAAACAAAGGGGTGCCTCTTGTAGGCCAGCAATTCTGTACTGTTGTCCCTCTCCATACAGGTGTTTGTCACTACTTCTTCAAACCTTTGCCGATCGGCCGCAAAGAAGCCATATTTTTTTCGATGGGTGTGTTTTTTGTCCACCGCCGCTGACTCACAAGGGTACTTTAGTATCGAGGCCAGTGTAGTATAGGTGAGTTGCATGCCATAGGCCGCCTTGCCCTTGTAGCCATAGGTAAGCAGATGAAAAGCATTGGCGTTGCCCTCAAAATTGATGAGGTCAGACCATTCTGTTTCTGAAAACCACGCTCTTAATTTTCTACCCCCGATGGCATGGTCGCTGTTTTGTAAAAAGTAATTGGAAATGGCCTTTTCACCGCTGTGACCAAAGGGCGGATTGCCTACGTCGTGTGCCAAACAGGCAGCTGCTACCACCGATGAAAGGTCGTACTTGTAAAAGGCACTTGCCCGCTCACTCCCTACCTGGCCAGCCAAAATTTCGCCCGTTATGGCCCCCAACGATCTGCCCACACTGGCTACTTCCAGCGAATGGGTCAGTCGGTTATGTACAAAGGTGTTGCCCGGCAAAGGAAATACCTGGGTTTTATTTTGCAGCCTCCTGAAGGCAGATGAAAAAATCAACCGGTCATAGTCCCGCTGGAAATGAGTCCTGTGCAACTCGCCCGAAGCCGATTTTCCGGGTCGGGATTCCGAAATACAGCTTTCCCAGTTCAGCTTATCCGACATATTTGGAATTTTTTTGATGTATGTGGGTTTTTTATATATATATTTGCGGCATAGAACTAACCTGAGAGGCTGTCAGACACATATATTTTTTTGACCAATCCTGAAAAGAGGGAATGATAAGACAAGTGAACAATCAGGAGTCTTCGAGAATTTCGTCTTCTTCTTCGTTGTCTGACGGCCTTTGTTTTTTATCCAAAGCATTAGCCCTGAAATTGTGATAATCTGATCTGTTTTGGATCAAATCTTTTGTCACAAACAATGCCTTTCTCATGGAAGAAGGATCCGCTTCGTTTTGACCAGCTATGTCATACGCTGTGCCATGATCCGGTGAAGTCCTGATGCCCTTTATTCCTGCTGTAAAATTGGTCCCACCACCAAAGGAAAGTGCTTTTAATGCAACCAGACCCTGGTCGTGGTACATGGCAAGGATGCCATCAAATTTTTTGTACTGCGCCGAACCAAAAAATCCATCAGCGGGAAAAGGTCCATAGACCATCATGCCATTCTTTTTCAACTCAATAATGGCGGGCCTTATGATCTTTTCTTCCTGTTCCCCCAGAGCTCCCTCGTCTCCTGCATGTGGGTTGAGACCCAGCACGGCAATGGTGGGTTTGTCTATGGCAAAATCAATGCGCAGGCTCTCTTCAAAGACTTTTATTTTTTTCTGAACCCTTTCTTTGGTTATTTGAGCAGTCACCTCTGATAGTGGCAGGTGGTTGGTGACCAAACCTACACGCAATTGATCACTCACCATGAGCATGAGGCCATTGGTGCCAAAAAGGGTTTCAAAATACTCTGTATGACCCGCATGTGGAAAACCGGCCAGTTTCATCGCCGCCTTGTGGATGGGTGCGGTTACCAGACCGTCGATCAGACCGTTTTTCAAATCAAGTGCCGCTTTTTCAATCGCCATTTTGGCATAGCGGCCTCCTTCTTCGGTGACCTTGCCCAGGGTTATGTTTACATTGTCTTCCCAACAATTGAGTACATTGATTTTTTTTTGCGCCGCCCTGTTTGCCTCACTGATGTGGTGAAATTGAATGTTGCTGTCTTTCACAATGTTTTTGTGGTAAGACATCACCTTGGATGAGCCGTAAATAATGGGTGTAAAATGATCCAGCACCCTCTCGTCGGAAAGGGCTTTTATGATAACTTCGGGGCCAATGCCATTGACATCCCCTATGGTAATTCCTATTTTCAAGGTGTATTTTGTTTAATTGTGGCTAAGATACGGCTTTTAAAAGACCTCAAGCAGTTCAACATCAAAGATCAGCACCGAATTGGCGGGAATGGCCCCAACCGCCTGACTACCATAACCCAGACTGGGCGGTATGATCAGTGTACCCTTGCCACCTTCTCCAAATAAGACCATGCCCCTTCTCCATCCCGCTATTACGTTGGAGAGGCTCGTTTTGAAATCATCGCTTTTATCAAATACATCGCCATTGAGCAACTTTCCTTCGTACTTTACCCTTACGGTACTGTTGACCTTTGGCTTGGTGTCGTTGCCTGGTACGTCAATGATGTAATAAAGCCCGTCTTCTGTTTTTTGGGCGGTGAGGTTGTTGGCCTTTAGGTAATCATCAATGCTCTGGTCGGCATCATCGCTACTGCATGAAAAATGGAATGCTGTGGTCAACAAAACAAATAAAAAGACGAGTCGCTTCATTTTTTTGATTTTAAGCCACAAAAATGAAAAAAATTAAGCACTTAAGCCACGGTAGTTACGATTGATTTTCCAACTCTCTGCCCAGTCGCTCCCATTCGGCGGTTTGAAGGCGAAAATACTGCGTTCTCTCCAGTGCATTGTCTCTGCTGATATTGACGCTGTAAGCCTTGTAATTGTAAGTCTTTTCGCGAATCCTGCTGGTAAAGCGCGGATCGTTGGTATGAATAAAGTCAGGATATTCGGTGCTGATAAAGGCTTTTTCGTAGCCATCTGTATTGTAGTAAACCTGTGACCCTCCAAAATAGTATTTGTTGATCAGCAGCTGTGCCTCTCCGTATGCACGCCCACTTTGAGGATTAAACTTGTGACCTGTCTCAGCCACCTTGCGCAGATGTTCGATCAGCAGACCAAAATCTTTGTACAATTCTTCCGCCTGACTCTGGTTGATAATGCCTATTCTGTGTCCCAGTTTTAAGCGGTGAAAGGCTGCATTAAATACCCCCGGACCCCAAATTTCTGTGGTCGGGTGATTGTTGAATTCATGACTCAAATAATTGACAAGGTGCAGATTGTCGCCTTGCATCTGTAAGCCCTCAAGCTTTTTGTGGGTGTTTTGAAAACCCCCTTTTTCCTGGTGCCACATGTGGTGCAAAAAAGTAACAAGTCGCGGAAAATCAAAGTAATGGGGCATGGGCAGTTCATTGCCCAGTAAGATGAGTTCGTTTTCTCTGCCCCTCCTCAGCGAATCAAAGGTCCTGCCAAAAGAAAGCAAAAATTCTTTTAAGGTACTGGCGGTAATGCTTACGTGTTCTGTAACAAAACTGATTTGGTTGAGCCCCGAGTGTTGTTCGAGCAGTGAATCAAAAGATATGTTGTAATGCAGACACAACTTGGCTATTTCATCAATTTTCAACGAGGTGTGGCCACTGATCCTTTTGTAGGTGGCTCCCTTTTCAAGGCTTAAAACCTCACTTACCTCATCTACCAGTGAAAAAGTTTCCTTTTTAAACAGGTTTTTGATGCTTTGAAATAGTGCTTTTTGTGTTGAGTCCATAATTTTTAGAAAAAACGTAAATCGGAAAATAGTATAACAAATATATGTAAAAACAAATACTTTGCCATATTTTTACTTGGTTATTTGCGTTTATTGTAAATATTTTGACGGAATACACGGCTAATAAAGAAATTATTGTTGCATTTTTTGTCTGTTTATTACCTTGTTTTTCGTTTCCTTCTCCATTGATTCCATCACTTTATAGAAAAAATGTAAACCCAATTCTTGTTTTTGTGGTCAACGGCTTGTCTTTTTCTTTTTTATATACACATTTCTCTATTTGCGTTAGAAATTTCATTGTAGCCTTCATTTTTTAGAAAAAGGGTAGAAAAGTTTTTTTCTGTTTTCCATTTTGTACAACTTTTAATGCCGTGTATGCCCATACCTTTGCAAAAGTTGATTGACAACACCTACCCACGAAATGAAATTTTATTTTGCCTCAGAACGCTATACATTTTGGCAGTTTTTATACAAGTTCACCAGATCAGGGGGGCCGAACGCTGTTCTCCTGATCTATTTTTTTGTTCTGCTCTCCTCCCTGTATTCGTGCAACCCGGTTTATTATGCCCCCGGACCCCAACAATTGCCCGCCTTTTCCAACAGCCTCGAAACCAAGGTCAACCTTGGTTATGTTGTCACCCCTTCCGCTGTTGGTCTCGAAGCCAGCGTGCTGCACACACCTACCCAAAACCTCACTCTTGCAGCTGGCCATGCTGCTTTTACCGGTCAGAGCGTCAGTGGCCAAACTTCTATTTATGGCAATGGCAGCCTTAGCGAGCTGGGCATTGGCTACTATCTTTGGCTCAACGACCAAAGGAGCCTTGTCTTTGATCATTGTTTTTATTGGGGATATGGCAACTTCCTGTACCGCTCTTCCCACCCTCTCGACAGCAATGAAAATTATCACATTGGCTCCAAATTCCAGCGTTTTAGCCAGCTCACCGGCCTTAGCTACCGCTCAAAATATTTTGAAGCCGGACTTTCTGTAAAACTCGCTTACCTGCAATATTACGAACCCACGTTATCCCGATTCTGTCCTTCAGCTTATGTCGACATGGTAGTACAGCACAACCGATTGTTTGTAGCCGAGCCCTGCCTTACCCTCAAAGCCGGACCTTCTTTTCTTAAATTTTATCTTTCGATTGAAGCCAGCAAAAACCTCAGCCTCGCTGCCTTTCCCCAGGAAAAAGAAAAATTGTCATTTGGACTTTTGGCAAGATTTTAAAATTTTCCTCATGTGGATTGTCGTCCGGCTCGTCTATTTATACCACCAGTTCCACCACATAACCTCCATTATAACCAACATCAAGCTGACCTTTGATTTTCCTTGCCCTCATGGCCATATTGCTGAGACCCTGACCTTCTGTGTTCGTGGCCGGTTTTTCATGTCCATTGTCTTTTATCACCAACTTTAACCGCCCTTTATCGTTCGACAGTATAATGTCCACGTGATCTCCGTTGCTGTGCTTCATAATGTTGGCAATGGCCTCCTTGTAAATTAGGTAGATGTTCTGTCTCTTCTCCGGGTCAATAAACTGTTTGGTGTCTCCTACCTGATTGATAAAAACGTGTTTCATTTTTTTTAATGGCAGATTTTTTTCAGCATGATCTCTCATCTTATCTATCAGGTTTTCTACCTTGTCCTTTCTGCTGTCGATGGCCCAAACGGTGTCCCTCATTCTTTCCATGGCTTCTCTGCCCATGCTGCTGATTTCATTGAGTACTTCCTTGTTTTCTTCTGTTGCCTCAATAGCCAGGATCTGACTTTTCATGGCCAGTCCGGAAAGCAGGGTGCCTACTTCGTCATGAAGATCGGCACTGATTTTTGTCCGCAATGCCGCCAGTTCTTTTTGTCTTCTTAGTTTTTGATTGAAGCGATATCTTAGGAAAACAAATACCAGTGTGCTCAGCAGCAGGGTGAACAAGGCTATCACCCAGGCTCTCTTATACCACACTTGTTTTTTTACAATGGTGATCGAATACAAACTTGCTTCTTTTTCTGAAATGCCGGTCGATGCTCTCACTTCCAAAGTGTGGGTGCCTGGTTCTAGTCCATACAGAAATATTTTATTGTCAAGTTTCGGGGCCGTCCAAAGCTTGCTTTGCTCCTTAATCCGGTAGCTGTAGTATACTTCCTTTGAATATTCGGGAACCGAAAACTGTAGCTCCAAACTACTTTCCGTGGGTTGGAGAACCAAATCTTTGAGGGTGTTGAGGTGGCGGTATTCGTAATTGAATTTTTCTTTTTGCTGATCAAAAATAGCAGTGCCGATTAGTTTTAAGGGCTGTATTTTATTCGACGCCTGCAAAAATTGCAGCTCTTGCGGTATAAAAGAATAAAGTCCGTCGGTACTTCCAAAATAATACCTGCCATCACTGGTTTTTAATGCAGCCATTTTATTAAACTCAATCTCTGACATTGGGTGCCCTTTTGCCAGATTGTAAAATTGTAAGGTATGCGTATCAAAATACAATAGTCCGTAACTGCTGCCCAAATACAAATTACCCCGCTGGTCTGGCAAAATGGAAAAGATGGTGCGGTTTTGTATGATGTTTTCTCCGGTAATCAAAGGATTTTTAAAAATGCTGATGGCTCCTGTCACTGTGTTGAGCCTTCCCAGGCCAAGGGTACACCCAAACCACAAATGATCTCCATCCACTTCTATTTCCTGAATGTCGTTGTCAGGGGTGTGCAGTAACGTCTTATCATATTCTTTAAGAAGTTGTCCGTTTTTTGAAAGCAGCTGGATGCCCTTAAACGTGCTGCTGATCCAAAAATGTTGGCCGCTTTTATCCATTTTAATGTCATTGATGGCAGAATAATAGGTGCCCTCTCCGTTGATTTGTGTTTTAAGCCCTATTTCTGTTTGCCGCTTTCTTCTTAAATCATAATAGTACAGCGTTGGGGTGTGCCAGATGTAAAGCCACAGCGTGTCGTTTTGTATCCATTGATTACAATGCCCCGCATTGTTTTGAGGCCCCACATATTGTATGTTGTTGTCTTTTAAGTCTATGATCACATTGTTCCATATGAGGTGGTTGTTCCATACATTCAATGAATAGGTGCCCTTTGCTTCGTTGATCAAATGTCGCCATTTTCCAACACCTTCAAACCCTTTGTCTCCTGGCCTTTTCATGGCTATGCCTCCGTAATAGCTTGCATAGATGTTTTTGTCTTTGTCTTCTGCAAGTGCACGAAAGCTGGTAGTACTGGACGACAGTGCCTTGTCATTAATTACCTGCTTAAACTGTGTTGGTTTTGGGAGCTTTTCTTTGATTTGTAGCACCGTCCTCAAGTTACTTACCCAGAGTGTTCCGTCCCTTCTTTTTGTGAATTTCAGAAAATTAACCCCCAGGCCACCATGTGCTTCATTTTTAATGGTTGTTAAAAAGTCATTTGACAAATCTTGCTGGGTGCTGTCCTTTGTATTTAATATGTACAAATACAAATTATCGGCTATGTACACCTTCTCGCCCTCCACCCATAGACCAGATAAACCGGCTTTGACCGTAGTTGGGATTTTTAAAAA
>CALMWS010000343.1 GCA_937870795.1 uncultured Bacteroidota bacterium | reverse complement strand
GATAGAAGGTTTCAGAAAGTAATGATCGAACCTCCATCAGTAGAAGATACCATTCACATTCTGCACAACATCAAGAGCAAGTACGAAGAGTTTCACAACGTTGACTACTCCGATGCGGCCATTGATGCCTGTGTAAAATTGAGTGAAAGGTACATCACTGATCGTTTTCTTCCCGATAAGGCCATCGATGTGCTGGACGAAGTAGGCGCACGTACCCACCTCAAAAACATCCACGTTCCCAAACACATCGAAGAGCTGGAAGCCCAGATCGAAGATGTAAGGGAGAAGAAAAACCAGGCAGTCAGGAACCAGCAGTACGAAAAAGCAGCAGACCTCAGGGACTCAGAATCTAAGTTGGTAAAAAAACTGGAGCAGGCCAAAGAAGAGTGGGAGGAGGAAAGCAAAACCAGAAGATACCCCGTTGGCGAAGAAGAAATCGCAGAAGTGGTATCCATGATGACCGGCATCCCTGTTAACCGTGTAGCACAACAGGAGAGTAAAAAGCTGGTAAAGATGACCGAAGACATCAAAGCCATGATCATTGGCCAGGATGAAGCCATCGGTAAGATTACCAAAGCCATTCAACGAAACAGAGTTGGACTTAAAGATCCTTCCAAGCCAATAGGGTCATTTATCTTTTTGGGTCCTACCGGAGTAGGTAAGACTCAGCTGGCAAAGGCCCTGGCAAAATATATGTTTGATTCAGAAGACGCATTGGTCAGACTCGACATGAGTGAATACATGGAAAAATTCTCTCTGAGCAGACTCATTGGTGCGCCTCCGGGATACGTAGGTTATGAAGAAGGTGGACAGTTGACTGAAAAAATCAGGAGAAAACCTTATTCCGTAATCCTGTTGGATGAAATTGAGAAAGCACACCCCGATATTTTCAATATCCTGCTGCAGGTTTTGGACGATGGTCAGCTGACCGACGGTCTGGGTAGAAAAGTAGATTTTAAAAACACGCTTATCATCATGACTTCCAACATTGGCGTACGTCAATTAAAGGACTTTGGCATGGGCGTGGGTTTTGCTACCAGTGCTCGGCAGGAGTCCGAAATGGATCACAACAAGGGCGTTATCCAAAATGCGCTTAAGAAGACCTTTTCGCCGGAATTCCTAAACAGAATTGACGATGTGGTTATCTTCAATAGCCTTGAAAAGTCCCACATCTTCCAGATCATCGATATTTCTCTCAAAGACTTACTGAAGCGATTGAGCAGCCTTGATTTTCATCTTGAGTTGTCGGACGAGGTCAAAAATTTTGTGGCAGAAAAAGGATTTGATCCCAATTTTGGAGCCAGACCACTCAACAGGGCCATTCAAAAATACATTGAAGACCCTTTGGCAGAATTTATTTTATCAGAAAACCCTGAGCAGGGCTCCAAATTATTAGCGGAACTTGACAAGGACAATGATAAAATTATTGTTAAATTTGCGAGAGAAATCGAAACAAAAACTGAATAATAGCGAAAAACACATAATTAAACGTAGTGCCCAGTAATGGTCACTACGTTATTTTTTTTTAATAAAAGTTAGCACATTTGGCAAAAACACAAGACAATCAAGACAAATTCAACTACCGACTCAACCGACAGATCAAAGTACCCAAAGTCAGAATCGTAGGTGACGATTTCGATGCCATCAGCAATGTGGCTGGTAAAACGGTAGAAGTAGGCGTTTACAATACCAATCAGGCCTTGGAGTGGGCAGAGATTCTGGGCATCGACCTGGTAGAAATTACACCCAATGCAGATCCTCCGGTTTGCAAGATCATAGATTACAAAAAGTTTATCTACGACAAAAAGAAAAAGGAGAAAGAAATCAAGGCCAAGGCTCAAAAGACCGTTGTAAAAGAAATAAGATTCGGTCCCAACACAGATGAGCACGATTTTGAGTTTAAGACCAAACATGCCCGCAAATTTCTGGAAGAAGGTGCCAAAGTGAAAGCTTACGTACAGTTCCGAGGTAGGTCAATCGTTTTCCACGACAGGGGAGAATTGTTGTTGCTCAAGTTTATCAAAGAACTGGAAGATATGGGCGCCGCCGAAGAATTGCCAAAACTGGAAGGGAAAAGAATGGGTGTAGTCATTGCTCCTAAAAAGAAAAAGTAAAAATGATGCGTTAATAATCTCCTCTTTCTATACCGGAGATTATGTCTAACTTGCCGTTCTGATAATTTCATATTGTGGAGCTGCAAAAAAAACTAAATACAACTGCCCTAACCATGATTGGCATTGGTGCCAGCATTGGTTCGGGCATTTTTGTTACCCCTTCTGATACCATCCTCCGTTTACCTCATTATGGGTGGGCATTATTGCCCTGGTTATTGGGCGGCATTGCGGCCTATTGTGGTGGCCTCACCTTTGCTGAGTTGGGTGCAACCAGACCAAAGGCTGGCGGGGTCTATGTTTATTTAAAGGAGGCTTATGGCGATATCGCAGGTTTTTTATACGGCTGGTGTGTTTTGCTCATCATCAACACAGGCGCATTGGCAGCATTGGGGCTTGCTTTTGCAGATTACATGACCTTCTTTTATCCCTTAACTCCACTCGCATCAAAGCTATTGGCAATCGGGGTAATTGGCATATTGTCAGTGATCAATTGTCTGGGTGTGGAGTATTCTGATAAGCTCTCCAGAACTTTTACAGGACTCAAACTTTTGGCAATGTTGGCCATTATTGCTGCGGGTATTGTTGCCTGGGTTCAAAATCCAAATACGATGATGTCCGGATGGCACCAGCCCACTCCCACCCCACTTTTTTCGGGTTTAAGCGGAGCTTTTATTGGAGTGTTCTGGTCCATTGGCGGTTGGCATCACATTAGCTATGTAAGCAGTGAAGCCATTAATCCGGGCAGAGATATACCCCGGGCCTTACTCATTGCAGTAGGGGTAATCACATTTACCTACCTGGCCATCATTGCTGCCTACATGGCCATTTTGCCCATGGAACAAATCATCACCTCCAAAAAAGTAGCTGGCGATGCAGTGGCTCATCTTTTTTCTGGAGGTGGCAAGTTGGTAGCCATTTTTATAGCCATTTCCATTTTTGGAACCATCGCCATCTATACCATGAGTGCGCCCCGGATCTATTATGCAATGGCAAGGGATGGCGTTTTCTTTCAAGCGATAGGCAAGGTACACAGCCGATTCAACACCCCTGCCAATGCCATTCTGATGCAGGCAGTGTGGGCCATTCTCCTCGTCGTTGCATACGGCTCCTTTATGAAGGTCATTGCATTCGTGACATTTATGGACATCGTTTTTATGTCGCTGGCTGCTGCAAGTATTTTTGTTTTTAGGAAACGGTACGGTATTCCATCTGTGTTTCGGGTAAGATGGTATCCATGGCTGCCTTTGATTTACCTCATCATCTCACTTGCTTTTGTATTCTATACATTAATGGATCTCAACCAGGGAGCCATCGCCGGTTGTGCAATTTTGATGGTTGGTATAGGTGCTTATTCTTTATTCAGAGGTCAAAAACTGAAACTTCACCCTTGAACCCAGCAGCCGCTGAGCCAGTAGGGCCAATTGATC
>CALMWS010000342.1 GCA_937870795.1 uncultured Bacteroidota bacterium | reverse complement strand
ACTGTCCTGGCCATTCAGGATAATCCTACTTTTTCTTTTCCAGTTGGTGCTTCCCTCAATACCACCTACTACATTTCAGCCGTAGCTGGCAACGCACTGGGCAATTTTATCGATCCCGCCGACCCATGTTTTTCTGTGGCTCCCGGTACCCCTGTGCAATTTTATGACATCAGTGCTACCACCTCTGGTGCTCCCGCTGTTTGTTTATCAGACACCTTACAAATTTCCATTAACATCGACGCCAGCCTGCCCGCTACCCTCTTTTTGAACTATCAGTTTTCCAACAAAACCGTTGCGGATACCATCATCGCGTTTACCAATCCTACCAACCTCACACTTATTCCTTCTCAATGGGCTGCGGCTGCGGGACCGGCTTCTGTGCTCATTCAAAAAATAAAAGACAGCCAGTGTGAACGACCGGGTAGTGGACAGGCTTTCAATTTTTTGGTTCAGCCCAAACGTCAGTCCAGTATCATACAGAGTCTCTGTAAAGGCAAAGCCATTGTAGTCAATGGTACCACCTATGACGAAAGCAAACCTACAGGCACAGAAATTGTTGCCTCCACTCTTGCAGGTCAGTGCGATTCCATCATCCAGGTCAATCTTTCATACTACCCTGTGGCACGGTCCAATGTAAGACCCGTAGTATGCCAGGGTGAAAATGTGGTTATCCATGGTGAAACCTTTGATCTCTCCAGACCCACAGGTACCATTACCCTGACCAATGCATCCATCCATGGCTGTGACTCCATTCTGGATGTGGCAATCCAATTGGTACAACCTTCCAAATTTAAATTGGATACCACCCTTTGTGCCGGTACATCGGCTACCATCCTGGGTGTTACCTTTGATGAAAACCACATTGCCGATACCCTCATTCTTGCGAAAGCTAATGCAGCAGGCTGTGACTCTATTGTGGAAGTAAAGGTCAATTTCAGAAACCAGGTAACAGCCACCATTCAGAAAAAGTATTGCGCCGGTACCAGTGTAACCATCGGCGGAACCGTATTCAATGAAAACAACCCTTCCGGATCTGTCTTACTTCAGGGCAGTGGTAGTGCCTGTGATACCCTTGCCAATGTGGATCTCCAATTTGTAAGCAGTCCGGTGTATCAACTCAACGCCACCATTTGTCCCGATGAAAGCATTGTGGTCAATGGCGTGGTGTACAACAAAGACAAGACCCAGGGCACAGAAGTGTTCAACAATGCTACCAGTCTTGGATGTGATTCTATCGTGCAGATTAAGTTGTTGGTATCACCTCAACCCAAAACTTTGATTCAACAAATTCTTTGTCCGGGAGAAAGCATT
>CALMWS010000341.1 GCA_937870795.1 uncultured Bacteroidota bacterium | reverse complement strand
CTCTGGAGATAAGCACGGTGCTATCCTGATAAAAGCCCTAAAAGCACATCAGGCAAATATTCACTTTAGAATAACAGGTGGTGCCCAAATGGAGGAGGCTGCAGGTGTAAAATCCCTGATCCCTCCGGGACAAATGGCCGTAATGGGCTTCTTTCAGCTGATTACCAAACTTTTTGCTATCTTCGGTTGGCTCAGAAAGGTCCAAAAAGATATACTGGATTATAAACCGGATGTACTCATCCTTATTGACTATCCTGGCTTCAATCTCAGAATGGCTCGTTGGGCAAAGACCCACAACATCAAAGTTGCGTATTACATATCACCTAAGATATGGGCCTGGAATACCTCAAGGGTAAAAACCATAAAAGCCTGTGTGGATCGCATGTTTTGTATCCTTCCCTTTGAAAAGGATTTTTATGCGCAATACAACTATGAAGTCTATTATTTTGGAAACCCGCTTTTAGATGAAATTAAGTCTTTTGTGCCGAACCCGGATTTTTTGACCAAACACGACATACATCAGCCTGTGATTGCATTGCTGCCGGGTAGCAGAGTTCAGGAAATTAAAAAAATATTGCCTGCAATGGCAGAAGCAATCCGACCTTTTACGGGCTATGACATCGTCATCCCCCGCTCGTCCAATCTTGAGGCAGCTTTAATTTTTGATGCCATTCCTGCTGATCTGCACTCAAGGATCAAAGTCATTGACAATGCTTACTATGATATCTTAGCTATAGCCCAACTGGCGCTTGTCACCAGCGGTACTGCTACTTTGGAGACCGCATTGTTTGATGTACCTCAGGTAGTTTGTTACAAAACAGGAAACCTTACTTTTTGGCTGGCTAAACAATTAATTCGGGTTCCTTTCATTTCATTGGTCAATCTCATTGCAGGCCAGGAATTGGTAAAAGAATTGATTCAACAACAATGCGAACCGAGGGTGATCCAAAATGAGTTGCAAAAATTGGCAAGCATGCATACCACAGCCCGGAGAGAATTTTATGCTTCCCTTCACAGCAAAATGGGCAAACCAGGTAGTGCTTATAAAGTAGCAGGAGCGTTGTTATCCTGGTTAAATGGTTCTAAGTAGGCATCTTAGTCACTTTTTTGAATGAGATAACACTTTCTTTCTAACTTTCCTTCAAAGTCGAATGGGGTGGTGGCTCGTGTAAGGTCTTTAATTCGATAGTCTAACAATTCTTCTGAGCGCAGTTTGAATTTGCTGAAATTGGTTGAAAAATATAACTTTCCATCTACCTTTAACAGGCTGCAGCATTGGGAAATCATCTTTACATGGTCACGCTGCACATCAAAAACGCCATCCATTTTTTTACTGTTACTAAAAGTCGGAGGATCGCATACAATGATATCGTATTTCTCTTTGTGTGATGCTTGAAGCCATGCCATTACATCCGTTACAATAAACTCATATAGATTGGGATCCAATTGATTGATTTCAAAATTGCGCCTTGCCCATTGGATATAGGTATTCGACAAATCAATGGTAGTGACCTGTTTGGCTCCTCCCTTGGCAGCATAAACAGAAAATGAACCGGTGTATGCAAATAAATTGAGCACACTTTTGTCTTTACTTTCTGTCCCTACCATGCCACGCGTAATGCGGTGGTCCAAAAACAAGCCTGTATCCAGGTAGTCAGAAAGGTTGATTATAAAACGATGTCCACCCTCCAGCACTTCGAAAGACCTGCTTACATCTGCCAGTTTGTGGTATTGATCCACTCTTTCTTCAATGACTTTTCTATGCTTCACAAAAACGTGTGTGTTTTGCACTTCCAACACTTGTGCGATCATAGCCAATGATTGGTGAAACCATTCCTTGTACTCCTCTTCATTTAAAATGTGTTGACGTTGGTATTCGGCAACGTAGATTTTATCTTCATATACATCAATGCAAAATGGAAATTCCGGCATATCAAGATCGTATAACCGGTAGCAGCTAATACCTTGTTTGCTTACAATCTTTGATCTTATGCGCAACACTTTTTTCAATCTATTGGCAAACATTTCCAGTTTCAGACCAAATTTATCCGACATAAGGAGTTATTGTGTTTTGACGACAAAAATAGGGAAATTCAAAGCCGATTCCGTTACTTTACTTACTTTCACTTCAAATTAGCTGTATGTTGAAAAACTCTGTTTCCTTCTTTTTTGCTTACCTGCCTTTCATTTTGTTTGCCCAAAACAAAATTGATCTTTCACCGGTAATGACTGGCCTGACCATTCCGGTAGACATTGTGTTTGACAATACCGACCGTATGTATGTGGTGGAAAAGACCGGTAAGATCAAAACTCCGGGTAGCAGCGGTAATTTGATATTTTTGGATATTACAGACCGTGTCAATTCAGGTGCCAACGAAAGGGGCTTGCTGGGCATGGCTTTCCATCCTGACTACAAAAACAACGGCTACTTATTTGTCAACTACACAGGAGGCAACGGACAGACTGTAGTCGCCAGATATACCCGATCTGCAGGCGACTCTTTGAAGGCAGATGCATCAACTGAAAAAGTTTTGATGACCATAGCCCAGCCCTTCAATAATCACAACGCCGGTGACCTCAATTTCGGACCAGACGGATATCTGTACATTGCCATGGGTGATGGTGGATCTGGCGGTGACCCGGGCAACAGGTCCCAGAATCCAAAGGAGAGACTAGGAAAAATGTTGCGGGTAGATGTCAACACCGATGCCACCCATTACCTCATACCAGATGACAATCCTTACGCGGGTAATGCTGATACACTGGGTGAAATATGGGCTATTGGCCTGCGCAACCCCTGGAGATTTTCTTTTGATAAAAAAACCAACGACCTCTGGATTGCAGATGTAGGTCAGCGAAAATGGGAAGAGGTCAATTATATACCTTATGGCCAGGGCGCCAAATACAATTTTGGCTGGCGTTGTTATGAGGGTTTTGAAAAGTACGATTATTCGCAATGCAATGATAAAACGGTCTTTTATCCCCCCATCCATGTATATGCCAACAACAGCGGCGGTGAAGGTTGTTCGGTCACGGGCGGCTATGTTTACAGAGGTGAAGAAATACCCTACCTGGAGGGTCACTACATTTATGGCGATTTTTGCAGTGGAAAAATGTGGAGGTTGAAAAAAGATGAATGCAACAGTGTGCGAAATGAACTGATTTATACCGTTGGCCCCAATGAATTAAGTTCTTTTGGTCAAAACAATAAAGGGGAGCTTTTTTTGGCCTTGTTGGGGGAAGGAAAAGTGTACAAAGTACAACCGGTTTGCATCATTACAGCTGCGGTCGACTACGTGAAAAATGCTTCGTGCAGAGAAGCCGCTGATGGGGCTGTCTTTATCAAGGTGGAGGGTTCTTCAAATTATAGTGTGGTCATCCAAAATAACCCTAATTCAAACCAGTTGCAGGCTGGCACGCATACCTATATTGTCACCGATATTCAAACAGGCTGCTCGCAATCAGGGTGCTTCAACATTGGTATCGATGCCCCTACCCAATTCTGTTTTTCGCCGGTAGTAGATACCTTTTGCTGGTACCAAAGTTACTATCTGGATCCCTCTATTTGTGATTTGACTGGCACCGATAGCTTACAACTTTTTTTGGAAGACAAGCTATTTTACACGGGCAGCACCCTTCCCGATTCTTTGGAATTTGGTGGTAACTACCATTTATTACTGTATTCGGGAAATTGTGTATTTGAGGTTAACTCTTTTTTAATACTTACCCAGCTTTTTAAAGTACCTGATGCTTTGTATTGGACCCTCACAGATTCTACCATCCTTGTTAGGGGAGATTTTTCTGATTACGATTATTATGAAATGTATTATCAGGATAGTTTATGGGCTATTTCGACCTCTGGACTTTTTAACCTACCAAAAGATGTCTTTGGTTCGTTTTACTTCATCGGGTACACGACAGGCGACCCTTGTCCTGATGCTGTGAGATCAGACAACCTTGTTATTTCTGCCACCCATCAGACCTTGCTGGACAAACCCTGGTATTTTCCAAATCCCGCGAGTTACCAAATTGAAACCAGGGAATCGGGTATTGACAAGGTAAGCTTGCTGGATTTGCTTGGTACAACAGTTTTCACCTGGGACCAACCTACTCCTTCATTGACTCTCCCATCAATTGTCGATGGTATGTACTTGCTCAGGATTGAAAAAAACAAACATGTTTACTACCAAAAACTAACTTTGGCCAAATAGTAAGTCATTCCAATATCAACACCTCAGTCCTACGATTGAACAAATGTTCATCTTCAGTGCAAGTGACACCGTCCTTGCAATGGTTTCTGATTCTCGATTCGCCAAAACCAATGGTAATGATGCGGCTGGCTGCTATACCCTTGTCTACAAGGTATTTTTTGGCAGCCTTTGCCCTTTGTTCTGATAATTGTTTATTGTAAAGTGCATTGCCCCTGGCATCAGTGTGTGCAGATAGTTGGATCTTCATCTCAGGTCTGACTGTCATGGCATCATAAATGGTATTTAAGTCAGCGATGGCATCTTCTTTGAGAGAGGAAGAATTGTAGTCATAAAAAATACTGTTAAACACAAATACAGATCCCACAGCTGCCTCAGCAGGCAAGTTGACAGGTTTTTCCTCTTTTACTGGTTCTGCTTCCGGCAAGGGATTCATAACTATGGTGTTTTCTGCCCCGTCTTTGCTGGGTTGATAGAGTATTACTTCCTCCTGGTAACCCGTTTTAAAACTTCGGATCAGATATTTTCCACTCTTGTTTAAGCTGAGTTTTATGGTACCATCCGCATCACTAAAGCGCTCGTCGGTGGTTAAAATCTCGGGTTGAATTTTGACCACTACCTCACCTTTCTCTCCCTGACCACCGACCCATTGCAGTGAATTGCCTGCAACATTGGCATCAACTGCTATTTCATCCAAAACAACCCTTGCACCTTCAACAGGCAAAAAGCTGAGCTTATCGATGACAGACAAAACAACTGCCTGCATTTCCATTTTTACAGGCTCCTCTCTTATAAAAATAGACGAAATTGTCTCCAAATGGTAAATGTCATCCTTGCCTTTGCCTCCTGGTCTGTTAGATGAAAAATAGGCTCCATTCATTCGATCATTTATCAAAAATCCGATATCGTCAAAAGAGGAATTTACAGGGTAGGGAAGCAGCATAGCCGCACTCCATGAGGTATCTTTCAATTGGCTATAAAAGATGTCGAACCCCCCACTTCCTCCTGTTCTGTCTGAACTGAAAAACAAGATACTATCCCTGTATAAATAAGGAAATACCTCATTGGCAATGCCATTGATGGAAGATGGCAATTTCACAGGCACACCCCACGACTTACCTGTTTTTTCTACACGATATAAGTCCATCTTTGCGCTGCCTGGCATGTTGCTGGAAAAAAACATCACATTTCCGTTTCTACTCAATGTAGGATGACATACGTCGTATTTATCACTGCAAAAAGGCAAAACCACCGGGTTGGCATATTGGTTGGATTCTCTTGCTTCGTATATTTTAAGTACTATGGTGTCTTTATGCGTACCCCTTTCTTCATCATACCATGAGCGTGTAAAATACAATTTTTCTGTCAGCGCATCATAAGCGGCCTGACCCTCATGTTTGTTGCTGTTGACACTAAAGGGCAGAAATGCTTGTCTGGCAAGTTGACCTTTCCCATTTTTTGCCGCATACACCAAATCAAAATAGTATTCACCATTTTCATCTTTTGGACCATCATTGTTGGATTTGACCAATAGTACATAATCCTCTTTGTAATTCACAGGGCTGGATTCCATGTGTTTGCTATTGATCAATACTTCATTGGTCACTACCGCCTTTTTCAATGCCATGCTATCAAGTACCCATTGGGCAAATGATTGCTTTTGAATAAAAAACAGTGCTGTAAATATTATCCACCTCATCTTAAAAATATCTTGGGTTTACCACTACCACTCTATCTTTTTTCTTTCCCAAATCATATTGCAGTATGATCTCAATGCTGCCATTGGTATAGCTTCTCAACTTGGAAGTGGTAAAGTCATTGGAAAAGCCAATCATTAAATTTTCGTTCAATTTAAATCCAAAAATGAGATCAAGTGACTCACCCACATCACCTCGTGCACCCCCTGCCCGATACGTGATTCCACCCGTGTATTTTTTATCCAGTGTGGCACTCACATTAAAATCTACGTCAAAGGGTGCATTTTCACTAAACTTAAATAGGGTCTGGGTGTGTATGTCGAGTTCTCTGTTGACTGCGAATGCAGTACCTGCCATCAGAAATAGGTGGCGGACTTCTTCCGTAACAACATTGTTGTTGTCGAAATCCAAATCTGTTTTTATTAGCC
>CALMWS010000340.1 GCA_937870795.1 uncultured Bacteroidota bacterium | reverse complement strand
GCAATCATCTTCGCAATAGGTTTTATACCCAATATCAAATGTTGAATTTTGTATAACAAAACAAGCAAGACCATAAAAACCAAATTGCTGAAAACAATTCTGAGTACAAAATGGCTCTGTAACCATGAACCCGTCAGGTAAAACAAAAACGCTGTTACCAAAAAATAGAGAATCGTAGTAACGGCTATCAGGGCATGAGACGTTTCTATTGCATTTTGTGGGCAATGGTTCATACAGTGCATGCAACTTTCGCATTTAAGTGTCCAAAAGGGCCTGTTTTCTATTTCAATGATGGCTTGAACCGGACATTCCTTTATACATATGTTGCATCCATCACATAAATGACTGGCATAAAAAGTTTTGGAGAAAATAAATCTCCCAATAAAATAGTAAAGAAGGCTTATTGGTGCCACCAGCACATCCTGGATCAAATCCTTTTTGGACAAGAACATTTTTTTGCCGGACAGCAGTAAGTTGAAATGTTCAGTTACTTTTTGAAATATATTTCTGTGAATGAAAGCAACGGAATTTGTATTCAAAGCAGGATGCAGGGACAACCAATTGGATGGCATGTCATAGGGAATTTGGGCAATGATTTGGTAGCCTTTTCTTCTTAATAAATAGGCGGATATAAAAAATGCAATACCCGTCAGTCCGGGCGTAATCCAACCACCCAACTTCATGCCGGCTCTGGTATTCATCAATATCACTTTTTGATTGCCTTTTGGAAATTTATTAATGAAATCCAGTGTAATGGGAGGATAATTAAAGCCATGGATGGGAGAAATAAATACGATGGTAGCTGTTGGAGGTAATAGATTAATGTCCTCTTTTCGGAATTTGGCAATATTAAACAGGTGGCACGGCAAGTGGTGTTTGGCGCAGTTCAATGATAACCACAAGGCTACGCGCTTGGCATTACCTGTTCCTGAAAAATAGAAGATATACAGTTCGTTTATGTCCATGGCTTTTATACACAGACTCCGATTGTCTTACAACCTATTTAGCAACCTTAATAAAATAAATTAATAAACAAAATTTCAATAAAACTTACAAAATTTGCTTTTTTACATTCATATCAAAAAAAATCAATGCCTTTGAATCAATAAACCTCTATTAGATGAGTATTGGGTTTGTATTCATAAACCTGATAACAATTTTAATCAACTGGCTCCCACAATTCAATTTTATTTCCTTCTGCATCCAGGATGTGAAGAAACTTGCCATAATCATAAGTTTCTATTTTATCAAGAATGGTCACACCCTCTTTTTTCAATTCTTCGGCCAAAGCTTCCAGATTTTCTACACGGTAGTTGATCATGAATTCTTTCTCAGATGGGGCAAAATACTTTGTAGTTTCTTTGAATGGGGTCCACTGGGTCTGGGCTTTTTTAGTGTTGTCAAAACCCTCATACCACTCAAAAGTTGCGCCGTATGGATTGGTATTCAGGCCCAGGTGTTTTTGATACCAGGTTTTCATCATTTCCGGATCTTTACATTTAAAAAATATACCTCCGATGCCGGTTACTTTGCCCATTGTATTTTGTTTTATGATTAATTGATTAAAACCAAAGCCCA
>CALMWS010000339.1 GCA_937870795.1 uncultured Bacteroidota bacterium | reverse complement strand
AGGTTGGCTTCAGCAAAATTTAAGTCCTCAAGTAATAGCGTATAGCATTCCGCTACTGTGTTTCTTCCTTTTGCTAGTTCACTATCAATTGCTGCTGCAGTATTTACAGCCACAGTTCTGTATGGTACTCCCTGGTGGGAGGCGTCAGCTGTATGCTTGTAAGGCCTTGCAAAATGGATCAACAATTCATGATGCGCTAAGGCTCTCAAGAACCTTGCTTCCCCTTCGTAAGCAGCAGCGGCAGCAGCAGTAATGGTTCCATTGGCGGCAGCTCCTCTAACACCATCAATGATGATGTTGGCCTTGTTGATAAGTGCATATAAAGTATGCCACATATAAACATTGTTGGCAGTGCCTGAATTATAGGTGGCTTCGTATGTGATGGCATAGAAAGCTGCAACGTTGAGCATGTCTTCGCCTCTCATCTCACCTTGCGCAACATTGGCAGCACCAAAAGGATAACCCCTCACCTGACCACCGGCATAAAAGCCTGTCTGGGCTGCGTCGTAAACGCCTACCATCGACAATTCAACCCTGGCTGGAGAAGAAAAAGCAAGCTGCTCTGTGATCCTGTCATAAGGATCCAATTCTGTAACGTCTTTATCACAAGACTGCATGCTAAATGCAGCAAGCAACAACGTCAGAAAACCTGTTTTTATGTATCTGATATTATTTTTTTGCATTGTAATTGATTTTTGAAATTAGAAACCTACGTTTAATCCTACTGAGTAAATTCTTTGCTGTGGATTACCGTTGAAATCTTCACCGAAACCTGTGTTGGTTGAAAATGCGGTAGATGTTTCAGGATCCAGGCCGGAATAGCCGGTTATGGTCAAAAGATTTTGTCCTTGTACATAAACCCTTGCTGAACTTAAGCCCAGTGATTTAAGTGTAGAAGCGGAAAACCTATATCCTACAGAAAGATTCTGAAGCCTTACAAAGTCACCATCTTCTACCCAACGAGTGGAAGCAAAATCAGGATTGTTTACAAGTGCATCTCTGTTGAGGAACAATTTTGGTGTTTGTCCATCACCAGGGTTTTCAGGACTTTGCCATCTTCCTAAAATTTCAGTGCTGTTGTTGTTGAAAGTCATGCCCAACAAGTCGGCACGGGTTCTGTTCATGATTTTGTTGCCTCCAGAGAAACGGATCAACATGTCTACATCAAAGTTTCCAATTTTGAAATTGTTATTAAGACCACCAAACCAGGTTGGAAGCGCAGATCCCAAAATTACCCTGTCACGAGTTGCACTCAATGGTCGTGCTGTTGAAAGATCGGTTGGGTTTTCAGGATTGTATACATAGTATGTCTGTTTGGCCAAATCTGCCTGGACCAAAATGGTTTCAGTGATGTTTCCATCAGCATCTTTATTGTAAGTTTCATATATTGGATTACCATTGGCCGCGTTTACACCCTGATAAATATATCCATAAATAGCACGGAGTGACTCACCTTCTCTGATCACATTGTATGCAGTGGTAATGTCCTGACCGTTGACCAATGAAACCACTTCGTTGTGTTGTGTAGAGAAGTTGGCAGAAAGATTCCATTTGAAATTACTCTTGTTGATCACACCGGCATCGAAAGTAAATTCTATACCACTACCTTTAACTCTACCAATGTTTTTATTGATAAAGTTGTTGGGTATACCCAATGAAGGTGCTGTTGGTGCCTGAAGAATAATGTCCTTGTTGTCCTGAATCCAGTACGCAACACTGAGGTTGTATCGGTTGTTTTTAAAACCAAGGTCTACACCAACATCGGTTTTGGTTTGTGACTCCCATTTCAGTTGGTCGTTTCCAAAGTTGTTGTAAGCGATTCCGTTTTGTGTACCATAAAGACCTGAGCCATAAGAGCCGATGTATGGATAGTTGCCAATGTTCGTATTTCCGGTTTGTGCATAAGAGCCTCTTATTCTGAAGTCAGAGATCATGTCTTTCAAAGATTCCCAATAAGATTCTTCAGACATTCTGTAGGCGAATGACACGCCAGGGAAATAACCCACTCTGTTGCCAGGTGCCAATGAAGAAAGGGCATCTCTTCTGATTGATCCACTCAGGTAATATTTACCGGCGTAGTTATAGTTGACCCTTCCGAGGTAGGAAGCAAGACCGTTTTCACCAATGCCTCCAAATGCTTCAGGTGTGGCAAAAGTACCTGTAACAATGTTTTCCTGGAAATATAGATCTGATATATTGGTAACCTGTGACTGGAAGAAACTAACCCTTTGTTTTTGGTATTCTTGAACAAGGGTTAATCCCAAATTGTGGTCGCCAAATTTTTTATCGTAGGTCAAGATATTTTGCCAGTTCCATCTGGTTGATGGAGAATAAGCCTGTGATACACGACCATTGGCACTGGAGCCATCACCGTGTCTTGGATCCTGGAACAGGAAGTCTGTTACATAACTTCCATCAAGTCCAAGCATGGTTTTGAAGTTTAGACCATCCATCAATTTTACATCGAGGTAAGCATTGCCCAGCAACCTCCATGAACCAGCTTCTCTTTTATCGTTTTCCAATACAAAAAGTTGGTTTGGAATACCATTAGAGATTACATCATTGTTGGCACCTCTACCCAATGATCGGATATTGATTAAATCAATGTTGTAACCGGTAGGATGGGTAGGGTCGAGGGCTTCAACGTTTGGCAACATACGGATGGTACCAAAAACGTTTCCTGATAGGTTGTTGGAACCTGTCAACGGGCCCTGGTTGTTTTGGCGGGTAATACCACTCTTGAATCCAACAGTAAGCCACTTGTTAACTTTTTGGTCGATGTTGGCTCTGAAACTAAATCTTCTCAGGCTGTTGGAAAGTACAATACCCTCCTGATCTGCATAACCAAATGAAAAGAAATAATTGGTTTTATCGATTCCACCGCTGACAGACAGGTTGTGACTGTGCTGCATGGCCCTTCTGAAAGTAAGTGCCTGCCAATCTGTATCCACGGTACTGCCATCGGCTCTTTTTTGTAGATTGGCAACCGGGTTGGCACCTGCATTGGTGTACTTTTCATTTTGAATGGTTACAAAATCTTCTGCTCCCAACAAGTCGAAAAGTTTTGCTGCCTTTGCTGTACCAAAATTGACATCGTATGTGAATTTTGCTTTACCTACAGAACCTTTTTTGGTGGT
>CALMWS010000338.1 GCA_937870795.1 uncultured Bacteroidota bacterium | reverse complement strand
GTTTGATTTTCAACATTGATGCTTCCATTAAATCTGTCTAAAACCATATTGGTGTACTTGAGTTGTTCGATCTCAGCATTCATAACCAGGTTTACATTGGCCGGAACTTTAAACAAAACTTCTTCTTCGCTGGCAACGGCTGGTTCGGATTTAACCATAAAAGCATTGGCATCAAGCTTACCCGCTTTTACTTGCAATTCACCATTGAGCGTACCACTATTGGTAAACCAGGAATAAACATGTGCCATTTTTCCACTGAGCTGAAGCTTGCTTCCATCCACGTCCATAGCCAACGATTTTACATCAATGTTTTCAAGACCGAGAGACGCCACACCTTTCATTTCTTTGATGGTATGATTGCCAAAGTTGATTTGCGTTATGTCAACTTCCGCGTCGATATTGCTGTAATTGTATGCCGAAAGATCAGGTAAAAAAGCAGGGCCCGTCACAGTGGTTTGTGGTTCAGCCTGTGTTCCTGTCCATTCATTTAAATCAAGCAAACCGGACTGAATTTTTACCTTTCCTGTAATATTTTTGTTTTCAGAAAAATAAGCCATAGGGTGCAGAATTTCACCGTTGATTGACATATCACTTTTACCCATCCTCAAGTCACGTGTTGATAGAACAATTTTTTGAGGACTGGCAGCTATTGATGCAGAATTCACTTGGATAGCGGGGCTGTTTTTCACTTTGTACCATATATCTGAGGCTGTTGCATTACCGGCAAAACCGATGGCAGCATAATTTTCTTTTTCAATATCGCTTTGTCGTGCATCAAATTTCAGGTCCGCTACAATTTTACCCTGTAGTTGTTCCAGATCAGGCAATGGAATTGCCCTTTTCCAGTTTTGCAGGCTAATTCCCCCTTTGAGATTTCCCGCAACATGGGCATTTGTTAAACCATCTGTTATTTTAAAATTTCCGGAAATCCTTTCCTGATTTACTGCTACAGAGGCATTATTGATGTTGACTTCCAAATCCTTCATATCCGGCCTCGTAGATTTGATGTTAATCTGGGCATTTACCGGATGAATATCCACATCCAGACCTTCATACCTTGCAGCTCCATTCTTTACATCCAGGCTTACATTAAATGCAGGCATAATGGATTTTGCCGCGTTAAAATCACCTTTAACCGATGCTTTGAATGCCGCATTACCGGTAGCTTTAACAGTGTTGTATGCCGATAAATAAGGAAAAACGGAGATCAGTTCACCAAAGCTATTGCCAAGGGTGGCAATATCAGCCTGGATGCGCATGGTTTCTTTGTCTGTCAATTGAACTGAACCATTGCCTTTGGCCTTAAGTTGATTGATGTAAAGATTATTGTCTTTGAGCTCAAACAACTTTTTGTCCATGTCAATATGAAAGACAGCATCTAAACCTGCCCTGACATTTTTGAGGTAAGTAAAGCCGTCAAAATCCACCGTTAGACTATCAGCCGAAGTTGAAGTCTTGAGATCATAAATGGCATTGGCTATATCCCCGCTACCTTTATGGCTTACGCCCCTCAGTTGCATGTAAAGAGGCAGGGTAACATCTTTATAAGTGAGATTACAGTCCGACAATTCATAACCCTCCAAAGCAAATGACACACCACTTGTATCTGCACTTGGCTTGGTGATCAGGTAGTTGGCTACACTATCGTTCAAAACCACAATATCTATGTCTGCTCCAACCAGGGACACATATTTAATGGATTTGGGTGCTTCAGAATTAAAAAGCGGAACGAGTGAAAAATCCAAAGAAAGATCTTTTGCTTTCAGCAGGTTTTGCTCATGGAAAGTATCAATACCCATGACCTGAAGATCCAGTATGGAAACAGATACTTCCGGAAAAGACCGGATAAACGAAACATCTACATCCCGAAAGTCAATTTTTGCATTGACGCTTTCGTTGGCAAACTTTTTTATTTCTTCTAATATTCGATCTTTAAAAACAAAGGGCGCTACCAACAATGCGAGTAATAGGCCAGCTAACAACAAGCCTGTTATTTTTAAAACACGTTTTATTTTCATCATTACATTATGAATGTTATAATAATACGAAGGCAGGAAGTAAACTTACCTGACCTCCATGTATTTTAACAAAATCTTTAGATTCTTCGTTTGAATTACAGAGGAATATTGCCGTGCTTTTTAAACGGGCGCACAATTTTTTTATTCTCAAGCATGTCGAATGCTTTGATCAGTTTTTTTCGGGTTTCTGAAGGCACAATTACTTCATCTACAAAGCCTCTGGCAGCTGCCCTATATGGATTGGCAAACTTTTGCTGATATTCTGCTTCTTTCTCCAACAACTTTGCCTCAGGATCACTGGCGCTTGAAATCTCTTTTTTGAAAATTATTTCACTGGCTCCTTTGGCTCCCATGACGGCAATTTCGGCGCTGGGCCATGCATAATTGAGATCTGCTTTGATGTGTTTGCTGTTCATTACATCGTAGGCACCCCCGTAAGCTTTTCTGGTAATGACGGTGACTCTTGGCACTGTGGCTTCGCTAAATGCATATAACAATTTCGCTCCATTGGTAATAATGCCATTCCATTCCTGGTCGGTACCCGGAAGAAAACCAGGAACATCTACCAAAACCAGCAGAGGGATATTGAAACAATCGCAGAACCTAACAAAACGCGCTGCTTTTTTACTGCAATTGACATCCAGCACACCGGCAAGATCCTGGGGTTGATTGGCAACGATTCCTACACTTCTGCCAGCCAACCGGGCAAAACCTACCACAATATTTTCAGCGTAATGTTCGTGAATTTCAAAGAATGAATCCTTGTCGCTCAGTTGCAGGATTACTTCTTTAATATCATAAGGAGTCTGTGCTGAGGCAGGGATTATATGATTCAAAGCCGGACGACATTCATCGCCCAATTCATAGGGCAGTCTGGGCGTTTTTTCGTTGTTGTTTTGGGGAATATAAGAAAACAAGTTCCTCAATTTTCGAATGGCATCCAGGTCATTGTAAGCGGTTAAATGTGCTACCCCACTCTTTTTAGCATGGGTCATAGCACCTCCCAATTCTTCGGACGTTACATCTTCATTGGTTACCGTCTTGACCACATTGGGACCCGTCACAAACATATAGGACGTGTTTTCCACCATCATGATAAAGTCGGTGATAGCAGGAGAGTAAACCGCTCCGCCGGCGCAAGGGCCCATAATGGCACTAATTTGGGGTATCACTCCTGAGCACACGGTATTTCTGTAAAAAATATCAGCGTATCCTCCCAAAGAATCCACTCCTTCCTGAATTCTGGCACCACCTGAGTCGTTGAGGCCAATAACCGGCGCCCCATTTTCCATGGCCAGGTCCATGATTTTACAAATTTTACGGGCATGGGTTTCAGATAGTGAGCCACCAAATACGGTAAAGTCCTGGGCAAACACATAGACCAATCTGCCATGAATTTTGCCAAAACCTGTGATCACTCCGTCTCCGGGAACTTGCTGGGTTTCCATGCCAAAATCAAATGACCTGTGTTCTACAAGCATGTCCAGTTCTTCAAAAGTATGGTGATCCAACAACAGTTCCAATCGTTCCCGGGCCGTTAGTTTGCCTTTTTTGTGCTCCTTGTCGATCCTCTCGATTCCGCCGCCTAATAAAGCCTGGCTTTTTTTATCTTCTAATAAATTAATAAGTTCTTGCATGGGTCTGAATGATTAGAGGTGTAAATATAAGGATAAATAGCGATGAAATTTTTGAATTTGGCGGGAAAATCCTCGATACATATCATTACTTTTGTGCATAACTTTAACCCAGATTATGGCATTTGACTTAAAACTTATGGTGGCCGACAAGATTCAGGAAATGACAGAATCGGCGACCATCCGCATGGCCCAAAAAGCAAGAGAATTGGCGTCTAAAGGCGTCAATGTAATATCTTTGAGCCTTGGGGAACCAGATTTTGATACACCTGAACACATCAAAGAAGCAGCTATTGATGGTTTGCACAAAGGCATGACCAAGTACACTCCTGTGTCTGGAACCATGGAACTGAAAAATGCCATCATCCGTAAAATGAAGCGCGATAGTCAGTTGGAATACCAGCCCAATCAGATCGTAATATCCAATGGAGCAAAACAAAGCATATTCAATCTATGCACTGCCATCATTGATCCGGGAGACGAGGTGGTTGTGTTTGCCCCTTACTGGGTTTCCTATTATGAGATTATAAAGTTTTGCTACGGCAGTCCTGTAATTGTTTCAGCTGGCATAGAAAAAGATTTTAAGGTAAGTGCCGAACAGGTGGCTGCTGCCATAACAGACAAAACAAGGATGGTGATATTTTCATCGCCATGCAATCCCACCGGTTCTGTTTTTACAAAAGAAGAATTAACTGCCATTGCGGAAGTCATAAAAAAACACGACAACATTGTTGTGGTTTCAGATGAGATCTATGAATACATCAATTTTCAGGGGCACCATGCCAGTATTGCCTCCGTTGAGGGCATGCAGGAGCGCACAGCAGTAGTAAACGGCTTTTCCAAAGGTTTCTCTATGACCGGATGGAGGCTTGGGTTTATGGCGGGACCTGCCTGGCTGGCTTCGGCTTGTGACAAAGTGCAGGGACAAGTAACATCAGGGGCTGCTTCCTTTAGCCAGCATGCTGCTGCCATAGGACTTGACAGCGACATGAGTCCTACATTTGAAATGACCAAAGCTTTCAAGCAAAGGAGAGATTTGGTAATTGAAAGGCTCAAAAGCATACCTGGTCTGATTGTTAACAACCCTCAAGGTGCCTTCTATGTTTTTCCGGATGTAAGTTATTATTTTGGAAAGACGGATGGTGTAAATACCATTCAAAATGCAGATGATTTTGCTGAAGTAATGTTGGCTGAAGCTCACGTTGGCACGGTAAGCGGTTCCGCTTTTGGGGCCGATCAGTGCATTCGCATTTCGTACGCCGCTTCTGAAGCCGACCTCATTGAAGCCATCGATAGATTGAAAAATTGTTTGTCAAAATTTCATTAAAACATTGAACATGAAACTAAAGGATGTAATTAAACTGGAAGACAAAGCCAAAGAAGTGTGGGTCATTACCCCGGGTCTGCATTATGATCTTGAGAATAAAAATTTTACAGAATTGGTAAGTGTCAATCTGGGTCAAAAAACCAAATACCGCTATATCGTACCCGCTTCCAAAGAGATTAAAACCAACATTGAGAAGTATAAAAAAGCTTTCGGGGTATCGGAAGATGAGGTTAAAAACATGTTTTGTTTTATCCAGGAGACTGATTTCATGCCTTTCATCAATGAGTTGGCCATTTACAATGGATCTACAAAGCCCATCTCGGTGTCGACCCCTCCCACAGAGGATCCCAATGAAGTAATACAGTACAATGAAAAGACTTCTCAAATGCACGCCAAAGCCTTTGTAGAAGTGTGGAAAAAATACAAAAGGTCCAAACCATAATCTGGTATATCAACTGAAATGATCTGGAAAGTGAATGCCGATCTTGGCATGCTCAATGCCATTAATCAAAATACCATGGGTTCACACCTGGGTATAGAGTTTACAGAAATAGGGGCAGATTACATCACAGCTACCATGCCTGTGGATCACAGGACAACACAGCCTATGGGGCTATTGCACGGCGGAGCATCCGTTGTGCTTTCTGAGACTCTTGGCAGTGTAGCCTCTTTATTGGCAGCTGGTCCTATTGGCCAATACAGTGCTGTAGGACTTGAAGTCAATGCCAATCATTTAAAATCGGCGCGATCAGGTGTAGTGACGGGGGTTGTTAAACCCATCAAAGCAGGCGGTACCATCCACGTGTGGAATACCGAAATTACCGATGAAACAGGGCAACTCATTTGCACATCGAGATTGACAGTAATGGTGCGCCCCAATAAAGGCTAAATATAACATGAGGGGATATAACCGTAAATCACCCTCATTTTATGGTTATAAGCTAAAGCTAACTTGGGTAAATGTTGGAAAGCGATGCCAATTTTACGGACAATTTCCTTACTTTTGCGGCCTAAAACGAAGAGATGGCATTACAGTGTGGTATCGTGGGACTTCCCAATGTAGGTAAATCAACCTTATTCAATGCATTGACATCAGCCAAGGCGCTGGCTGCAAATTATCCTTTTGCAACCAAGGATCCGAATTTGGGAGTAATCACCGTACCCGATGAAAGGCTTGATAAGCTGTCGGAAATCGTTGTTCCCCAACGGGTACAGCCTACTACTGTAGAAATTGTTGACATTGCCGGGCTTATCAAAGGCGCCAGCAAAGGTGAAGGTTTGGGCAACCAATTTTTGGCCAATATCAGAGAAGTGGATGCCATTGTACATGTAGTCAGGTGTTTTGAAGACGACAATGTCATCCACGTAGAGGGAGGCGTTGACCCTATGCGAGACAAGGGAATCATTGACAATGAGTTGATATTGAAAGACCTTGAAACACTGGAAAAAAGAATTGATCGTCAGAAAAAACAGGCGAAGTCGGGTTCAAAAGACGATGTTGCCAAGGCTGAGTTTCTTGAAAAGCTGTACAATTTTATGGAAGCTGGCAATTGCGCCCGGGCTTTTGTATTTACTGATGATGAGAAAGAGTTTATCAAGGACGCATGGTTGTTAACCGATAAGCCTGTGCTTTATGTTTGCAACGTAGATGAGGCCAGCGTAAAAACAGGCAATGCACACACGCAAAAATTTATGGAAAGTGTGAAGGATGAAAATGCAGAAGTCATCCTCATTTCAGCTGCAATTGAAGCAGATATTGCCGAATTGGAGAGCAAAGAAGAGCGCATGGAATTTGTCAAGGATATGGGTCTGGATGAACCAGGTGTCAACAGGGTAATCAGGGCTTGTTACAAGTTATTAAACCTGATTACTTACTTTACCGCCGGTGAAAAAGAAGTGCGTGCGTGGACCATCCACCGAGGTGATAAGGCACCCCAGGCGGCGGGTGTTATCCATACCGATTTTGAAAAAGGTTTCATAAGAGCTGAAGTCATCAAATACGAAGATTTTATCCACTACGGATCTGAAGCTGCTGTCAAAGAAGCAGGAAAAATGGGTGTGGAAGGGAAGGAATATGTGGTGACGGATGGCGATATTATGCATTTTAGATTTAATGTGTAATGCCTAACCGGGTTTTGAGCCAGCCATGGCTTTCTTATTCATTGATGCATGCAATTTCTAAAAGGGAATCATAAATCACCTGAACATTACCTTGTATGATTCTTAAATTGAGCAAATAAAACATTGAAAGAAAGCAGTATTTCCATAATCATCCGCATTCACAAAAATTACCTCAATTCATTTCTTACAATGATCTAAATGCGTATTTAATATTCTCGATTATTTATTAAATTTTGCCACAACAAACCTGTCTTTGCCCTGCAAATCCTTAATTAACGCTACGTCTCGATAGCCTGCATTTTCAAAACATGAAACGGTGGCCGCTCCCCTTTTCTCGCTAAGTTCACAAAATACTGGGCATTTGATTTTCGCGCCGAAAGCAGCAATTGCCTTATAAAACAGCAATGGATCCCCTTCTGCAAAAAGTGCCATTGCAGGTTCAAACTCAATGACGTTGGCATCGAGGGTAGCTGCTTCTTCTGTGCCAATATAGGGAGGATTGCTCACGATCAAATCGAATGATGGCAGGCTATTGCGGCAAATTTCATCCAGAAAATCACCTTCCAGCCATGTAATGTTTAAGCCCTGATCTTTTCCGTTTTTTGCTGCAATTGCCAGTGCTGCCCCGCTCTTATCTATGGCTGTTATTTGCACGTTTGGCAGTTCTTTTTTCAATGCCAGTGCAATACAGCCACTGCCTGTACCAATGTCTAGAATGTGTCTTATTTCGCGATTTTGGGCATATTGGATAACCAAATCAACCAATTCTTCAGTTTCCGGACGAGGAATCAGCACTCCAGGCTCTACATGGAGCACCAGATTTCTGAAATAAGCCTTGCCGGTGATGTATTGCAGGGGTTCATAGTTGGTCAATCTGAGGCAGGCTTTTTCAAAGCGTATCTGTTCATCAGGTGTAAGTGATTGCCTTCCATCAAACAAATCAAGGGAAAGGTAACGAAGCAACAACTCCGCTTCCCTTTCTCCGTATATCCCAGTCAACTGACCTAACCAATTTTGACTATTTGAAGTCAATTACAGTTCAAGATTGGGTTTAATGGCGTGGCCATCCATGCCCATGTTGTAAAAATCAGAAATGTATTTAACCACCTCTTCCGGGTCATCGGTCACAGGCAGCAAATCCAGGTCTTTTTCAGATACATTGTGAAACTGCTGAAGCATTACCTCTCTAATCCAGGCTTTGAGGCCTGACCAAAATTCAACACCCATAAGGATCACGGGTACTTTTGATATTTTTTTGGTTTGAATGAGCGTAAGGACCTCAAACATTTCATCCAGGGTACCAAAGCCCCCGGGCATGACTACAAAGGCCTGAGCATATTTGACAAACATTACTTTTCGAACAAAAAAGTAGCGGTGATCGAGGTTTTTATCCGGATCGATGTAAGCATTGTGCGATTGCTCGAAGGGCAGGTTGATGTTGAGTCCAACGCTTAATCCGCCCTGGGTGTATGCTCCTTTGTTGGCAGCCTCCATAATGCCGGGTCCTCCACCCGTGATTACGCCAAAACCCTCTTCGGTAATTCTTTTGGCAACATCCACCGTGAGTTGGTAATACTTATTGTCGGGCTGAGTTCTGGCGGATCCAAAAATGGAAACGCACGGACCAATTCGATTTAGTTTTTCAAAGCCATCCACAAATTCTGCTACGACTTTAAACATGGTCCAGGAGTTCTCTCCTTTCAGTTCCGCCCATTGTTTCATTTGGCGGGTGGGCACAGCAGCGGCTTTTAATTTTCTTTCTTCCATTGAATAAAAATTTAGTGAATGCCCAGGGTATTTCTTTGCAGGTTATGGTCAACCCTATGGGCGAAAAAAAAGCCCGCCATTTGGAATGACGGGCAAATCCTATAAACACAAAAATAAAAAAAAAGTTAGACAAGGATGCCCTTGTAAGCTTCATATTCTTTCAGAATGTACTTCTGCAACTTTTCGGCACTGTCAAACTGGTCGAAAATTTCCTGCAATTTGGAACGTTCTGAACTGGAGGTATTAACATAATTTTCAATATCTCCTTTGGTAATCTTTTCCTTGCTGAGAATGATCAATCTTTCCACCACATTTCTCAACTCCCGGATGTTACCCGTCCAATTGTATTGCTGCAGCAACTTCAGAGCGGCAGCTTCAATGGGTTTTTTATTCATGCCATATTCATCACAAATTCGGCTAATGAAATGTTCTACCAGTGAAGGGATGTCTTCCTTTCTTTCGTTGAGTGATGGCACTTCTATGACAATAACTGCAAGTCGGTGGTAAAGGTCTTCGCGAAAGTTACCTTTATTGATTTCAGCTCTTAAATCTTTATTGGTGGCTGCAATGACCCTGACATCAACGGCTATTTCTTTTTCGCCACCAACGCGTGTAATTTTGTTTTCCTGAAGGGCTCGCAGCACCTTGGCTTGTGCAGAAAGGCTCATGTCGCCAATTTCGTCCAAAAACAGCGTACCACCGTGGGCTTGTTCAAATTTACCCAATCTCATCTTGTGCGCAGACGTAAAAGACCCCTTTTCGTGTCCAAACAATTCGCTTTCAATAAGTTCTGAAGGAATGGCCGCACAATTGACTTCAATAATGGGACCTTCGACGCGGTTGGATTTTTCATGTATCCATCTGGCTACCAATTCTTTTCCGGTACCATTTCTACCATTTATTAAGACCCTGGCATCCGTGGGAGCAATGCGTTCAACGGTTTGTTTGATCATTTCAAGGGCTTTGCTCTCGCCGATCATCTCCTGAACCATGGATTTGTGCACCCTCTTTTGCAACACCTTCTTTTCAGTGATGAGAGAGGATTTATCCATGGCATTCCTGATGGTAATCAACAAACGATTGAGATCAGGGGGTTTTTGGATAAAATCAAAGGCCCCTTTTTTAACCGCTTCTACAGCGGTGTCTATGTTGGCATGGCCTGATATCATTACAATGGGCACATCCGGACAGAGGATTTGAATTCTCTCTATGGCTTCCATACCATCCATTTTGGGCATTTTAATGTCCAGGATGATTACATCATAGGCTTGTTGTTTTACTTTAACCAGTGCATCAAGGCCATCGGGTGACTCATCTACCTGATAACTTTCAAACTCCAGGATCTCCCTCAGCGTTCTGCGGATACTGGCATCATCATCAACAATCAATATTCTGGCCATGGGCTGTTACAGACTTTGGTAATTATCAGGTAAAATTACATTATTTTTTTCAATAATATGAAAAGCCCTGAAAAAAAAATCAAATGCAGGGCTTTTGAGGGCAAAGCTGGTTATACCTCCAACATATTAAATTTTACTTTAATATGTTGTGAAAAAAGTTTAAAAAAATTTGAATCCGAATACTTGTCATTCAAAATTGACATAAAAGTTGTTACACATTATCAATTTTCATAATATCTGATCATATTAAAATTGGTCATAATATGATTTTCCTTTTGGTGTAGAATTTGGCATAAGTAAGTCAAATGAGGGAAAGGTGTGTGAATTAACATACTCTACCTGTAAAAATCATTGTAGTGAAACGAATATTACAAAAAACACAAAATTCGATGAAGAACTTTTTACATTCACTGAAATCGAATCAAGGGAAGAAACACCAACGGCCACTGATCCTGGTTGCCTTATTGATGTGCTTTCAATTGATTACGGCATCTGCACAAGCTCCGGCCTTTGCCCGGAATGAATGTGGGTGTATGAACAACGAGACTTCGTGGGGCAATGGTCAGTTTTCTGAGACCATTACCATTACCAGTGCTCCGGGACTTACCTGGACCATTGTGGCTGCGAATGGTCTTTACAGCACCGCCTCACCGGCTCCACCAGCTGCACCACTACCTATTCCTGCAGGAACCATCATCACAGAAGGTCCGGCCGGAACTTACGTATTGAGTGCAAGAAGAGTAGACAACAGCAATTATTCATTGATCGTCAGCAATGGCACCAATGAATATACTGTCAACTCACTGCGAACATGTCGATATCCGAGAAACGAAATTCTTGGTGACATTGGAGCTTGTGTCGATAGCGACAACAAGGTTTATCGAATTGATGTGGCCAACAGCATGTTGCCTTCAGTTGCCTGGACCATCAGTGGCGGCGGAGCAACCGTTGGCGCTCTAACCACCAATACCCTTACCGTTAACTGGGGAAATACAGTTGGCTCCTATGATGTGAGGGTCAATGGTACAGCCCGTGCGTACGCGGGTCAGACTTCAGGCTTCTGTAATATAAGCGATACCATTACAGTAGATATTGCGGATGAAACCCCAATAGCCCTTGCTTGTAATAATTTGATTCACTTATCCATGAATGGCAGATGTGAGCTGAGTGTGACTCCGGAAATGGTATTGGAAACCATTCTGGCTCCCACCACTGCTTCTTCCTATGACGTAGTATTGAGAGACCTGGAAAAAGATACCATCATCCCCAATACCAGAATTTCTCAAAAGTACATAGGCAAAACCATAGAGGCAAGAATTGTTCAGGAGTGTAGTCAAAACTCATGTTGGGGTTTGATAAAACTGGAAGACAAATCCATTCCATCCCTGGTGTGCAATCCTGATGTAACCATAGAATGTAGTCAATTGACAGGACCTCAGGTTACAGGATTCCCGCTTAGGCCGGATGCCATCATCACACCGCTGACCGGAAACAAATTTTTGGTCAAAAATTTTGACTATTGTTCAGATGTAATATTAGAATATTTTGATGCCATCACGAAGAGTGATTGTGTAGGTGACTTTAGTTCAGTAGTGACCAGAACCTGGTTGGTTACCGATATATCAGGAAACTCAAGCACTTGCTCTTCTGATATTTATGTTAGAAAAGCAGATGCAGCCGATATCGTATTTCCACCTAACTACGATGACGTATTGGGCCCCAACGGATCACTTCCAGCATGCGGCAACTGGCAAAAACTTGCCAACGGAAACCCTGACCCCAGTGTGACAGGATCTCCACAGGGTGTATTTTGTCTCAACGTAACCGTTGATTTTCAGGATACCAAAATACCTAAGTGTAGGGGTGATAAATCATTTAAGCTACTGAGAAAATGGATTGTTACCGATTTGTGTAACGCAACCCAAATCATAAGAAACCAAACCATAACTGTAATGGACAAAGTTGCTCCGGTAATCGTTGCACCCAAAGACTTTACAGTAGGTACAACTGGTTTGACGTGTGCATCACAGATCAAATTGCCCAATCCTACCATTACCGATTGCAGCAATACACAATACTATGTATCCTATAAAATACCTGATTTGACAGGAGCACCGGCAGCCGGCCCTGGAAGCAATGATGGTGTAGTAAAAAATTCAGATGGCACCTATACCATACAAACCATCCCAGCCGGTGTAACTACACTTTGGGTGACCTATTTGGTAGTGGATGACTGCGACAATGCCAGTGAGGCTACAACCAGAATTGACATTGTAGACAGCACGCCGCCGATCCCGGTTTGTGATCAATTTTCTTTTGCCGGATTGAATGATGACGGCATTGGTTATGTGACCGTAGAATCATTAGATGATGGATCATGGGACAACTGTGGTGTTGATTATCTGGAAGCAAGAAGAATGGAAGCCTCATCATGTGGCATCACCAACAACTGGGGACCAAAAATAAAATTCTGTTGTGAAGATGCGGGTAAATCATTTATGGTTCAGCTGCGCGTTGTAGACAGAGCTGGTAACTCCAATACCTGTATGGTAGAAGTAAGGGTTCAAGACAATACCCCACCTACCCTAACCAATTGTCCGGCCAACATCACCGTGGATTGTAGCGCTGATTTGTTGAGTTTGGGTCAATATGGAAAGCCAACAGCAAGCGATGTTTGCTCAGCCAATCTTACAGAAGAAGTAAAAGACAATGGTTTTGATGATTGCGGAAGGGGCAGCATTTCAAGGGTATTTACTGCTACTGACAATTTTGGAAACAAATCAACCTGTGTTCAAGTAATCACTGTAAGACCAAGTAATCCATTTAATGCCAACAACATTACATGGCCACAGGATCACACCTTCCCCAATGGCTGTTTGGCCACTGGAATTGAGCCAGAACAAATGCCTGCAGGAAAACAAAAGCCAACCTGGACAGTAAAACCATGTAGCCAGATTGCAATCGAGCATGAAGATATTGTATTCCAGTATGTAGAAGGATTCTGCTTCAAAGTATTGAGAAAATGGACCGTAATTGACTGGTGTCAATTCAATCCACTTGTGCCCAATGCAGGAAAATGGACCTATACCCAGGTGATCAAAGGACAAAACACCACCGCACCAACCATAACCAAAGGATGTGCAGCCAGTGATGTAAAAATAACGCAGGTTGACAATTGTCAGGCTTTGATTGAAGCTACTGCAACAGCAACCGATGATTGTACACAGGGTGACAAATTTATTTGGTCTTATACCCTTGATGTAGATAACAACGGAACCATCGACTTCACTGGAAATACAAACACCATCAGCAGGACGGTTGGGTTTGGAAAACACACCATCAAATGGACCGTTACCGATGAATGTGGAAACAGCAAGACTTGTAGCAATACGATAGAAGTTAAAGATCAGAAAAAACCAACACCTTATTGTTTGTCAGAAATTGCAACCGTGATTATGGAACAGGATGGAACCGTAGAAATATGGGCATCTGACTTCAATGCCGGTAGTTATGACAACTGTTCGCCCAACCCCAATTTAAAATTCTCTTTCACTACCAATGTAAATGAGCGTTCAAGGGTGTTCAGGTGTGCAGACATGACAGCAAAGGTAACCCGCTTCGAACTAAAAATCTATGTAACAGATGATGCCGGAAACCAGGATTTCTGTACTACCCACATCAATGTGCAGGATAACAATAATACCTGTGGCTTTGGCAACATCGATGAAGGAGGGGAAGATGAAGAATCCTCTAAAAAGGTTGCAGTGACAGGGGCCATTAAGATGGAAACCAATGAAACCGTTGAAAACGTTACCTTGATCCTGGAGTCAGAACAACCAGAGTTTCCAAGATACGTAACCAGCAACGAGCAAGGTGAATATGCATTTAATGACTTAAAGAGTTTACACGACTATACCATTACGCCTTCGAAAAATGATGATTACCTGAATGGCCTTTCAACTTTAGACCTTGTGTTGATACAACGTCACATCCTGGGAGTAAAGAAATTGGAAAGTCCTTATAAGATCATAGCATCTGATGCCACATCAGACGACAAAGTAACCGCTGCTGACCTTGTAGCCCTGAGAAAACTAATACTTGGATTGACAGACAAACTTCCAAATAGCGACAGCTGGAAATTTGTGGACAAAGCCCAGGTATTTGCAGATCCGGGAAGGCCATTCCCTTACCTGACCAAAATAGGTATGACGGGAATCGAAAACAACGTAAGTAACGGAGATTTTGTAGCTGTAAAAGTGGGAGATATCAATGGTAGTTATCAGCGTAACGCCACTGGCACAGAAGCAGAAAACAGAAGCAGAACATCGGTTCAATATACTACATCGGCAGTTAAAGCCGGAGAAGAAATTACGGTTCCATTTGAGGTATCAGACATCAAAAACATAGCAGGTTTACAAATGGCTATGATTTTTGACGACAATAAACTCGAATTCAGAGGTGTGACTTCCGGTTCAGCCAATGTGAGTGATGACGATATATACCTTGTTGACAATTCATTGTTGATGAGTTGGGCAGACAACAGAAAAGATGGAGAAAACAGCGGAAAATTGTTTGGTTTGACTTTTGTGGCCAAGCAAGATATGGCAGCAGGAGAATGGTTCAATATCAACGACCGAATCCTAAAATCAGAAGTATATGTACAGGAAGATGAAAACATCAATGCTACATCTATAGAACTTGAATTGAGGGGTAAAAACAATCAAATCCCTGTATTTGAATTGTATCAAAACACACCAAACCCATTCAATCACAACACTACCATAGGATTTACCATTCCAGAATCAGGAGAAGTGTCCTTTAAAGTGTACGATTACAATGGAACCGTTTTAAAACAATTCAGGAAACATTACGAGAAGGGTTACAATACCATAGAACTCAATGTTTCAGAATTCAACAAAGCGGGCATACTCTTTTACCAACTCGACTCAAAAACTCATTCAGCCAACAAAAAAATGATTGTTATAAAATAAACGGTTTTTTAGGATACGTGGAGTGCACACTGCAAAGTGTGTACTCCCACTCTCCTCGCCGGAATAACAAACATTAAAAAAATAAAAAACCGATTTAAATCTTATAAAGATGAACAAATCCTTACTCATTCAAAAACTCAACAGTTTCACCAGACTGAAACACCTGAGAAATCTGTTGACGCTTGCCATCCTGGTAGCAATGAATGCTCAAATGAAGTCACAGACCGTTGATTGCAATGCCATCATGGCTTGTAACGACCTTGTGCAAATATCATTGGGAACCAATTGTACAGAAGTTGTTGTTGCAGATATGATACTGGAAGGCCAGACCTATCCCAACTCATTTTACAATGTAGTGGTATCAACAGCCAATGGTACACCCATTCCAGGCAATTTGTTGACGAAGGCCAATATTGGTAAGACCTATCAGGTAAATGTGACCCTTAGTGGTTGTGATTTGTCCTGTTGGGGTAATATCACGGTAGAAGATAAGCTGCCACCGGTAATTACCAATTGTCCCAGTGTAACATTGCAATGTGGTCAGTCAACCACGCCAGGCACTTCTGTGCCAAGGCCATCTGCCTCAGATGCTTGTTCCAGCGTGACCATGACATTCATTGACAAAGAAGTGGTGTCACAGTGTAGTGCACAGTATGTAAAAGTTATCACCAGAACATGGACAGCAACCGATGCATACGGCAACAAAACTACCTGTGAACAAATCATCAACATCACCAGACCCACCATTAGCGATGTGGTATTTCCACCCAACTACGATGGTCATGACAAGGATCCGTTTTCTTGTACCACCAACATCAAGGTGTTGCCCAATGGTGCACCCCACCCTGATGTGACCGGATATCCCGGAGGTACTGATTGTCCGAACATCATGTATTTTTACAATGATGTAATCTTCAACATTTGTGGTGCGTCAAAAAAAGTACTTAGACAGTGGACCGTGATTGATTGGTGTACAGGCAGAGATACCATTGGTGCGCAAATTATCAAAATCATAGATGTAGATCCTCCTGTATGTGTTTCTCCTCCAGACTTTGCATTTGACATCGAAACCGATGAAGGGAAATGCACAGGTACATTCATAGTACCAGCTCCTAATGTAGTTTTTGAATGTAGCAACTGGGATTACACCGTAGGTTACAAACTGAGAGATGCCAACGGACATCCATTTGAAAATCCAATATATGACAATGTCAAAAAAACAACACGACCTGACGGCAGTTACTTTTATACAATTACAGGCTTACCGGCAGATACATCATGGATTGTTTACAACATAGTAGATGGTTGTGGTAATTCAACACAGTGTTTCACAGAAGTAATTGTAAAAGATAAGGAAGCTCCTGCTCCGGTATGCGAAGGCTTTACTGTAGTTTCTCTGGATGATGCAGGTTGGGCAGATCTATATGCATCATCAATTGATGACGGAAGTTCGGACAACTGTGGCATTGAAAAATTTGAAATCAAGAGACTGACCAATAATTGTAATCGTCCTAATGATTTGAATTTTGGAGAGAAAGTTAATTTCTGTTGTGAAGATGTGAGCAGTGATCCTACCATCTATCAAAAAGTAGTATTGAGGGTTTATGATAAGTCTGGAAATTATGCAGATTGTGTTGCCAATGTAAAAACACAGGACAAAAAACCACCACGTATCACAGTACCTCCAGCAATTACCATTGATTGTGATGTTGACTATAAAAACACAGCCAACACTGGCGGAAACGCTACAGCTGAAGACAATTGTTTTGTAAACATCACCTTCACCGATGCAGGTACATTGAAGTGTGGCCTGGGTACCATAACCCGTACCTGGAAAGCAACCGACAAACAAGGATTGAGCGATTCAAAGACACAGACCATTGTTATCAAAGATTCAGATCCGTTTGGCCCTGAAGACATCACATGGCCTGCTGACCTTGAAATTAATGGATGCAGCAAGTCAGATGCAACACCTGAGTTGTTGAACAGCAAACCATTTTATACCAATAGCAATTGTGCAGACATAGCCATTTCTTGGGATGATGAGTCATTTACCATTCCTGGAGCTTGTTTGAAAATATTGAGAACATGGAGAGTTGTAAACTGGTGCGATGCCAATCCACAAAATCCACAATTCATTACTTATGTTCAGAAAATAGTATTGAAGAACTCAGAAAGACCCGTATTCGTAGCTGGATGCAGCAACAAGACAATCAATTCTATCAACAGCGATTGTGAAGAATATGTAGAACATTCAGTAACCGCTACCGACGATTGTACGCCAGCTTCTTTGTTGAGATACACATGGCAGTACGATGAAGACAACAACGGAACCATTGACCAAACCGGAACCGGTTCATTCTATGCAAAGGTTTATCCTGCTGGAAAACACAAGATGACCTTTACCGTAAAAGATTTGTGCGAAAACACTACCAGCTGTTCGTACATCTTCCATGTAAAAGACAACAAGCCTCCTACCCCAATTTGTAATTCAGAAGTGGTATGGGTATTAGATGAAAATGGTAAAGCTGAAGTTTGGGCGAGTGACTTCAACCTCAAATCAGAAGATCTTTGCGATGGCAGCAGTTTGAAATATTCATTCAATGCCAGTGGAAGCCAACCTTCTAAAAACTTCACTTGCGCCGATGTGCCCAATGGAGTATCAGCCACCATACCTTTGAAAATGTATGTAATTGACGAAGATGGCAATTCAGAGTTCTGTGATGTGAAACTGATACTTCAGGATTCACCCAATAAAAATGCTTGTCCAAACACAGGAAACCTCACGGCCACTGTATCCGGTAAAGTAGTAAACAAAACAGCTACCGGCTTTGAAAACATTGCGGTAGATTTGAAAAACATGAACGATGCCAGCAGCATGCAAAGTACCACAGCAGGAGAAGGCAAGTTCAATTTCAAAGATGTACCTTACTTCAATGAGTATCAGTTGAAAGCGGTTAAAAATGACGACATCCTCAATGGCTTGTCTACCCTGGATCTTGTATTGATCCAAAGACACATTTTGGGAATGAAACACATAGAAAACCCTTATGACCTTATTGCAGCCGATATCAACAAAGACAAAAAATTGACTGCCAGTGACCTGGTAGGTTTGAGAAAAGTCATCCTTGGCATCGACAAACAATTTGCTTCCAATGAATCGTGGAGATTTGTACCATCCAACTACGTATTTGCAGATCCACGCGATCCGCATAACTTCCCTGAAGGAATCGACATCAACGAATTGAGTCAGGACATGGAAAATCTTGACTTCACAGCGGTAAAAACAGGTGATGTCAATAACTCTGCCACGTACAATGCAAGAAACGCAGAAGCTGAAAACCGTACCTCCCCTGCCCTTTTATTGATCGCTGACCAGGCGTATAAAACAGGTGAGACCGTAAGAGCATCAGTGAGTGCAGGAGAGTCAATGGAAGTTTCTGGCATACAATTTGCTGTTAAAATTGATGAAAGCAAATTTTTGTTCAAAGGAATAGAAAGTGCTGTGCTTAAAGTGGGCAGCGACAACTTCCACTACAGCAATGGTGTGTTGAAATTGAGTGTCGACAGTAGAGAAGCGCAAATGATTCAGAGTGGCGATGTAGTCTTCCATATCATTATGGAAAGCAAAAAAGCAGGCAACTCTATCAATTTAACGATTGACGAACAAGCGCTTGCAGCTGAGATGTATGATGAAAACCTTCAGGTAAGGTCATTGAACATTGAAATTGCAGATGCTCAGTTGGTTGAAAAAGTTGCTGATGACCTGAGAAATCATCCCAATCCATTCAGCGAAACAACCACCATTCATTACAGAACCCAAACAGAGGGCACAGCCACACTTTGGGTATCAGATGCAACCGGTAGAACTGTTTTATCACAACAACATCATTTTGTACCGGGCAACAACAAGGTGACCATTCACCGCCAGGATTTAGGAGACAAAGTAGGCGTTTATTTCTATCAGATAGAATTCAACGGCACTCTAAAATCAGGCAAGATGATGCTCGCCAAATAAACAGAAATGTAGTTTTTACAAAATAGACCTAATTAATTAAACAAGAAAAGCCGACTCTAAAGAGAGCCGGCTTTTTCATTTTATATACCCTTCTCACTTAATTTTGTGTTAATTGTGAGTAGAAAAGTACTGATATTTGTAAAAACATATGAATTTTAACATTGCATTCTGGTCTTTTCAATTTTGTAAACCCGCCAACGCTAACCTTCAATGAACATTGATCCTCCTGCAGTATTCCCCGAAAGTGAGACCGAAGTCAATGAACTGATCTTCAGTCTGAACCAATTGACAGAGGATTCAAATTCCTCCTCTGTAAAAAGAGCCAGAGAAGCTTTTGTCATTCTCCTCTCATTGAGCGATCTCTTGATCAGATCAGAAAACCTTCGTTTCACCACCCTATTTGCCCGCATATCCTATCTTTCTGTGCGATGGAAGTTGGCACCAAAAGCAACATTTGCTTTTCAGACGTATCGTCGTGTTTTCGAAAAAAGTGAATTCACAGAAACAAATAGTCCCTATTTTTTATCTATTGCCATGCCCCTGGCAAGGATTCTTAAGGCCCGGCTAACACCCGGTGCTGATTCGATCAACGAGTTATTTCCGGAAATGCCCGCAGAGATGCAGCCTATGGAAGAAAGCATAGGTGGTTTTAAGAGGGTGATGGATGGAGTAATACAAACCATTGACTTCAAAAAACAAACCCTGACATTTATAGAGGAAAAGTCAGGCGGAGATACGTGGACGGTTCAATTTGACAAAGCAGCCAAAAACGACCTTTTTACGAGCAATCTGGAAGCAGCTGTTAAAATACTACAGCTACCCTTGCCTGTGATCCTGGTTGATGTAGAACTTCACAGAGAAAATGTATTGGTTCCAGCAGCTTTTGTGCTCAATCCGGATTACCTTGTAGATGTTACATCGATAGCATCGGCGGTGGCTGGGGTTAATGGAGAATATTGGCTGTACTCTCTGCAAAAACTAACTCCCAAAGAAACGGGACAAGCGGTTTTGGTGGGAAATTTGGCGAACCTCATCCTGGATACCCTGGTGAATGATGAAGAAACAGATTTTGCATCATTGATACCCGTCTTTTTTCACCAGGATGCGCTCGGCTGGTGCCTGCAGAAGGATGATGAAGTGATTCAAAATCTGGAAAAACTCAACATCCATTACAAAAACATCAAACGTGTTATTCAATCCGAACTAGAATCCAAGGGCATTCAAAAACAAAGCATTTACCTGGAACCTTCCTTCTACTGCCGAACCTATGGCATCCAGGGGCGACTTGACTTTTTTCACCACGATTATCCTTCGGACCAGGCTGAAATCATTGAATTAAAAAGTTCATTGCCTTTTATGCCGAATGCTTATGGTCTGACCGAAAGTCATTATCTGCAAACCTTGTTGTACGACCTCATCGTACAAGCAACGTTTCAAGGGAAAATCAAGACCCGAAATTTTATTTTATATTCGCGATTAGAAAATGACGCGCTTAAGTTTGCTCCCTCCACGCGCACCCGGCAGATAGAATTGATACGTACACGTAATGAAATCATGCTCATAGAACATGCTTTTGCGCACAGTGCGGACACTGCAGCCAGGTTGTGTTCCTTCATGAAAGAAAACAATTTTAAAAACATCAAAGGCTATATCCATACCGATCTCAAAGCCTTTGAAAATTGTTACCAGCAGCTTGACGATATAGAAAAAACGTACTATCATCACTATCTTTCTTTTGCTGCGAGAGAACAAATACTGGCCAAAACGGGTGAAGCAGGACCAGAAACTACCAATGGTTTGGCAGCACTCTGGCTGGAAGACATTGAAAGCAAAGCAGAACGATTTTCCATCTTAAGTCATTTGCGAATTGCGAAAAATGAGAGTTCGCATGAAGATCCGCTGTTGACCCTTGAACCTACCCACTTCAGCAATGCATTGTCTAATTTTAGAAAAGGTGATGTTGTGGTTTTGTATCCTCATACCGGCAAATATCGCGATGCTTTGAGTCATCAGGTTTTTAAGTGTAATTTGGTAAGCCTTTCCAATCATGAAATTGTGCTTAGACTTCGAAGTCCTCAACGCAATCAGCAGATGTTTGATCAAACAGATTTGTGGAATCTGGAAGGTGATGTATTGGACAGTGGATTTAGACATATGTACAAAAACCTCTTCCTTTTCATTCAGTCGGACGTAGAAAAAAGAAGGTTAATCATGGGCCGGTCTCGCCCGGAAATTTTTAAAATAAATTACATACAAAACCTACCATCACACCTTACACCAGAGCAAAAAAACATTGTAAGTAAAATTGTTTCTTGCAAAGATTATTTTCTCTTATGGGGACCTCCGGGGACCGGCAAAACGAGTATAGTCATCCGACATGCTGTACGGGCCATCTATGACACTACACCCGAAAGAGTGCTGCTTTTGGCTTATACCAATCGTGCAGTGGATGAGATCAATGAATGCCTCCAGGAAGAAGGCCTGGAACAAAATCTTAGCCGGCTTGGAAGTTCCTATGCTGTGGATGGACGCTATACCCATACCCTTCTCCAAAATCAGATTGGGGGCATGACAAAGAGAAAAGAAATCAATGCCTATTTAAAAAACACACGTATCTATTTGTCTACTGTTTCGTCACTTATGGGAAAACTATCCTTGCTGGATTTGCTTGAATTTGATACGGTGATCATCGACGAGGCAAGCCAGATTCTGGAACCCAATTTATGTGGTTTGCTTACAAAATTCAAAAGGTTTGTATTGATAGGAGACCACAAACAGTTGCCGGCAGTAGTGGTTCAAAAGCCTTTGGAATCAAAGATTAATGACACCTCACTTCATGAATTGCAAATAACGGATGCACGAAACTCACTTTTTGAAAGATTGCTATTGCAAGCCCGGAAAAAAGATTGGTTTCATTGCTGGGATGTGTTGAGCCAGCAGGGTCGGATGCACCAACAGATCATGGACTTTGTCAACAACCAATTCTACGAAGGAAGGCTGAAGGCCATACCTGGTTTAGACAGATTATTTGCACCGCAATTTCTTCCGCCCGATACTGGCTGGCCTACAGCCAGAATCCTGTTTGCCAACATCGCAAATCCTTCCAAAACAGGATTTAAAACCAACGAAATGGAAGCAGACTTAGTAGTATCGATGGTAGATAAAATCAGAGCAGCCTATTTAAAAGCCGGCATCAACATGCACGAACACTCCATAGGCATCATAACCCCGTATCGCGCCCAGATTGCACTGATCAGGTCAAAAATGAAGGAAACAAATCACCTACAGATCGACACCGTAGAAAGGTTCCAGGGAGGGGCCAAAGACATTATAATAATATCGCTTGTTACCAACAGATCCTCTCAATTACGCACATTGGTATCACTGTCATCGGATGGTGTTGACAGGAAGCTCAATGTAGCCCTGACACGCGCCAGAGAACAAATTATAGTGATTGGCAATGAAGACATTTTGAAAAAAGAAAGTACATACCGGGCACTGATAGCATCTAGCACCCGGTATGTATAACATTTGATCAGTTTATCAATAAAACTCCGGCTTAAAGCGTGACACCAGCCTGCCATTTTCCAATCTGGCAAAAACCCCTGTTCGTCCGGTTTGTGACCAATGGTACAAAACACAGTTCAGGGAAATATCGAGATCATAATATAAGACACCATCTTCTACCAGTTTACGGACCTCGTTAATTACAAGGCTGCTCTCAGCTTGTGGGCCATTTGAGGTAGTTATTTTGAAAAGTGACAACCCCCCAGTTGCAAATTTTATTCCTGCATGTAATTCAATTTCAAAGGATTCTCGATCATCACCATTTTTGCTAAGAATTTTATGATTTTTAATCGAAAAGATTGAATCAAGATAAGCTTCAGGATCCCTTTCAGGTTGAAATTTTGGTGTATGAATCCTTACATCATCAATATAAGGTTCATAATCCAACTTCAAAATGCCAAACACAAAATTGTTAGTGACATCACTGGTTTGCGAATTACTGACAATTGAAGGGCCAGGTGTAGTATATTGAACATACTTTTGCATTCTAGACACTTTGCCTTCTACGCCATCGTAATAACATACATTATGATTATTCAGCAACATTGTAAATGAAGATTCTGAAGAAGAATCAGGGCAATGAGGGTTTAAGTTGCTTATGAGGTTGGTATAATTTTCTTCAGTTTCGCTTGGATGAAAATTCTCTTCTTTTATACATCCAACTAGCAACAAAGTGAAGCACATTAATAAATTGATTCTAATTAAGTCCATATCAATTTACAATTACTTGTTGAGAAATAGACTTTGATTCATTGGTACAGATATTGGTCAAGGTTGCTGTTACCGTCTTGACGCCTGAACCAAAGAAGGTTAAGTTACCGGCGTAACCAGAGGTTGAAGTTACACTTCCAAAACTAAATGCATCAATAACACACAAAGTGGAATCTTCATGTATTTCCATATATTTTATTGGACTCAACTCTAAATATAGTCGATATCCAACTTGATTCAAAGTAAAAGGAGCAAATTTTATCTGGCTTTGCAGACACAATTGATAATTTATTCATTAGGCTTAGGTATTTTGAATGTATGTATAATTTCAAAACGCAAAATTCGAAAAAAAACCTAATAAAAAAGGCGACCCCAAACGGAAGTCGCCTTATATTTATATACTCTACTCTTCTGATTATTCTGCAGACTCTTCAGCTGCAGTTTCTTCTGCTGGTGCTGCGGTTTCTGCTTCAGTGGCAGTTGCATTGGCTGGGGCAGCAGTAGCTTTGGACCTTCCCCTCCTTACCTTTTTCTTACCGGCGGCAGAGGCTGGTTTAGCACTGTACACTTCATTGAAATCTACAAATTCGATCAATGCAGTTTCAGCACCGTCTCCTTTACGGAAGCCGGTTTTGATGATTCTGAGGTAGCCTCCCGGGCGATCTGCAACTTTTGGTCCGATGGTATCAAACAATTCGCTCACAGCGTCATTGTTTTGCAAATAAGCAAAAACGGTACGACGTGAATGCTGAGTATTGTCTTTTGATTTGGTAATCAATGGTTCAAGCTGCACCCTAAGGTTTTTAGCTTTTGCCAAAGTGGTATTGATCCTTTTATGCGTGATCAATGCAATGCTTAGATTTTTGAAAAGCGCCACTCTGTGGCCGATTTTTCTACCGAGGTTGTTGGTTTTTACTCCGTGTCTCACAGTACAAAATTTGTGTGCATCACTTTTGGTTTTCGCTACCTGGCCTGAGCTGTAAAACCTGGGTTAATGCGGTTATAAATTAAATTTAATCCTTTTGGGCCAGTACGATTATTCTTCCTCTAATTTGTACTTGCTAAGATCCATGCCAAAAGTAAGGCCTTTGGTCTGAAGCAGTTCTTCGATCTCAACGAGAGATTTCTTTCCGAAGTTTCTAAATTTCAACAATTCATGGGTGTCAAATTTAACCATTTCACCCAATGTATTGATTTTGGCTGCTTTGAGGCAGTTGTAAGCCCTCACAGAAAGATCCAAATCTTCCAATGAGGTTTTAAGCAACTTGCGCATGTGCAGGATGTGTTCATCCACGATGTTGTCTTCCCTGCTGGTAGCATCGTTGAAAGTAATGTTCTCATCTGTGATCAGCATTAGGTGCTGGATCATGATTCTCGATGCTTCTTTCAATGCTTCTTCCGGATGAATGGTACCATCTGTTTTGATATCGATGGTCAACTTTTCATAATCCGTACGTTGCTCGACCCTTGTGTTTTCTACTTTGTAGGCAACCTTTTTGATAGGAGTATAGATGGCATCGATTGGAATAACACCAATAGGAGCATCTTTTGGCAAGTTTTCGTCAGCTGGTACATAACCACGACCTTTGGTAACAGTCAACTCCAATTCAAGGGTAACGGAAGGTTCCATGGTGCAAAGGTGCAACTCAGGGTTCATTACCTTGAAGATGTTGTTGTAGGTTTCGATATCACCGGCTTTGAAAGTATCCTTACCGGAAATGGTAATATAGATTTTTTCTTCTGCGCCGGTATTATCTGCCATAACTGGCTTTAACCTTATTTGTTTGAGGTTAAGAACTATATCAACTGTATCTTCCACAACACCCTTGATAGAGGCAAACTCATGGTCTACACCCCCAATCCTGACAGCGGAAATGGCATAGCCCTCCAAAGAAGACAAAAGAATCCTTCTCAGAGAGTTACCAATGGTTTGGCCGAAGCCTGGTTCCAAGGGTTTGAATTCAAAGATGCCTTCAAAATCATCTGCTTTTTGCAACCTAATTTTATCTGGCTTTTGAAAATTCAGGATACTCATGTTGTATGATTAATTTAACGTGATTCAAAAAGTGAAGCTACCCTTACCGGAAAACCGGGGGGCAGCCTTGTGAATTACTTGGAGTACAATTCCACGATCAACTGTTCGTTGATCTTCTCTGGAATTCTCTCTCTTTCCGGGTAGTCGATAAACTTGCCCTCCATTCTTTCAGGGTTCCATTCCAACCAAGCAAAGCTTTTTGCATCGGTCTTTTTACCCACATTGTTTTTGATAAACTCCAATCCTCTTGACTTGCCCCTAACAGATACAATATCTCCGGGCTTCAACAAAAATGAAGGGATGTTGGTCAAAACACCATTTACCAAAACGTGTTTGTGACCTACCAGCTGTCTTGCAGCTTTTCTGGTAGGAGCTACACCCATACGGTACAGGGTATTGTCCAACCTTGATTCCAGCAATTGCAACAAGATTTCACCCGTTACACCGTGTTTGCTGGTAGCTTTATGGAAAAGGTTACGGAATTGTCTTTCCAACAAGCCGTAAGTATATTTTGCCTTTTGTTTTTCCATCAACTGAACAGCATAGTCAGACATTTGCTTACGCTTCTTTGCCAAACCGTGTTGTCCTGGTGGGAACTTTCTTTTTTCGTAAGACTTATCGTAACCGTAGATTGGTTCTCCGAAAGCCCTGGCTTTTTTGGTAGTTGGTCCAGTATATCTAGCCATTATCCTCTTTTTATTTCTTTTTTATTAAACTCTTCTTTTCTTAGGAGGCCTGCAACCATTGTGAGGGATTGGCGTAACGTCTTTGATCCTTGTCACCTTGATTCCAGCTGAATCGATAGCCCTGATGGCAGATTCTCTACCCGCTCCCGGGCCTTTAACAAATACTTCTACGTGTTTCAAACCTGCGTCCAAGGCTGTTTGTGCAGCCGTTGATGCAGCCATTTGAGCGGCATAGGGTGTATTTTTCTTTGATCCTCTGAAACCTGCTTTACCGGCAGAACCCCAGGAAATTACTTGCCCCTGGTTGTTACAGATGGAAATAATAATGTTGTTGAAACTGGCCTGAATGTAAACCAACCCGTCTGCGGATATGGCTACATTGCGCTTTTTAACCTTTTTACCTTTTGCCATTACTTCTTATTTAGTTGCTTTCTTCTTGTTCGCTACTGTTTTCTTCTTGCCCTTACGCGTTCTAGCGTTGGTCTTGGTGCTTTGTCCCCTTACCGGAAGTCCCTTTCTGTGACGAAGACCTCTGTAAGAAACGATGTCCATCAGACGCTTGATATTAAGCTGAACTTCACTCCTCAATTCACCCTCAACCTTGTAGGTGTCCTGGATCATCTTAGAGATGAATTTTACGTTGTCATCCGTCCATTCAGATACTTTGGTATCCTGACTTACGCCTGCTGCTGCCAAAATCTCAGCTGCAGTGCTCCTGCCGATACCATAAATATAAGTAAGGCCTATGATGCCTCTCTTGTTTTTTGGTAAGTCAATTCCCGCAATACGTGCCATTGTCCTTTCTTTTTACCCCTGACGTTGTTTAAACTTAGGATTCTTTTTATTGATGATGTAAATTTTTCCCTTCCTTCTCACGATCTTACAATCTTCAGATCGCTTTTTGACGGCAGCTCTTACTTTCATTGGTTTATTATTTCAGCTTATTTATATCTATATGTTATTCTTCCCCTTGATAAATCATAGGGAGACATCTCTACCGATACTTTGTCACCTGGCAAAATACGGATGTAATTCATCCTCATTTTTCCAGAAATGGTTGCAATGATGAGGTGCTCATTTTCCAACCTTACCCTAAACATGGCGTTGGAAAGTGCCTCTTCAATGATTCCGTCAAGTTTTATCAGGTTTTTTGAACTCATTTTTTGAATTGGAGTGCAAATATCTAAATTTTTACCGATACATCTGTCAAAAAATCATTATTTTTTACAGAATTCTCTATAAATGAATGATCTGAGAGGATATCGGCCTTTCCTTTTCTGATGGCAACGTTGTGTTCGTAGTGTGCAGAAGGTTTTTTGTCAAATGATGTGATGGTCCAGCCATCCTTACTTTGGGATACTTTTTTGGTTCCCAAATTGACCATTGGCTCTATCGCAATCACCAATCCTTCCTTTAATAATGCTCCCTGGCCTCTTTTGCCAAAATTGCTCACTTCAGGATCTTCATGCAAGTTGCGACCAAGTCCATGTCCAACCAACTCCCTTACTACGCCGTAACGGTGCTTCACTTCTGCGTGTTGCTGAATGGCAAAACCAATGTCACCTACCCTTTTGCCGGCACTTGCCTCCGCAATGCCGAGATACAGGGATTCTTTGGTGACCTGACAGAGTTTGATTACTTCAGGATCAGCATCTTTACCTATAAATGTAAAAGCAACATCTCCGTAAAATCCATTCATCAATACGCCACAGTCGACGGAAAAAATATCGGTACTTTCAAATGGCCTGTCGTTGGGCAGACCGTGTACAACCTGTTCGTTAACAGATATACATAATGTTGCTGGAAATCCCCGGTAACCCTTAAAACCAGGTACGGCGCCATGGTCCCTGATGAATTCCTCTGCTATTTTATCCAGTTGATTGCCTGTCTGGCCTTCCCTGATGTGTTTACTCAACTCAGCCAGGGTCTTACAAACCAGCAAACTACTTTCTCTGATTAATTCAATTTCATCGTTGGTCTTAAATACCATGATCGGCGATGAATTAATATCCTGCTCCGATCTGGATTCCTCCGCTGTTGCGACCTTTGATTTTGCCAGATTTTACCAGGCCGTCGTACTTACGCATCAACAAATAAGACTCAATCTGTGCCAGGGTATCCAAAGCAACCCCTACAAGGATCAGCAATGAAGTACCTCCGAAAAATATGGCAAAAGCATCACTCACTCCAACAGCCGCGACAATAGCAGGCAAAATGGCGATCAATCCTAAGAAAATTGACCCCGGAAATGTAATTCTGGTAGTAAGTGAGTCAATATACTCTTCTGTATCATCACCAGGTTTTACACCCGGAATGAATGAGTTTTGATTTTTCAGATAAGTGGCATATTGTTTCGGGTTTACAATCAATGCTGTATAAACATAGGTAAACAAAACAACGAGCGTGAAAAATATCAGGTTGTACGGTATTGACTTCCAGTTGTTGAGGGAAATCAAAAAGTTGCTCTGTGTTCCGGAGTTGGCCATGGCCATTTG
>CALMWS010000337.1 GCA_937870795.1 uncultured Bacteroidota bacterium | reverse complement strand
TCAGGAAATTGAGGACTTAGATTTGGATTGTGGAGTTTGAAAATTTGGAAAAACTTTTTATCTTGTGACCAACAAAAATTCCAAATATGACAAAGCTAAAGAAATCAGCCCAAAGCGCTGAAGCGAAAGCCCAGGAAAAGAAATTTTTGGTTATCAGTCTGTTGGTAACAGCATTGCTCTTGACAATGTTGTATTTTGTTTTCAGGAATGCCTTCTAACTTCCTGATTCACTGATTAATAGTGTAGCAATGGTCCCGGTGTGGACAATTGGATGGTTTTCACTTATCTACGATCAACAATAAGTGCTTTTAAGCGTTTCACTCTCTAAAATAGGTTATGGAAACGATTTATTTTGGAGGTGGTTGTTTTTGGTGCATCGAAGCCGTTTTTTCCAAGGTCAAGGGTGTTTCGACGGTTGTGAGCGGTTATATGGGAGGCCATGTAGCTAAGCCGGATTATAAGGCAGTTTGTGCCGGTGAGACGGGGCATATTGAAGTGGTGGAAGTAAAGTACGATCCCAAAGTAATATCACTCGATGTTTTACTCAACATCTTTTGGACGGTACACGATCCCACTACTCCAAACCGACAGGGCAATGACGTAGGGCCCCAATACCAATCGGCTATTTTTTTCACAAATGATGAGCAAAAAAAGGCCATTGAAAAGTCGATTGAGCAGGTTGCCTCGAAAATTTACGACCAAAAAATTACTACGGTTGTGGGTCAGGCTCCTACATTTTATGCGGCTGAAAGTTATCACCAGGAGTATTATGAAAGAAATCAAAATCAACCTTATTGCAGCGTAGTTATTTCACCTAAAATCAATAAGCTGAAAAAATCATTTTCACAATACCTGAAGGAGGATGAAGTGGTTTATAATGAGTTGAGTAACGAAGAGGCTTACGTAATTTTGCACAAGGGCACCGAAAGACCCGGTACAGGGGAGTTCAACAAATTTTACCACAAAGGCACCTATATCTGCAGGCAATGTAATGCCCCTCTTTACAAATCAGATGACAAGTTTGACAGTGGTTGCGGTTGGCCTGCTTTTGATGATGAAATTCCCGGTGCCGTCACAAGGGTAACCGATGCTGATGGCAGGAGAACAGAAATTATATGCAGTCGCTGCAAAGGACACCTTGGCCATGTATTTGAAGGGGAAAGATTTACCGTAAAAAATACAAGGCATTGCGTCAATTCGATCAGCTTGAAATTTGTACCGGCTGAATGACCCATCTTAAATCACGATAAATTAATCCCAGCTTTGGTTTTCTTGTCCTGACTTGATCACCAATTCTCTGTATTCCATAGGTGTAAGGCCATCCAATACATAGTTAATTGGGTTAACAGCAGCGCCATTGATGTGTACTTCGTAGTGGAGGTGAGGTGCAGTGCTGGTACCCGTATTGCCCACCAGACCGATGGTTTGTCCTTTTTTTACAACCTGACCTTCCTTTACTGAGATTTTCAACATGTGAGCGTACAGCGATTTGAAACCAAAGCCGTGGTCGATGGTAACACAATTGCCATAACCCCTGCCTCCTTTTTCCACTTTCACCACCCTGCCATCACCGGTAGCTTGTATATGAGTACCTGCTGGGGCTGTGAAGTCGATGCCTTTGTGGAATTTTCTAACCTTGTGAAGCGGGTGTAATCTGATGCCAAAACCTGAAAGATATTCGAGGTCTTTTTTAAGTTTATCAGCTTGTACCGGCTTGATCGAAGGAATAGAAGCAAGTCTTTTTTCTCTTTTGAGTGCAATGGTATAGAGAGAATCAAGTGATTTTTGCTGGATGTTGAATTTGTGTTTGAGCTGATCAATCTTCACCAGCTGTTTTTTGAGGTAATCACCTGAAGAAGCATAAGAGTTGAGGTAACTGTATTTGTCGTGCCCTCCAATACCACCATTCCAAATGCCGGAATCAATGGGGTTAACACCAAAAATCAGTCTGTGAACCTGGTTGTCTTTTTCGTGTAATGTGGTAAGGTTGCCAGCCAGTTTTTCGAAATCCTGATCCATGGTTTTGATCTGGGATTTCAGCATTTCTACTTCTGCATAAAGGGCTTTCTCATTGGGTGAAGGGAATAATTTCATGCCCAATAAAAACAATGATACAGAGGTAAATACTATAGCCAATCCAATTCCGGAGAATTTGATAAGGATTTGTTTCCTTGAAGAAGTGTGTTTTTCAAATTGAAGCGTCTTTTCGTTGAATACATATTTGGTATGTTTCATACTGCACTTTTGGTTATTAAGTGAATCAAATGTAGTTTTCTGAAATCCGGACATAAAGCTCCCGGAAAAAGACAGGTAACTGTCAGTTATAAACAGTTCAATTTGGATTATGCAGCAAAAATAGGAAAAAACCCTGATTTGACAAATTAAATATCATTATATATGTCAAATCCTGATATTTAATCTCCCTCAAAAACGAATAAAACAGCTAACTATCTGTTATTCAATCAATTCAGGTGCCATTCCCATGCTACTGAATCCACCATCGTGGAAGAGGTTTTGCATGGTGACCATCCTGGTGTAGTCTGAAAACAGGGTCAGGCAGTAATCTGCGCAAGCTAAGGCATCTGCATTGCCGAGGGGCGACATTTTATCAGCGTAGCCGTAAAAATCGGTAAAGCCTTTGACACCTGAACCCGCGGTGGTCATAGTAGGTGATTGTGATACCGTGTTAACACGTACCCTGGCTTTTTTGGCCCAATGGTAACCAAATGACCTGGCAAAACTTTCCAAAAGCGCCTTGGATTCTGCCATTTCGCTATAATCCGGAAATGTTCTTTGGGCAGCTATATAAGACAAAGCAACGATGCTGCCCCACTCGTTCATGGCATCGAGCTTCATGGCAGATTGCATCAATTTATGGAAGGAGATGGCAGAAATGTCAAAAGTTTTCTGCATCCACTCGTAATTCAGATCTGTGTATTCTTTTTTCTTCCTCACATTGAGGCTCATGCCTATGCTGTGTAGGATAAAGTCAATTTTGCCTCCTAAAATGTTTTGAGATTCGGTCAGCAGGTTTTCCAAATCATTGACATCGGTAGCGTCTGCACCAATCACCTGGGCCTTACATTTTTCTGCCAATTCGTTGATGGCACCCATTCTGAGGGCTACCGGTGCATTGGTTAAAACGATGTGAGCGCCTTCTTCAACAGCTCTTTCGGCTACCTTCCAGGCGATTGATTTTTCGTCTAAAGCGCCAAAGATGATTCCCTTTTTTCCGGCTAATAGTGATGTATGCATAACTTTGATTTTGGCACAAATTTATAAAAAAGCCGCAAATTTGGCATTTTTCATGAATCAAGGCTTCATTCCACAAGTTGCAAATCAAATTGTATTTTTGCAAAAAAACAACGATGGAGGTTTCTGCCCTTGAAAAAACATTGCATACCGCTGATTATTTAAATCTCGAAGACCAATATGGTGCCCACAACTACCATCCCATTCCGGTAGTCATTTCCCGGGGTGAAGGAGCCATTGTGTGGGATGTAGAAGGCAAGCCTTATTACGATTTTCTGTCGGCCTACTCGGCTGTAAATCAAGGCCATTGTCATCCTCGCATCACGCAGGCACTGGTGGATCAGGCCCATACCCTTACCCTCACTTCCAGGGCTTTTTACAACGATCAGTTGGGGCCGTATGAAAAATTTATCACCTCCTATTTTGGCTTTGATAAGGTTCTGCCTATGAATACCGGGGTGGAAGCCGTAGAAACGGCTCTTAAATTGTGCAGAAAATGGGGCTACCAGAAAAAAGGCATCCCTCAAAATGAAGCAAGGATCATTTTTGCTTCGGGCAATTTCCATGGCAGGACACTGGCGGTAATCTCGGCTTCCGTTGATCCATCTGCCAGAAAAGACTTTGGCCCGTACATGCCTGGTTATATCATTGTGCCCTACAATGACCTGCAAGCCATTGAGCGCGAGATCACCCACCCCAATGTAGCCGGCATCATTGTTGAACCCATCCAGGGAGAAGCAGGTGTATTTGTGCCGGATGATAATTATTTGAAGGGAATCAGACAAATGTGTACTGACAACAATGTACTCTTTATAGCCGATGAAGTGCAGACGGGCATTGCCAGGACGGGCAAACTACTTGCGAGTTGTGGCAATTGTAGCTGTGAGGGACATTGTGAAAACAAATACGAGACCCGCCCGGATATCCTCATCCTGGGCAAAGCATTGAGCGGAGGTACCCTGCCTGTCAGTGCTGTATTGGCCGACGATGAAGTGATGATGTGCCTAAAACCGGGGGAGCATGGTTCAACCTTTGGAGGCAATCCCCTAGCTTGTGCTGTTGCCAAAACTGCACTGGAGGTAGTGAGAGATGAAGAGCTGTCTGAAAGAGCCGAAGTGTTGGGAAAAATTTTCAGGGCACAAATGCAGGAGCTGGTAGATAAATCACCATTGGTTTCACTGGTCAGGGGCAAGGGCTTGCTCAATGCCATTGTGATCAATGATGATGAAGATAGTCATACGGCATGGGACCTATGTGTGGCACTCAAAGACAATGGCTTGCTTGCAAAACCTACCCACGGCAACATCATTCGATTTGCCCCGCCATTGGTCATATCAGAAGAACAACTGCTCATTTGCTGTGACATTATTACCAATACCGTTTTGAATTTTCAAGTCCGGGAATAAGTCAATCGATTGGACTTAAATAAAAATCTGTTCAAAGCGTTTTATGGCCTTTCCAACCATGTTTGGATACTGGCTGCTTCGATGTTGATCAATCGCACCGGGTCTATGGTCATTGCTTTTATGTCTTTGTACCTTACCAAAGAGCTGCATTTTACGATGGCACAAGCAGGTCTTGTAATGGGTGCTTATGGTCTGGGTAGCATTATAGGTTCTTATGCAGGCGGCTGGATTACAGATCGCAAAAATGTGCACGTGGTCCTTGTAGGATCTTTGGCGCTGAGTGGCTTACTTTTGATTCCCCTGTTGTTTATCACACAATTTTATGCAATCGCTTTCATCATCTTTGTTTACAGCCTGGTAGCCGATAGTTTCAGGCCGGCAAATAGTGTGGCCGTAGCCAGGTTTTCTACAGATGCCACCAGAACGAGGTCTTTCTCACTGATGCGATTGGCCATCAACCTGGGCTTTGGCATTGGCCCGGCTTTGGGTGGCATCACTGCGGTAACCATTGGTTTCAAATGGATTTTCCTCATTGATGCATGCTCTTCTATGTTGGCGGCTTTGATCATTTGGCGCTACCTGCCCAAAGATGAGTTGAACCCGATCGAAAAGGAAAAAACAGAGCCAGGAATCAAAAATAGCTCTGTATTTTACGATCGTAGTTTTTTGTTTTTTCTCGCCTTGATTGTGGTATATGGCACTTGTTTCTTTCAGTTATTTGCCAGTGTGCCGATCTATTTCAGCAGGGCGTTTCATTACAGTGAAGATGTGATAGGATACCTGCTGGCACTTAATGGTCTGATTGTGGTGATTTTGGAAATGCCCATTATTTACAACCTTGAAAAAAGGAAAAATGTATACCGGTTTATTTCCTTTGGTTGCCTGTCAATGGTTTTGGCATATCTGATTTTGTGGCTTGGTCAGCCCTGGTTGTGGCTATCTGTGGTGTATACTTTGTTTATCACGATCGCAGAAATTTTAGCCATGCCTTTTATGATGAATTACGTATTCTCAAAAGCCTCTGCCGGCAATCAAGGTCAATACATGGCCATGTATTCAGTGGCCTATGGCGTTGCGCACATTGCTGCACCGGCTCTTGGCCTCAAACTGGCTGATAACTTTGGTTTTGATGCGTTGTATTTGGCAGCAGCAGCGGTTTCTTTGGTGCTGGCACTGGCCTTCTTATTGATGTTTAGCTATGGTTTTAAGAAAAGAAAGGAAGAAAAGGAAATGATTTCCTAATAGAATTTTTTTGAATGCAAATTACAATACTGTATATTGTATATAAGGATATTTTATATATACAGCTATTTGGTAAGGAGGATGAATTTTTATACGCACTCAATCCATAGTACCCATTACGATAAAATCTTCAATTCTGATCAGTGCTTTTACTCCTGCATCGTCAAATCGCATCTCTTCTACCACAATGTTTTGCACATTTACTTCGATCTTCATACCCCCGGCTATAAAGGTAAACGGCAGGTTTTTTTGGCTTTGCTCTTTGATCATGGCATTGATGGGAATAGGGAGTTTTTCTTTGAAACTGGACTCCAGAAACCGATTGACCAATGGTGCAGATAATTTATAAATCAGGTTTGATGCTTTCATGTTGATGTCCAGCTTATCGAGATACAAATTGGATTCTGCTTCATTGTAACGGGGTTTGCCGTCTACGGTTACCATTGCTTTTAATGGGCTGCTGAGGCTGAGTTGAAGATTCATTTTAGATGGGGCAAAATCAACCTTACATGAGGTGGCCACCAGGTTTTCTCCTCCATACTGCTGCTTGTTGACAAACTCGCACATGATGTCTGAAATAACTTCTTCTGTCATATCCAGGTGCATCATGGATAAATTGTCATTCAACAGTGTTTGCACCCATCGCAGTTTTGGCGAAATGGAGCTAAACGGGTCTTTGCCTGCGCAAACCAAAGCGGTGTTTATTCCTCCCCTAAACACCATTTTGCCGTCGACATTGGCAATGGGTTCGAGCAAGATTTCGGAAGGCTGCATAAAAATCTTTAAGCCATGGTAATCAAATGCCGACAAGTCTCTTTTGAGTGAAGCAAGCAAATGATTGACTATATCTGGAAGGCTTAATCGGGTCTTCAATCCTTTGTCAATGCTGTGCGATAATATATCGTGGTAGTGTTTCAAAATGAGGTCTACCAACTTTTCAACCGTAATATCCAGAGAACCAAAATCTATGACGGGTTTTTCCAGCCACAGGTGGTCAGTGATACTGGATTTGGTGTTGAGGTTAAAGTCAGGACTCACATCAAAATCCGATTTTATTTTTACGTGGATTTTGCCATGACCTTGCACAGTGAATAGTCCTGCTTGTCGTGAAAAATTAATGCCGAGAGGCAGGGCTATGGCAATGCTCTTGTTTTCGGCCTGAATGGTAGGGCTGCCAAGTATTTTAAGTGTGATGGCAAAACCATTGACATCCATTTCCTGGTCAGGTATGGCTTCCAGCATGGCTTCATGTACAAGATTTTCTAAAGCGCTGTTGGCTATTCTGCATTCAAATCCAATCATGGTTTCTTTTCTTTTGTATCTTTCTTACTATTTTCTAACCGCTACAAAGGCACCTTTATATCCCAACTTCGCAACTTTTTGTTTGGTTTGTTCTGCTTCAGCCATTTCTTTGTATGCCCCTAACTGGTATTTGTAATAACCATTTTCTTCGATGATGTAAATATCCCCCAAATGAGCCAGACCCGACATGACCTTGGGATCAATTTTTGACTTCATTGCTGCCAGTTGAATGGTGTAGCCATTGGGTAAAGAAGCCGGGGCAGTAGTTGGTATTTCGGTTTCTTTTTTGTTTGACTGTTCCATGGTAGTTGAGGCCAGCACCGCTTCTTCCGTTGGTTCCCGATAAATGGGTTTATCAAAAAAGGAGGAAAGAGCAGAAGTAATCGAATGGCAAATTTTATTTTGCCCCTCATCACTGGCCAGCCATTGCTCTTCATCTGTATTGCTGATAAAACCCGTTTCAACCAAAACACTCGGCATGGTGGCTCTTCGGAGCACAGCAAAACCGGCTTGTTTGACGCCCCTCGAAGCGCTTAATCCCCTATTGGCAAAATTGCTTTCTATCCTGGCGGCAAGGTCCAAACTTTTTTCCAGATAGGCATCCTGAAAGGAAGAAAGTACGATGTATCCCACTGGAGAGTTGGGGTCGTAGCCTTCATAATTGCTTTCATAGTCGTTTTCCATGAGTATGACCTCATTTTCCCGCTGGGCTACAGCAAGATTTTCAGCGGCCCTGTGCAAGCCCATAACAAAGGTTTCTGTACCCTTGGTCCTGGCATTTGAAATGTAATTGCAATGGATAGAGATAAATAAATCTGCCTTCTTCTTATTGGCAATGCCCACTCTCTGGTAAAGGGGCAAAAAAACGTCGGTGGTGCGGGTGTATTCCACTTCTACATCGGGTAGTTTGGTGCTTATCATTTTCCCCAACCTGAGTGCCATTTCCAGGGCGAGGTCTTTTTCTTTGTGTTTTTTGCCAACGGCTCCGGAATCGTGGCCTCCGTGACCGGCATCAATGACCACCAGCTTTTTTTTGGCTTGTTTGGGCTGACCTGAAGGATGGGCAAAAATAGAAACGACAGAAAATGACGAAACTACCCAAAAAATCGTTAAACGTAAGAATAGGATTTTCATGCTATTTTAAGACCTTTGTGCGAAATCTAAATCGGAACAAATATAACACTTATCTTTAATAAATAAGTTATTTGAAATCAATATTTAATAAAATATTATTTTTTTTAATATGTTTTGTGTCAGCATCTTCGCTTTGGTCGCAAGTTGTTGACAATAAAGTGATTACACCTGCTATTTTGCCTGACAGTACCACCTTTTCAGATTCCGTTAGAACCGACTCACTCAAGCGCAAATTCAAACTTTCAAAAGATGCAGTAACGTCTGTGGTTAAATATGGAGCCGTAGATTCCAACTTTACCGATGTTGCATTAAAAGAGGTTCATTTGTATGGAAAGGCATTTACCGATTATGAAACGATAAAACTGAAAGCAGATTATATTGTCTTTAATTTTGATAAAAATGAGGTTAGCGCCTACAAATCGAGGGATACCCTACCCCGCATCGTAGAAAAGCCCAGTTTTCAGGATGGTGAGACCAATGCCGGTTTTTCAGAAATGCGTTATAATTTTCAAAGTCACAAGGCTTTGGTAAAAACCCTCATTACCCAGGAATCTGAGTTTTTTTTGGTAGGTGAAACGTCAAAATATGTAGGAAAGGAGAATGATACCCTTTCCAATGAAGACAGGTTTTTTAATGAAAATGCCATCATCACTACCTGCAACCACCCTACTCCTCACTTTGGCATCAGGGCAAGGCGCATGAAATTTATACCAGATAAAATTGCCGTCATGGGTCCTGCTCAACTGGAAATTGCCGGCATTCCAACGCCGATTGTTTTGCCATTTGGTTTTTTCCCTTTGATCAAAGGCCAGTCTTCTGGTTTGATTTTTCCAAGTGACTTTCCGTACGACAACAACTATGGTTTTGGACTAAGGGGAGTTGGTTATTATTTTCCCATCAATGATTACATGGATGCCAAAATCACCGGTGATTTCTGGACCCGTGGTAGTTTAGCAGTGAGGGTCTCAACCCAATACAAAAAACGATACAGTTATTCGGGCAATGTTGAGATCAATTTTGCCAACAATATTCTCGAAAATAGCAAAGGGGTACCCATTTCCAACAAGTCATTTGGACTTCGGGTATCACACAATCAGGATGCCAAAGCACATCCATACAGAACCATAAGTGGATCTATTAATCTGGAAACCAACCGAAATACACAACGCAACAATTATGATTATGCCAACATTACCAACAACAAGCTGACCTCCAACTTTTATTACAGCTACAAATGGCCAGAGTCTCCTTTTTCTTTCAGGGCGGCCTTCTCCCACAACCAGGACAATAGATTGAGGGTAGTCAACATTACATTGCCGGATGCCAGTCTGAACATGGCCACTGTCCAGCCTTTCAAACGCAAGAATGTTTCCGGTGATGCCATGTGGTATGAAAACATTTCTGTCACGTACCGTGCCGGGCTCAGGAGTTATGTGAAAACAACAGACACCACCCTATTCACAAGATCAACCTTAGATAAAATTGAAACCGGTTTTTCGCACCAGGCAATGGTCAACAGCAGTGCCAGAGTGCTCAAGTATTTTAATTTATCGCCCCAGATAACTTATGATGAAGTATATTTCCTCAAGACCGTAGAAAAAACATTTGATCCCACTTTGGTCAAAGATACCATAGAGCTGGGCAAAGACGCAGAGGGTAATCCCATAACAGAGATCAGGGTATTGAAATATGGTACCGTCAGTCAGGATTTTAAAACGGGACTTGAGGCTTATCGAAAGCTCAATGCATCAATTTCCATTTTCACAAATATTTTTGGTATTTATCAAAAAAACACTGGTTTTTTCAGGGGCATCCGCCACTTGATGAAGCCCACCATCAGTTTAAACTTTACGCCGGATACAGAGTTGAGGTATAGAAAATTTGTTACTACTTCATCCCAGCCCGGCAATGTTACTGGTGAGTATTACAACCCCTTTGCCACCGGGCCTTTTGCCCAATCGCTCACCGACGAACAGTTTGGACTTACTTTCAATATTGGCAATACGCTTGAGATGAAGTACCGGGGTAAAAAAGATACAGTCGACAAAAAGATCAACCTGATCAACAACTTTGATGTTAATTTCAATTACAATTTTGCGAGAGATACTTTAAGGTGGAGTGATTTTACTTTTGCAGGTACTTCAAATCTATTCAAAGGACTGAGCAACTTGCAGTACAGGGCGGTATTTACACCTTATGAAATAAACTTTAAGAACGGTGCCAGGTACAACCAGTTTTTGATCAACAGGTCAGATAATAAAAAGGTGTTGCAACTGATCAATCTCAGTGTAGGTCTCAACACTGGCTTTAGTTTGACACAGCTCAAAGATCTATTCAAGAACAAGACAGATAACAAGGATAATAAAGAAACCAAAAAAACCAAGGCATACTCCTACGCTACCATGACCTCCCTTTTTGATAAGTTAAGGATCAACCACGCCCTGGCCTTTACCATGAGCCGGACCAAAACGGGACAAGATACCCTTTTTATATCCGCGCATTCCATTTACATCAATGGCAGCATTCCGTTGAGTAAAAACTGGACGTTCAACATAGGAAGTATTAGTTATGACCTTATTTCCAAATCACTCGTTTACCCTTCTTTTGGTTTTAGCAGGGACTTACATTGCTGGGCCATGAATTTTGCCTGGTATCCATCTACCGGTGTTTATTCGTTCTTTATAGGTGTCAAATCGGGAGCGCTCAACTTCCTTAAATACGATTACCAGCAGCCATACATTCCCAGAATTTAGAAGTATTTTTTTGAGAGGTAAATAGTTGTACTTTTATCCAAAATAATTTGAGATGGAGCAGCACAGTCATTTGCCACCCTTTGCATTGCGTCCGAGATTCAAAGCAGAAGTACCATTTGGAGTGGATGACATTGGGTCCAGGATAAAGGCCTCACTTGCACAAAATAAGGAAGAAGTTGAAGGCAAAGTGGTGGGCAATATGGCAGTATTATCGATACCACCAGCAAAGCGGCATTTTTGGTCACCTCAGCTTACCCTGGGCATGGATACCACCGATACCGACGGAGTGACCATGCTGCGGGGCATGTATGGGCCATCCACTTCGGTTTGGCTGGGCTTTGTGTTCATTTATGGCATTTTAGGCATCATAGCATGCTTTGCACTGATCATTGGCAGCAGCCACTGGATGATGGATAAGCCCGCCAATGAAATCTACCTGGCCTTGTTATGTGGGCTGGGTATTGCAGGTCTTTACCTCATTTCATTTTCAGGTCAAAAAGTAGGAGCCGACCAAATGCAGTTGTTGCACGAATTTGTTGAAAATTGTTTGCACCAACCCATCATTTCTTCGGCCACTGATCCTGAATAACATCAAGATTAATTTAATTTTTAATATTTAATCGATTGTATGACAATTGTTAATATATTAATTTAATAAACATAATAAAAAATAAATTATGTATTGAAAATGGCTAGTTTAATGAAATTTAATACGGATTTTTAAATAAAACCTTGGTTATTGTTTCATTTTTATTGAAAAACATCTAAAGTGTTAAAAATGTGGATATTATTTGATTAGGGGGATAAAGATTTTCTGTACCAAGGTTCTATATTTGCACCCCTATGAGATTGAAACAGCTCCATATTAAAGGCTTTAAGAGTTTTGCCAACGATACGGTAATTCATTTTAACGAAGATGTCATTGGTATTGTAGGACCAAATGGCAGTGGCAAATCCAATATCGTAGATGCCATCCGATGGGTTTTGGGTGAGCAGAAAAGTAAGGAATTGCGTTTGGAGCAAATGGCTGATGTAATTTTTAATGGTACCAAAACCAGAAAAGAAGCACCATCTGCCACAGTTGAGCTCATCTTTGACAACGACAGGGCCTTGCTCCCTACAGAATACCAGACAGTAAACATTTCGCGAACCCTTTACCGAAGTGGTGAAAGTGAGTATAGGCTCAACGATGTGGTTTGCAGGTTGAAAGACATCAAATCATTGCTGGTAGATACAGGTATCGGATCAAACTCCTATGCCATCATTTCGTTGGGCATGGTGGATGATTTGCTTTACGACAAAGACGATTCCAGGCGCTTTATGTTTGAGCAGGCGGCTGGTGTGAGCAAGTACAAATCGCGAAAAAAAGAAACTTTACTAAAGCTCAACAGTACCACGGCTGATTTAGACAGGGTGTCGGATCTCTTGTTTGAAATTGAGGGCAACATGAAAACCCTTGAAAAACAAGCCAAGCGCACCCGTAAATACTTTGAACTTAAGGAAGAATACAAGACCCTGGCAGTGCAAAACGCTGTGCGTTCGATGCAAAACCTCAAAGAAAGGTACAAAAAAGCAGGGCAGGACATTACCGAAAAACAAGATACCTATTCTGCAATTAATACCGAAGTGCTCGCCAAAGAGGCAAAGCTGGAGGCAGAAAAAAAACAAAACCTCGAACAGGAACTCAACGTTGGGCAACAGCAGAAAGAATTGAATGACCTGGTTGCCAAAATCAGGAACCTCGAAAATGATAAAAATCTGCTGAACCAAAAGATTACGTTTAAAAAGCAAAGTCTAACCAATGCCGACGCTGTTCTTACTGAAAGCAAAGTGTCGCTCGATCTTCTGGGTGAAGAGCTGGCAAGGTTGGAAAAACTGATAGAAGAAGAAAAACAGGTAGAAGTTCAGCTGAGCGCAAAATTGCAGGAAAAGCAAACAGAACTGGCCAATGCACGCCAGGTTCAGGGCAGCGCCAGGACTGAATTTGAAACCAAAACAAAACACATCCAGGAACTGCAGAAACAGCTTTTTGATGTTGATAAAGACATTGCCGTTACTGCCAACCATGTTTCGACCCTAAAATCAGAAAACCAGCGTTCCAACGAAGAAATCAGGACCCACAAAGAAGAACACAGCCTTTTGGATCAGGATTTGGCTGCCTTGTCTTCTAAATTTAAACTTGCACAGGATGAACTTACTGCGCTCAAAGAAAGAGAGACGCAGCGAAAGCAGCAGATCCTTGAAGCGGAGCAGCAAAGAGAAAAGTTATCGGATGAACTTGGCAGGGTAAACAGAACTCTGGATGCCCGGCAAAATGAATACGACCTGCTCAAGAGCATGATAGAAAATTTTGAAGGCTTCCCGGAATCCCTGAAATTCCTGTCATCCCAATGGAGAAAAGACGTTCCTGTATTATCTGATTTGCTCGATGTGCAAGAGGAATATAAATCTGTTATTGAACAATACCTTGAACCCTACCTCACCTATTTTGTAGTTTCCGATGTAAGCGAGGCGGGAGAAGCCATACGATTGCTCGGTGGGGCTCAGAAGGGCAAGGCCAATTTCTTCTTGTTAAACAGGATCAAATCAGAAGCAAACTCTACCCTATCCATCCCCCTGGCAAAACCAGCCATTGAATGTGTAAAGGTTGAAGAAAAGTACCAGGCACTCTTGTCCTATTTACTGCGTGACGCGTATATATTTGATGGCAGTCTCGATGATTTTAAATACGACAGGGAATATGACAATGTCAACTTCTTGTCAAAATCTGGAAGTTTCTTAAAAACAAGGTTTACTATTTCCGGAGGATCAGTCGGGCTCTTTGAAGGCAAAAAAATTGGCCGCAAGAAAAACCTCGAAAAGCTTGAAACCATCATCAAAGAAGCCGAAGAGCAAAAGCAAAAATTAGGCCTGGAATTGGATAAGGTCAGAAACCTGATCATCCAACTCAAAGGCTCTGATAAATCGCTGGAGCTCGATCAGCGGGTCATGGACATCCAGAAGCTGGAACAGGAAAAAACCAGGTTAAATGTCAGTCTCGAAAACCTATCTCAAAAAATAAAGGACGGTGAAGCCAGGATCATTCGCAATCGCCAGCAGGCCGAAGAGCTCGAAGAAAAACAGCGGGCCCTGGAAGTGGATAAGATCAGTTTCAAAAGGGAACTTGACGAAGAAGAGCAAAGCATCAGAACCAACAATGCCGATCTCGATCAATTGACCGATAGGCTCAACAAGGCATCTGAGGCATTCAATGAGGCCAATATTGAAGTGATCAGGCAGCAAAACCTATTGACCAATCACTTAAAAGACCGCGATTTTAAACAGTCGCGCATGGCAGAAATTTCTGACAGAATCCAATCGGAAACCAACCGTAAGGAAGCAGATATTCTGGAGTTGGAGCAGGCGGAAAACCACAAACTGGAATTGGAAAATCAGCTCATTCTTGTTTATAACGAAAAGAATACCTTCCAGTCTGCGCTCAATGCCAACGAACAAAATTATTTTTCAGCCAGAAACATTATTTCCGGTCTTGAAGAAGAAATAAGGGTGCTCAACCGATCACTCAATCAATACCAGGTTGAGATCAATCAGTTAAAAGACCATTATCAGGAGATAAAATTCCAGATCAATGCCATTGGTGATCGCATTTACATTGAGTTTAATGTCAGTGTAGATGAAATAATGAACCAGGAAGTGGAGGAAACGATGGCCGATGAAGAACTCGCCCAAAAGGTTGAGCAAATTCGCCACCGACTCAACAACTACGGCGAGATCAACCCTATGGCCATGGAAGCATATGAGGAAATTAAGTCCAGATACGATGTCATTTCATTACAACGCAACGACATCCTCGATGCCAAAGATTCATTGCTCCAAACCATTAAAGAAATTGAATCTACCGCCACTGCCCAATTTATGCAGGCCTTTGAAGAAATCAGGTCCAACTTTATCAATGTGTTCAGAAGCTTGTTTACTGAAGACGACAACTGTGACCTCATCCTGCTGGAACCTGAAAACCCGCTTGAATCTTCAATAGAAATTGTGGCCAAGCCAAAAGGTAAAAAACCAAAATCGCTCAGTCAGTTGTCGGGTGGTGAAAAAACACTTACCGCCACTGCACTCTTGTTTGCACTTTACCTTCTGAAGCCTGCACCATTCTGTATTTTTGACGAGGTAGATGCGCCTTTGGATGATGCCAACATTCAAAAATTCAACCGCATTATCCAGAAGTTTTCTGAGCGCTCTCAGTTTATCATTGTTACCCACAACAAATCTACCATGGCCTCTGTAGATGTGTTGTACGGAGTTTTCATGCAGGAGATGGGCATCAGTGCCCTCACGCCGGTAGATTTCAGAGATTTGAAAGATGATCCCGTTATGGCAGCAGCCATGGCTTAAATAATCAGATGAATTATCTTGCCCATACCCTACTTTCCGGTAAGAACGAACTTCTTATTGTCGGCAATTTTTTGGCTGATATTCTTAGGAAAAATGAGTATGGACCGTGGATGGAACCTTATTTAAACGGTTTTGAACTCCATAGAAACATCGACCAGTTTACCGATGATCACCCGTCTATAAAAAAGATCAATTCATTGCTGCGTCCCTCTCACAAAAAGTATGCACCGGTGGTGACTGATATACTACTCGATTACATTTTGGGTCAAGCCTGGCACATCCACTCATCTGAAAGTTTACAGGGGTTTGCAGATTTGAGGTACGAAACCCTCCGCTTTCACTTGCCAGTCTTTCCTGATCGCATCAAACCGGTAGTTGCCAAAATGATAGATGGCAATTTTCTAATCAAGTATACTACCATTGAGGGGCTTATGTTTACTTTTGAAAAGATTCAGGAAGCAGCCCGTTTTCCTTCAGACTTTAGCCAGGCCATCGAAGATCTGGAAAATCATTATGAAACCTTATACCAGGAATTCAATTACTTTTTTCCAGACCTGGTGCAACATACCCACCGATTCAGGGTGATTCCTCCTTTATAACTTCAATAGAATTCCTCCCTGCCCATGGATGCCCAATACCGGATATCCAAACCACTGCTCGTATCGGTTGTTCAACAGATTGCCACCTCTCAAATAAATACCCAATTTATTCGAAAACCAAATGTCCAATGTTGTATTGAGTTCTACTCTGTTGTTCAAACGCACATCGACTAAAGTACCTGGTACATCATCTTCAATCTGGGTCCAGGAGCGATCAGTTACAAACAATTCAGGCGTAAGCTTTACTTTTCCATTCCAAAATTTGAATTGAGCCTGTGCCTTACATTCGAAGGTGTGTAAGCCATACAAATGAGCAGCTCCATTTTTGTGAAAGAAGTTTTTGATCAATGTTCCTGAAATGACCACGTTGTCGGATACAGCAAAGTCAACACTACTTCTTAAAAAGGCAGCTTTGAGCTGGGTAAAAAAGGCACTTGCATTCATTTGGCTGGCAATGTTGTTGAACTGATCCCAATTGCGGCCATTGACGTATCCGGCAGCAATTTCATAGCCTAAAATTTTGCCTTCACCCCTTACACCACCAAAAATTTCTTTTCCCAAAAAATTGGTCAACTTTGACAATGCCGGATTTAACCATGGGTTTTCGGCTGAAAGTCGATGCAGGTTGTTGGCTTCTATTCTCAATTTGCTGCCGGCAAAAATGTGTAAACTCTTGCCAGAAAGTGCATGATCAAAATTGATTTGGGGCCAAGGCACTGTTTTTTCCTGCGCATCGTAATAGATGGCGGCGCCGGCTGTAAGGTGCCATGAAGACCTCGAATACTTCAACTCCGGAAAAAACCTGAGGGCATACAAGTCACTGATGTTGGATTGGAGTACCCCCGTAAACTGCAGTGGAAAGGTAAGCTTCCAATTGCCCCTGTTTTTTGACACCTGGGTTTTTACATCAAACAGGCCTTCATTAACGTCCGGGTTGGATACATTTACAACAGAATAGGTGGTTGCCAAAGAAAAATCCAAATCATCCTCGTTTATGGTTTCGTGTAGTATTTCTGCCTTAAAACCGGCCCTGAAGATATTCCGCTCTGCATTGGCAACGGGATCAGCATAGACAAAATACATGGGGTTTTGTTTGTACGCGCCATTTACACCAGCATTGATTTGCCAGTTTTCTTTGATCTTGTACCTGATGCCGGCAACAGCAGAAGCATCGTTGAGTTTCTGATTCTGAATCTTAGATGAATTGTCAAAACCGTTGTAAGAAACATTGAGGTACCTGTCAAACTGATATTGATCCGTTTTGTAGAAACCGAGATCAGCTGTTGGGTTTTTTAGATTGCCATAACCCAGTCTGGTAAAGAAGGTATGGTTTTCAAAAGGTAGGTCGGCGTCAGCTGCAATGGGTTTGATCACAGGCTCCGGATACGTAATGTCAAGGGGTAAAATAGTGACATTGTATCCGTATTTCTTTTTGGCAGGAATTACAGGTTGAATGTCGGGTGCTACCTCAATCATTCGGGCCTCTTCCAACTGGGCTTCAAAGGTTTTGATAATTTCCTGTTTCTCCTCGGGCAGTTCCTGAGCAATCAGTATCGATACATTTAAGATGCCAAAAGAGAGTAAAAGGCCTATTTGTTTGATGGTTGTTTTCGTTTTCATTATTCTTCGTCGTTTTTGGTTTTTTTCTGAAGATCGAAAGGCTCATTGCTGCTTTTAATCCGGTTGTTTTCTGCTTCTTTTACCTTTATCTTATTCAGTTTTTCATTGGCAATTTGAACGATGGTCTTGTCTTCTGTAAAATTTTCGAGTACAGCTTCAATAGCAGCTCTTGCATTTAAAAGGTCATCTTTTTGGTAATAGATGTCAGACAATAACAACAAACTTTTGGCAATCCAATATGGGTAGTTTCCATTTTTTTCATTGGCATAATTGCATTGTTGCTCTGCCTCATCCCATTTTTTCTGGTTGAAATAAATTTCAGCTAAAAGATATCTCGATTCTGCAGCCTGATTGTTGCTGCTGTTTTGTTCAACATAAGACAAAGAGGGCAAAGCATTGTCTGTGTCATTGATCTTCAGATAGGTCTTTGCCAGGTAATAGTTGGCAGAAGCTCTCTCATCCTTGGTAGCAGCCGTATTGGATATAACTTTTTTTCCATAAGTGAATATATCATCTGAAAGAGAAAGTCTGAAGCTGCTTTTGAGTGCACCATACTGAGCCTGGAAAATTTCTGCAGGGTCACCGGCAACGGTCTCACTCAATTTGTAATACTTCAAGGCCTTGCTAAAATCTTCTGTATAGTGATAAGCAATCAGGGCTGCTTTAAAAATTGACTTTCGGGTAAAACGACTGTCACCATCGTTGATAATCAATTCATAATCCTGCAATGATGCCGGGTAGTTTTTTAGCACATTGTTGCTTTCTGCCCTGTAATAACGTGCGTCATTTTTGTAATAACCAATGGGGAAGTCACTGAGGTACTCTGTGAATGCTGTTGCGGCAGCATCGTATTGTCCGTTATTAAAAATGTTCATGGCCAGGTGAAATGTAAGTGAATCCAGCGACATAGAACCTTTTTCGGTGGCAGGTAGTGAGTCCAGGTACTTCAGATAACTTTTTGAATTGGCCATCCTATCTACATAAATTTCTTCGATGGCCGATAAAGCGGTGGCCCTTTCCAATGGAGACGGATTGGATTTCATCACGGTCTTGTATTCAGCCAGTGCCTTTGCATTGTCGGACTTGTTGTAATAAATAAGCCCCGATTTGAGTCTTGCTTGATTTAAATATGCTGACTTGCCTGGAAATGTCTTGATGAGCTGTTGGTAATATACCAGAGCTGTGTCCAGACTTTGCCTCTCCATATAAGTTTCTCCCAGCTGATAATACGCGTCATCAGCATAGTCAGAACTTGCATGATTTTTGGTGAGATCTACCAGTGCGCTTATTTTTTGCTGCGGCTCATTTAGCAGGCCGTGGATCAATGATTTTTGATATATGGCATAAACAAAGGCACCTTGTTTGCGGGCGATGGCCTGCTCGTAAAAATCAAGGGCACCCTCATATTGATTCAGCCTAAACATACAATCTGCTGTGCGGATGTAGGCATCGGGCAGGATGCGGTTGAGAATAAAATCGTTTTTAACGCCTTCCCGGTTGATGTTGATGCCCACTACAGCATTTTTAAACTGCAACTCGGCCTTTTTATAAATCCGGGTTTTTAAAAAATTATATCCTTGTATATAATGAGCCATGTACTGTGCCGATGCTTCCGGCAGATCACTCACGCCGTTTGAAGCCTCAAAGTATTGGTCAATAAAATTGATGCTGGCTGCCAGATCACCCGCATCGTATGCTAACCTTCCTTTCCAAAACAAGGCCTGACAGCGATAGTTTCGGTCTTTGTTCTGGGTGAGTGATTTGTCAAGCAGCAAGCCTGCATCTTTGGTATTGCCATCTTCCAGATATTGCAAAGCTTGACGCAATGCAATCATTTGATACGTTTTGTTTATTTTTTCAGAAGCCTTAGGCAAGCCCTCAATGATTCTCAGAGAATTAAGGTAGTCGGTAGAATTGACAAGGATGTCGTTGATGATTTCCTGGCTTTCACCAAAAAACCTTGATGATTCCTGGGTTTCAACCAATGCATTGATGGCTTCTCTTTCTGAGCCCAACTCTGCTGAAATTTTTCCATAATTGAATCGGGCTTCTTCCTGCATGCCAGTGTCATAGTCCATGGCAGACACCTTGCGAAATGCTGATCTTGCAGAGTTGCGATCGTTGAGTCTAATATAACAATCTGCCAGGTAATAATTGGCCATTTGTCCCATTCTGCTATCGAGGTTGCTCAATTCGAGAAAGTTGGATTTGGCTTTTTCACAATCACCAAGTTTGTATTGACAGAAGGCCAGTTGATAAAATTCTTCGGCACTTAGTTTTTCAGTCCTTGATTCATAAAATTCAAGATGGGGTAAGGCCCTTTTGTAATCATTTTTTAAAAAATAAGCCTGTCCCAATAACAGTCTGATGTCTTTGAGGTTGTCTGTGTTCTTATCACCAATTTTATGTTCTCCATAGGAGATCAACTTATCAAAATCTCTTTGTGCAAAATAGATTTGGGCAATGATGTATGGGATATGACCGGCGTATTCGGAAGCGTTGGAAGCTCGTTTGAAACTTTCTACAGCACCATTGTAATCCTTTTCAAAATACTGACACATGCCATAGTAATAATTGGTGTGGTGGAAGTAGATGTCACGGATTTCACGTGTTTTACCGAGTGCGGTTTTAGCTTTTCCAAATTGTTTGTTGACGAAATGACAATACCCTTTTTTAAAACTAAGCTCACTGAGCTCCAAATCAGAAAGTTGGTTGAAATCGCTGATTTTATCGTAATAGGTGATGGCTTCATCATACCTGCCGTTGTTATAATAATAAGATGCGAGTTCAAGTATGGCCTGATAACTTCCAGCCTTGTTGTACTGACTTTGGATCCATTTGACCAACCTGGTTTCTGCTTCGGGCGCCTGTAATCTGAGTGATGAAATTGCTTCCTCATTGTTTTGAATGTATACCACACGATCAGGATTGGGAAAAGCCGGCCTTTGGTTGATAAATTCTGAAAATATCAGTTGAAGCCTGGCGTTGCCGTATAATTCGTCTTCCATCGAAGCCATGGTAGAAATGTGTTCTTTCCAACCATGATTTCCATAGCCTGGCAATTGGGCTCCAACCCACCATGAAATGCACAATAGCGAACTTAAAATACAGTATTTCATCAAAATATATATTAAAAAAAACCTCACAAATATACTGATATATCTGCTTATTTCCGGGAAAAACGCCCATTTATCGATCAATATTATTCAAATAGGTGAGGATTCATACTTTGTCATTCTTTGATTTTCCGATCCACACCATCACTTAATCCTGTAAATCCCTCCATTCCTCGAAAAAACAGGAAGAAATGCTCTGGGATGCGTTAACTTTGTAAAAAATGCATTTTATGACAATTGAGCTTGCCACTTTATTTGATTTGAAAGATGGATTGAATGAAAAAATGGTCAATTTTATGCTCCAGGCCATTCGAAACAAACATGAATCCGGACTTGACTACCTTAGATTCAAACAGTCGGTCAAAAACCTGATGGCCATGAATATGGATGAGGTCACAGCCGTCAAATCTGCCTATGCAACCGCATCTACCATGGGGCTTGACAAACAAAATCTGTTGACCTCTATTCTGTCTTATCAGACCATTGTCAATAGTGAGCGCGACAAGTTTATTGAGACGCTTAAAAAACAAATTGAGGCTCAGGTAGAAGAACCCAGGTCTGTCATTGGTAAAACAAAGGAACAGATAGCTGCCAATGAAGGAAAAATAGCCCAATTGCAAAAAGAGATTGCCCTTTTACAAGAAAAGATAGCAGGTCTCGAATCAGAAATTGCCACTTCCGAAGATAAAATCGAAAAGACAAGGATGGAATTTCTCGATGTTTATGAAACTTTCACCAATAGCCTGAAAGAAGACCAGCAACATTTTGAAGGTTTACTCTAACTTTTTCGTTTTTTGAGAAATTTTTCATCAAATTTGTACAATTAACTTTTAATTATGGCAGATATATCAAACATGGATAATGCTTTTAAACCTAAGTCGTTTTGGCAAAAACCAGAAGGCGTAACAGGAGCTTTGTTTTTAACCGGTGTGCTGGGTGGACTTGGATTTTTACTTTTTAAATACAGTGCTGAAATTTTGGCATTTGCCAGCCATACACTGGGACTTGTAATCACGCTGCTGGCGTTGGGTGCAATCATTTATATGGTACTGGATCCCAAGATGCGGGCCTTGGTGAGCTACTTGTACAAGTCTATTATGCGTTGGGTAACGGGTGTATTTGTCACCATTGATCCGATTGGCATTCTCAAAAACTACATTGAAGATCTTGAAGACAACCTCAAAAAAATGGGAACCCAGATTGGCAATTTGAAGGGGCAGATGCGCAAACTCAAAACCATTGTTGAGGAAAACAATGCAGAGATCAACCAAAACATGCTTATTGCCAAAAAAGCCAAAGAGCAAGGCAATCAGCAAGCTATGTTGCTATCCAGTCGCAAAGCGGCGAGGTTGACAGAGAGTAATGAAAAGTACCTGGCACTGCACAGCAAGATGACGATCCTTTATAAAGTGTTATCCAAGATGTATTCCAACTCTGAGGTATTGCTCGAGGATACACGCGATCAGGTAAAGGTCAAGGAACAGGAATACAAAGCCATCAAAACCAGTCACAGCGCCATGCGTGGGGCTATGAGCATCATCAAGGGTGATGCAGACAGAAGGGCTATGTTTGACCAGGCGCTGGAATATGTTGCTGATGATGTGGCAAACAAAGTGGGTGAAATGGAGCGTTTCATGGAGATGTCATCTGATTTTATGAACTCCATCGACCTTCAGAATGGTGTTTTTGAAGAGCAGGGCTTAAAGATGCTGGAAGAATATGAAAAGAAATCTACCCTACTGCTGATGGGCAATGCCAAAGAAGGAGCAGATAATGATCTGATGGATCTCAAATTGCCTGAAGTGCAAACACGCACTGGTGAAAAAGGAGATTACGAAGGATTGTTTCAATAGTTAGAGGAAACATAAAAGCAAAAAAAAACCGCGGGACAAGTCCAGCGGTTTTTTTTTATTTTCAAAAAGGAGCTTATCTCCTTCTTTCTTTGATTTTTGATTTCTTGCCTACCAAAGCTCTCAGGTAGTAAAGTTTTGCCCTTCTTACCTTTCCTCTTTTAAGTACTTCAATGTCTACAATGGCAGGAGAGTTGAATGGGAAGATACGCTCAACGCCCACTCCGTTTGACATTTTTCTCACAATGAAGGTTTTGGTAGCACCTTCTCCTGAGATGGAAATAACATCACCTTTAAAAACCTGAATCCTCTCTTTGTTTCCTTCGATGATTCTATAGTTCACAGCAATAGAATCTCCAGATCTGAATGCTGGGTGAGATTTTGCCGGTAAAAGTGTTTCTTGTACGTATTTGATCAAGTCCATGACGATACATTTTGTAATTGGACTGCAAAAGTAAAGGTTTTTCAAATATTATTAAAGCAATTGCATAAAATAATTTGAAATGTATTAATAATAACTGTTATATATGTGCAAAATAAATTGATAATCAAATATTTATAAATAAATCACTTAAAAGTTTTTATAGGGAACCAAATAGCATTATCTTGCATTGTAACTAAAAAACTCAAACTATGGCAGGAAAGTCTTTTTTCGAATCGCGTAATCCCATGATAAATGAGGAGTCTATTTCAAAAATCTCCGCTCAGGATGGATATCTGAGTGGTGAAACCATGAGCATTGACGGGGCTATCAATAAAACCCTGATACTTTTCTCAATTCTGGTAGTAACATCATCCATTAGTTTCCTAATGCCATCCACATTTTTGATGATTGTAGGTGCCATTGGAGGATTCATAGCTGTATTGGTAGCCAGTTTTAAACCACACACCTCTCCCATCGCTGCACCTGTTTACACAGCACTGGAAGGTTTGTTCGTAGGTTCAATTTCGGCCATTTATGCTTCTCAGGTGCAAGGCATTGTGCTCAATGCAATAGCACTCACCTTTGGTACCTTGTTGCTGATGTTGGTTTTGTACAAGTATAGGATCATTACAGTTACAGATAAACTTAGGTCAGGCATCATCATTGCTACAGGAGGCATAGCGCTCGTTTATTTAATTGCCTTCATTTTCCAGCTGTTTGGCTACAATGTGCCGTACATCCATGAAGGCGGTTTGATGGGCATTGGCTTTTCTTTGTTGGTTATTGCCATTGCGGCACTAAACCTGCTTCTGGATTTCGACAATTTTGAAAAAGCAGAACAGTTCAGATCACCCAAATATATGGAGTGGTTTTGTGCCATGGGGCTGATGGTTACATTGGTGTGGCTTTACATAGAATTCCTTAGGTTGTTATCAAAGCTTAACCGGGATTAAACACACCATACTTCAAATAAAAATCAATAAGGGGGCAATTGTCCCCTTTTTTTATGGATTTTGGTGGGCAAGTTCAAAGAATGTTTTGTAGTATTGTAGTGGTTTAACATTTTATTTCAAAACTATAAAGCAACTTAAAATGAACAGTAAATTAATTGTGGGCACATTGGTGGGTGGCGTCATCCTCTTTTTGTGGCAGTTTTTGTCATGGACCATGCTGAATCTTCATGGAGATGGTCAAAAATATACAGCCAAACAAACTGAAATTTTGCAGTATTTGGGAGAAAACCTGGAAGGAGAAGGAAGCTATTTTTTGCCTACTTATGCCCCGGGTACCTCTCAGGAAGATATGGAAAAGTTGATGGCGTCTATGGATGGCAAGCCGTGGGCTACCATTTCTTATCATTCTGCCATGAAGGCAAACATGGGCTTAAATATGTTCAGAGGCCTGGTCATTGACTTTGTGGCCATTGCCATGTTGATTTGGCTCTTGTTGAGATTTGCCAACCTGGGCATGAAGGATGCAATTATGGCAAGCCTGGTAGTAGGACTCATTTCGTATTTTACAAGTCAGTATACCTATAGCATTTGGTTTCAGACCAATACAATTCCCGATTTGATCGACACCATAGTTTCCTGGGCATTGGTTGGAGGCTGGCTGGGCTTCTGGTTACCCAGACAATAATGATTATTTATATCGATCCTCCAGATCGTCAAAACCCAATAATTTTCCGGTCAGTAAAAATTCTTCAGGCAAGGGTGCTTTCAAAGTGAGCGCCCTTGCCTGATCTTGGACTTTGATTTCAAGTTGATAAGCATGTAATGGCATGTGGTGGATGTTTAATTTTTCTATCAATATCCTGTTTAATTTATTGCAGCCGTGCGGGCGATCGGCTACAATAGGATGGAAGATGTGAGCTGCATGTTTTCGAATTTGGTGCATCCTGCCGGTTTCCGGGTAAAATTCAACCAGCGTAAATCTTGATGTTGGAAATTTATAGCCCGCCATGGGGATTTCTGAGTGTTGTATAGATTTGTAGTTTGTGATGGCATCCTGGATCTTGCCCGATTCCAGCTTAAGGGCATAATCTATGCTGCCTGATTGGGGCATGAAACCTCTGCAAATGGTGAGATAAGTTTTTTCTACCTGCCTTTCTTCAAATAACCGGTTGTAGAATGCCAGGGCAACTTTGTTTTTAGCAAATAAAAGTACGCCGGTAGTCTTTCGGTCGAGCCTGTGGATGGGGTAAACATGACAGCCGGCAAAATCCCTTACAGGATACATCAATATCTGGTCTGATGTAGCATCAAGGCTGCTTTTGTGTACAAAGTAACCATAAGGTTTATTGATTACGATCAGGTCATCACTTTCATAAATTAAAAGTGCCCCGATATCTTCAGCTGTCATCTTTTGATGATTAGGTATAAAACAGAAATCACAACCAGGATGCCCGCTGCAATCATTACGCTGTAACGGATGTTGTTGGCAAAGGCCTCTATGTGTTCTTTGTGTTGTGGATACCTGGTGAAAATTTCCTCTTTCATTTTGTGGTTGTCAAGTACATGTTTCAATGAAAATTCAACCCTATTTTGAACGAGGTATTTATAGTGTTTGAAAACTTTGATTCTAAAGTAAATATTCAAGAACAGCAGGCTCGCAAAGAGACCGGCAACGACGGCAATGATCAAGGTACTCATGCTGCAAAATTAAGATTCCCTGCTCGCAATCCTGCCAATATACCTCAATTTGTGGCTGTACTTTTTTGATTCTTTGTGAAAAATACCTTCATGATCGAGCTTGTCTATGCGTGCTTTTTCTACCACATGAAGCACCCTGCCTTCAGAAAGTACAATACCTATGTGGTCAATCTCTTCGTTTTTGTTGACAAAAAAGGCAATATCTCCTGCCTGAGCTGTTTCAACAAAATGGATGATTTCGAAGGGATAAGTTACCAGTTCATGCAAAAAACGAGGTAGCTTATATCCGGCACATTTATAGACCAATTGCACCAGCCCTACTTTGTCGAGTCCAAAAACGGATCTTCCTCCTGCAACATAGGGTGCGTTGATAAATCTACGTGCCAGTTTTTCCATGATTTCTGCGCTGAAATGCACATCACTGAATTCAGCCGCCTGGCCGTTGTAAACGTACTTGCCGGAAGCGGATTTGAATACCATGCCATCGTATTCTGGCAATGAAGAAGCTATTAGTACCGGAAAACTTACATCATTGTTCATTAGAACCTGGCACACTTCCAGAGCCACAGAAAATCGGGTGGAATATTTTTTAAACTGGTCTTCAGTAAGCGGGCTCATCTGCCTCAGGTCAACCCACGCTTCAACATTATCGAAGGTTGTTAGTACTTTGGCCCAAATTTTATTCTTTTTCTGTAAAATAGCAGCCGTTTCGCCAAATAACAATTGGGAAATAATAGGAGAACCTTCCGTGGGTTTGGCATGAAGACCAACCATCGAAAGGTCACACATTAGGTGATCACTCTGTTGTTTTATTTTACGGGTCACAAATGATTTTCTCTCCCATTTACTGCCAAAATGGTGCCAGAAAATCGGAATTTTACCCTTAGTCTACCCAATCTGCGATAAACAAGTTGGTATCTCTGGTGCCGTTGTTGTTGCGGTTGCTGGCAAAAACCAATTTTTTGCCATCGTATGAAAACATTGGAAAGGAGTCAAACGCAGTATCGAAAGTAATTTGCTCCAGCCCGGTTCCGTCTAAATTGATCATAAACAAATTGAACGGAAAGCCCCTCTTGGATTTGTGGTTGGATGAAAAAATTACTTTTTTGCCGGATGGATGAAAGAACGGTGCCCAGTTGGCATTGCCCAGATTGGTTAACTTTCTAAGGTTACTACCATCTGCGTCGCAAATATGGAGTTCCATTTGTGTTGGCTGCACAAGTCCTTCTGCCAATAAATCTTTGTATTCTTTGATTTCGGCATCTGTTTTGGGTCTGGACGCTCTAAAAATGATTTGTTTTCCATCGGGTGAGAAAAATGCACCCCCATCATAGCCCAGCCCTGAAGTGATTTGTTTTACCTCACTGCCATCTAAGTTCATGGTATAAAGTTCCAAATCACCACTTCTCATGGAGGTGAAAACAATTTTATCTCCCTTGGGGGAGACGGTAGCCTCTGCATCGTAGCCGGGTTGATTGGTCAATTTTTTAATGATATTGCCCTTGGTGTCGCCCAAATAAATGTCAAAATCTTTGTAAATGGGCCATACATATTTGCCATCTGCTCTTCTCTCCGGTGAATGAGGACAAGCTGTCCCACCCTCATGGGTAGATGCATAAACCACTGATTTGCCGTCGGGCATAAAATAGGAGCAGGTGGTCCTTCCCTTTCCGGTTGAAATCAAAGGTGGTGTCTTGCCTTTTTCCCATTTATTGAGGTCAAAGATGTAAATCTGATCACATTCAGCACCCCAAATGGTATTGGTTGCCTGGAAGATCAGCTTGCTATCGTCAAAACTCCAATATGCCTCTGCATTATCGCCTCCAAACGTAAGTTGTCTTACATTTTTGAGGTGTTTTTCTTCAGTATACCTCACCGGCGGTTCATTGGATCCTTCTGGCAGTTTTACAGATTTACACGATAGTGCAGCAGATAGCAATGCACCCAAAAAGAAGATTTTATACATGATTTGCGCTTTATAAAGTGGGCAAAAATACTAAGATTGAATCAATATTTGCTTTTTTGCCAAAGGTGAAAGTTTGGTGCCACTTACACTTGCCTCAGCCTCAATGCGGTATTCAGATTTGACTCCTTTTATGAACTTTGCCATCTTCACAAAGCTGGAGGCTACAAAGTTGCTTTTTTGAAACTTATCCATCTCGGATTGATAATTGGTAAATGGCAATTCAAAAGGGATTTCAATGATCTCCTCTTTTTTCAGCTGGAAACTTTCATTCAGATCGAGTTCACCAATGAGGTATTCGTCAATTAGCTTTTCTTTGTTTCTTCCCCTATGGTATTTTTCGATCATTTTTAGTTTAATGCCGGTGACCTCACTATCCCGGAGGGTAATAAGCCTTATGATGCCTGTGATTTTACCGCTGGAAAGATGCACTGGCTGGTGTACATCCACATCGATCTTAACGCCTTCTATTCCCAGTATTCTCTTAATTTGTCCGAACATGTTTTTTATTCAAAGATATATTTATAAAATTCTGGTGTACAGGAATATCGATCAATGTAGGCAGTGATTCTATGAGTAGTTTGTTAATGCCCTATGAGTTGCCTACAACGGGTAGGTCCAAATAGCCTCTGAAAGCTGTGTCTTCCTCAAATTCAACTTCTGAATAATCACAAATTACATTGTACAATGTGTCTCTTTCTATTGGACGCCGCCCCACTTTTTTGATCAGGCTGACCAACTGCTGGGTAGTCATCGCCGGATTTTGCTCTTCAGATCCGGCCATGGAATAAATTTTGGTGGTATCATCTATCGTGCCATCTACGTCGTCAACGCCATAGGATAAGGAAATCTGAGCGATGTCGCGACTGATCATTGGCCAATATGCCTTGATGTGGTCAAAATTGTCGAGATAGATTCGGGATACTGCATAATTTCTTAAATCTTCGATAAGACTAACTTCTGGCAGGTGGCTCATCTCATTGTCCTTGTTTCTGAATTTGAGAGGAATAAAGGTTTGAAAGCCATTTGTTTTGTCCTGCAGTTGTCGAAGTTGATCCAGGTGGTCAACTCTATGCCAGTATTTTTCGATGTGGCCATACAACATGGTAGCATTTGATTTGCCCCCGAGTTCGTGCCAGATTTCGTGGATTTGCAGCCACTGATCTCCGGA
>CALMWS010000336.1 GCA_937870795.1 uncultured Bacteroidota bacterium | reverse complement strand
ACAGATCTTTTTCAAATAGAACCCTTTACGTTGATTTGTGTGGACAACCATTGTTTTATGGAATGGGTATGGGATGGCAGTGAAAGTCACATCAAACACCTGGATCGTGGGGCAAATTATATTTGGTCGTCATCTACGCTGTACAACATCGAACAAAAAGAAAGGAGAATTCGGGAATTTGAAAATTTTATATTAAAAAACGAACATTTTCCACACAAACTGCTGCAATTTCATCAAAGCAAGCCCTTTGGAGAGGCGGAAACCGATTTTTTAATGGACCGCCCGGGAGTAAAAACCATTGCCATTACCCAGGTGGAAAAGCGACTCGGAAAAATGCATTTTCAATATTTTAACCTGTTGGAAGAGAGCACATTGGTTTCAGAACTAAGCATTTAAAAAAAGAAAAAAACCACATATATCGTTTTTCGGCCAGGAAAATGGTTTTTTTGTTGAATTCCTTTTGTTAATTGGGTGAAAGACAGTACTTTTGCAACTCTTTTAAAAATTGTCGATTAAAATTGGCGCAATAAAAATCAAAAGATGAAAAGGACATTTCAACCATCACGAAGAAAAAGAGCCAACAAGCATGGTTTCAGATCCAGAATGGCTACCAAAAACGGAAGAAGGGTGTTGGCTGCCAGAAGGGCCAGAGGAAGGTACAAATTGACCGTTTCCGACGAAAAGCGTTTGAAGTAAATTCAGATACACACCAAAAAAACATAAGAGTCCGAATCGGGTTGCATCCTGGTTCGGATTTTTTATTTTTACAAGATGCGCAGGACATTTACATATCAAGACCGACTTAAGTCCCGCAAGGCGATTGCGCAGGTATTTGAAACCGGAGGACAGCTGTTTCAATACCCTATAAAAGTCTTTTATCTCATTACTGCCGATCAGCCCGCCACAGTGCAGATGTCGGTATCCGTGCCCAAAAAAAAGTTTAAAAAAGCCACAGACCGCAACCAGATCAAGCGCAGGATGCGTGAAGCCTTTCGCCTCAACAGGCCGGAAGATCCTGCTCAGACGAGTTTGGCCACCATGTGGGTTTACATTGGAAAAGAGACCGAGAGCTACGATAAAATAGAGTCGGCAAGTCGCAAACTATGGCAAAAACTCATTAAAATCCAACCGCATGGCACAGAAGCTCAGCAAGAAGGACATTAAAAACCTCGATAAGGTACCGTACGAAAAAATCAGGCCCTTTCTTAAAACGGGTCAGATCGTGTTTTGCAGTGGATCCTATTTGTTTTCGGGTGCCATTCAAAAACTGACCAACAGCGTGTGGAGCCATGTGGCCATTATTTACAAAGACGAAGAGCTGGGCCGTGTGTTGGTGCTGGAAGCCGAGCCCTACATTGGCATTCGATTGATACCCTTATCAAAATACCTCAACGATTACAAAGGCAAGCGCAGGCCTTACAAGGGGCAGATCGTCATCACCGAATTTTCGGGAGAACTTGCTGAAAATGGTCACCGCAACATCATTGGCTTTGGCCTGGATGAACTTACCCGGCCGTACGACAACTGGGAAATCTTTCGCATTATGATGCGTATATTATTTAAGGTAGGAAAACGCGAAAAAAACAGAAACTACATCTGCAGTGAGCTGGTAAGAGACTGTTTTAAAAGAGGGGGATATTTATTTAAAATGAAAGACAGCTACATCAGCCCTCAGGAAATCTGGGAAGACGACCACGTGCAATTAAAGTACCGCGTACTCTGATTGGTCGGCAGGCAAGACCAGGACCGACTCACCGGCAGCATCGATGTTGAGCAGTCTGACTTGCCGGCATTCGTTGATCATGGTTTCACTTTTTGGCAAAGACACCTTGATGTAATTATCGGTAAACCCCGACATCAGCGCCTCATTGGAAGTGTGGTTTTCAAATAATACAGGTCGATGGCTGTTCAGGTGTTGTTCGTAAAAGGCTCGTTGTTTTTTTTGAGAGAGAATGCGCAACATTTCGTTTCTTTCTCTTCTCACTTCCATGGCCACCTTCGATTCCATGCCGGCAGCATCTGTGTTGGCGCGTTCAGAATAGGTGAAGACGTGGAGGTAAGACACATCCAGGTCATTGAGAAAGTGGTAGGTATCCAGAAAGTCATCGTGACTTTCTCCGGGAAAGCCCACGATCACATCAACGCCGATGGCACAGTGGGGCATGGCTTTTTTAATGGCTTCAACCTTTGCTGCATAAAGTTCTCTCTTGTATCGCCTGCGCATGGCTTTAAGCACCAAATTGCTACCCGACTGAAGCGGCACGTGAAAATGGGGCATAAAACGATTGCTATTGGCTACAAAGCGGATGATTTCATCGGTAAGCAAGTTGGGCTCGATGGAAGAAATTCTGTACCGGCTTATTTGCGTGTCTGCATCCAGGGCCTGGATGAGGTCAAAAAACAAAGCTTCTTTTTTGGGCAGCAGCCCTTCGATGACCTCGGTGCCATTGCCAAAATCGCCAAGGTTTACACCCGTGAGTACCACCTCTTTTACCCCCATGGCTGCAATTTTGTTGGCGTTTTCCACAACGTTGGACACAGTATCACTGCGACTTCGGCCACGGGCCTGGGGAATGGTGCAAAAACTACATTTATAGTCGCAACCATCCTGCACCTTGAGGAAAGAACGGGTGCGGTCGCCAAAAGAAAAAGAACCTACAAATTGGTTGACCTGGTGTACATCGCCCGATTTGATCAAACCTTTGCCGGCATGGCTGAGTTCATCGATGAATTTGAGGATGTTGAATTTTTCTGCAGCTCCAAGTACCAGATCGACACCGGGAATAGAAGAAATTTCTTCCGGCTTTAGTTGGGCGTAACAGCCAATGACAATGATTTTTGCATTGGGGGCATACCGCTGCGCACGACGTACTTCGTAGCGGCATTTTTTATCTGCAAAATCTGTGACACTGCAGGTATTCAATACGTAAATATCGGCGCCTTCTTCAAAATTGACAACCCCGTAACCGGCATCTTCAAACTGCCGGCGGATGGTAGAAGTCTCAGAAAAATTGAGCTTGCAACCGAGGGTATGAAAGGCAACAGTACTTGGTGTAGACATGGGTGCAAAGGTAAGGAGTTTTGTTTAAACAGCCCATAATGCCAAGGTGACTGACGCAAAATGACCATAGGATGGACAAAAAGCAGTAAGTTTGAAACCTGATTTGATATGTAAAGAAAATAGCGGCTTTGAATCCTTCCAAAAGTATAGCCATTGTGGCCAACAGCACCTGGAACATCTACAATTTCAGGCAAAATGTGATACGCAAGTGTATCGAAGAAGGCTTTAAAGTGTATGTGCTGGCACCCATCGATGCTTACATCGAATACGTAGAAAACTTTCCGGAGGTAGTGCACATCAATTTGCGCACCCTGGATCGCGATAGTACAAATCCCATCAAAGATATGTTGCTGGTAGAAGAATTGCGGCGTAAGTACCGCAAAATCAAACCCGACCTGGTGGTACATTACACCCACAAGCCCAACATATTTGGAACCATTGCAGCCAGGCTGGCAGGGGTGAAATCAGTAAGTGTGGTTACTGGTTTGGGTTATTCGTTCATCAATAGGGGTTTTATCAATGTAGTAACCGAATGGTTGTATCGGCGTACAGCAAGGTACAGTAGTAGCATGATCTTTGAAAATGAAGACGACCGAAACCTGTTTATAGAAAAGCAGTTGGTTGATGAAGCACGGGCCTTTGCAGTGAAGGGCTGTGGAGTAAACACCGCGTATTACCATAGTGAAAAAAAGTCGGCACCCGACCCACCCGTATTTACCTTTATTGGACGTTTGTTGAAAGACAAGGGCATTTTGGAGTTTGCAGCAGCAGCGCGTCAATTTCATGAAAAGGCCATGCCGGCATCCTTTGTAGTGCTGGGAGATTTTGACCCTGAAAATCCATCAACGATTGACAGAGATACTTTGCTGGAGTGGATCAGTGAAGACACAGTAGATTACAAAGGCTTTGTCAACGATGTGCGACCATTTCTCGAAAAATCAACGTGCATAGTTTTGCCATCCTATCGGGAGGGCATGCCGCGCATCGTATTGGAAGCCATGGCCATGGGCAAGCCTGTGATTACTACCAAAACGGCGGGATGCAGAGAAACGGTAGAAGAGGGTGTCAACGGCTATTTGGCAGAAGCCAGGGATGTCAACGACCTGATCAGAGCGATGGAAAAATTTTGTGCCCTTTCTCCGGCGCAGCGCGAAGCCATGGGGGAAAAAGGCAGAGCAATGGCTGCAGCCATTTTCAGCGATACCATAATTGCCGACGACCTTTTTCGAATCTTTTGTCTCTCGATGACATGATCGTTTTTTGCATACTGATTTCAGCAATTTATGCCTGCATGATAGCGGCCATTTTTATTTTGTCCATAAAACCATCGCCGGTAAAAACAAGGGTGAAGTTTGAACACAAACGATTTTCTGTGGTGGTAGCTGCCCGAAATGAATCCCACAACATAGGACCCTGTTTAAAAGCCTTGTTGGCACAACAATATCCTGCCGATCATTTTGAAATTATTGTAGTAGATGATCACAGCACAGACGATACCTACAAACAACTAAGAGAAACAAAGGGCATCAGCGCTTTGTCTTTAGAAGAGGGGCAAGGGAAAAAAGCCGCGCTTGCTCTGGGCATAAGCGCAGCCAAATATGAATACATTGCCACCACAGATGCCGATTGTGTGGTAGGAGAAAGATGGTTGGCCAAGCTCAATGAAAGTTTCAATCAAAGTGGAGCAACATTAATCACCGGTCCGGTTAAAATCTCGCCCTGCGATCGCATGCTCAGTGCCTTTGAAGCAATGGATGTTGCCATAACGATGGTGGTCACGGCTTTTGGCATCCAGAGGAAGCTTTATTATTTAGCCAATGGTGCCAACCTTGCCTTTGCAAAGAAAGTGTATGAAACGACAGGGGGATATCAAAACCACATACACCATGCTTCAGGGGATGATGTATTTTTTTATGCCGAAGCGGCCCTACAAGGCAACAGGATAGGCTTTGCAGGAGATGCAGAAGCCATTGTTACCACCAGACCACAACAGGGATGGAAACAGCTGCTGCAGCAACGGAAGCGGTGGGCCACCAAAACGCGGGCGTATGCAGGGTTAAATATCTGGATGGTTCAAGGCATGGTCGTGTTGGTAAACATCAGCCTGCTTATGATGTTAATTCTTGGTTTTTTTAATCCCAGTGCCTGGTTTGGGGGTGCAGTAATATTGATTAGCAAGGGTGTTATTGACTTTATTGCCCTATGGCTGGCCACCGATTGGCAAAACAACCGAAGAGCCATGAAGTTTTTTTTGCAGGGTCAGATTGTATACCTTTTTATCATTCTTTTTTCCGCATGGCATGCTTTTGTTGGAGGTGGCTATAATTGGAAGGGAAGGGAGGTGAGGTAGGCATAAGCAAGAGTCAACAACATTTCAAAGGTTTAATTCGTTTGATATTAACGAACGCAACAGAACCTATGAAAAAAAAATCTCCCCAAAGAGGCAAGCGAAAAATTTTGCCAGGCCGCAAATCCAGAAGATTAAAAGGATATGATTACAGAAGAGAGGGTCTGTATTTTATTACCATATGCTGCCACAACAGGATTCATAGATTTGGTTATGTAGAAAATGGTAAAATGATTTTAAATGAGTTTGGAAAAATTGCGGAAGAGGAGTGGAAAAAATTGTCCGAAAGATATCCCCGGTTTAAATTAGATACCTTTCAAATAATGCCCGACCATATACACGGCATCATTCGATTGCAAGAAACAAAAACAGGATCCGGGTTTACCTCGGATCTTAAACGAGAAAACCCCAAAATAGATAGTAATTTGGCCGATCCCAACCATGTCGAGACATCCGCAAGGGATATCTCGACGGCCGGTCCCAATTATCTATCTACAAAGGCAAGGGATATCTCGACGGCCGGTCCCAACCATCTATCAACAAAGGCAAGGGATGTCTCGACAGCCGATCCCTCGGTTCCAGATATTGTGGGAGCCTATAAATCATTGGTTGCAAATGGTTGTTTGAAAATTTACAAATCAAAAAATGAGTTTATGGGCAAATTTTGGCAAAGAAGTTATCACGACCACATCATACGCGAAGAAATTTCATATTATCGTATAGCCATGTATATCCGTGACAATCCAATTAAATGGGGGGTGGTAAAAAAACATAGACGAAAAAAGAGGGTGTGATTAAGTAATTATTTTTCTCTTCCAGAATCATATTCAGCCGCTGTCGAGAAAGACTAAAAAGTATTGCAAGGCCAAGATCTCGATTTTTTAATTTAAGTTTCTCCCAACCCTTATCAACATCCAAATTCAGGTAATGGGCAAAGACTTATTGTTATTGCACAATCCTTCTGAATTTAAATCGTTAATCGCGTTTTTCACAGAAATTTTGACCGTTTATTTTCGATAAGCATAGAATGAAAACAAGAATCATCGATAATGACTTCATTGTTTAATTTTTTTGTTATTAAGAAGGCCTGTTTGTTAAAACGTATTATGACAAATGTCACTATTTAATAAAACCAAAGCAATCACCCTACAAGGTGATTGCTTTTGCAATGAGTAAATATTATGTTTGTATTAAAATAAAGGTGTGGAAAAAGTAATCATTCATATCGTAGAAGACAATAAGGTGATCCGCGACAGTGTCAAAAAATTTATCTCTTTCCACGAAGAGTTTGCCA
>CALMWS010000335.1 GCA_937870795.1 uncultured Bacteroidota bacterium | reverse complement strand
CAATCTATGTATGCCGTAAAATATTCAGAGTACCCTGCAGCAGAAAAGCCAGGTGTAAATGTAAAGACCACGGAATCTGCCCTGTGGAGGCCCGGGATAAAGGCTCCCAGGTGATTGCCATAGCCTTTGGCGTCTTGCCCTGAAACATAGGATTCATCTCCAACAGCTATGCTTTCAATCCATTCTGAATCGTTTTGCAAAACAGCCGCGCTGCAATACGACTGGGTTGTACAGTTGCCGCAGGGTGCTGCCAAAAATACTACGCCTGAAGCAGGTGAATACACGTCAAATTGCTGGCAATATGCGGTATATCTTGCTTCATATTGACTACATTCCTCCAGATTTGTATAACTATTGGTATTTTCAACCTGAAGCGTATCCCATTGATTGCTGCCTTTTTTTCTAATTTCTATTTGCAGTATTTTTTGAACGCCTGCAGTAAAGATGAAAGCGCTATCGATGGCTACAACATCAACATCGGCTGGTGGGTAACAACAGCCTTCAGTACTAAAAAACCTGAGAGACGACCATGACAGTGAAGAACCGCTGCATTGATAGCCCAGCTGGTATTCGTAGCCTGTACACCGATCAAGATTTTCAACCAGCACACCATTTTGGGAGGTGGCAGGTAGGGTGATCCAATCGTCGGCTCCTTCTTTTCTGTATCTAAGTAGGGCTTCTCCCCCAGACGCCAGCCAGGAAAAGGCCACATTGGTGTAATCTACAATGTGGTCTTCGATGACAACAGGCACCTGACAGCTGCCACATCTTGAGAGCAAGGTTTCAGCTGCTTTGCCTAGATTGAGTTTGCCTGATGAAGTAGTAATATCCAGCAAGGAGGCATTTTCTGTGGTAGTGTTGAGTACAATGTCCCTAACATAGAGTGCTGCAGCCCGGGGATCGGATTTCAGCAAATTTGCAAGATCGGCACAGGGCACCGAATACATCAATGCTACAGCGCCGGCAACGTGGGGTGTTGCCCCTGAAGTGCCCCCAAAGCCGGAATAGCGGTTGTTGGTAGCTACTGTATAGGTCTCACTGCCATAAGCACCAATATCAACAGATTTTCTACCAAAACCTGCGGCATTTACCTTGTTGTCGTTTTTATCAAGATTGGTCACAGCAATCAAAAAATCACTGGCACAAGCAGTGGGCAAGTCGCCTTCTACGTCTACATTTAAATTGACATTGGCTGTTGCACCCATTGATAGGATGCCTACTGTGCCCAGGGAATCGTACATACCGCACCAAAGTGGAGCCTCATCGGCCTGGCCCCTGTCAATGCCCCAACTTGAGTTGGTGGCTACCACAAAAGCGCCTTTTGCACCCTGCGTTTCGTTGTATAGCTTGCGCATCTTGTAAGCATAGGCATAAGCCGCAAGCGCATTGGCTTCATTGGCTGAGCCGTATTTGATGGGCATAAGCTTGACCTCCCAGTTGACCCCGGCCACGCCCCTTCGATTATCGCCTCTGGCTCCTATGATACCTGCTACCGGAGTACCATGACTGCCGCCAGAGGAAATCTCTCCGTTGTTTTTGCCCACATTCCAACCGTGTATATCATCTATGTAACCATTGTTGTCATTGTCTATGCTGTCACCTTCAATTTCCATGTGGTTGGTCCAGAGATTGGGGGCTATGTCTTCGTGTTCTATGTCAAGGCCATCATCTACTACTGCAACCACTATGGTATCACCGTTGGGGGTGAGGCCGCCCGTGGTGATGTCCCAGGCTGCTTCGGCATTGATGTCTGCCCCGGGCTTACCTCCATTGCTTCCTGTATTTTTGTACTGCCATTGGCGGTTGTACAAACTATCTGAAGGTAATTTTCTTAACGTAAGGGGTCTGTTTTCTGAAAGTGTAATGACATGGTTTTCCGGGTCGAGGTCTTTGTAAAAACTCCTGGCCGATCTGCCGGTTTCGGCTGTTTCAATCAGCCAGAGATTCATGGGCTCGTCACAAATTTGACGACACGTATAGCTATTGCCCGGCAAAGAAGCAAAACGTTGGCTTGCATTCATTATCATGCCCTTTTCCATTTGTACGATGAAAGAGGTTTTTGTTCTCACCTCATTTTGAGCTCGCATGGCAAAACCATTGAACACTAAAAGGAGGGCAAATAATAAACGCGTGTATTTTTTTGTAATCATGATTACATGGTTATTGCAAGTTAATTTTATAAGGAAACTCTCCCGGGTAGTTTTCATAAAACCCATCCAGGTTGAGCTCACTCCCTGCTGATTTGAGGGCATCCAATACATCGTTGACGGTACGTACTACTTTGTTGTTGGCTTTGGTGATGATGTATCCCGGCTCAATGCGGGCTTCATCCACACGCGAAGACCGGTATACCGTTACCACCTTGACGCCATGGCTTTTGTTTCTTGATTTTTCATAAGAATCTAGATCTCTCAACTCAAAGCCCAATTCTACCAGTGACTTGTCTTTACGTACAGCAACGAGGTCGGTGGAATTGAGTTGATTTCGAAGCGTGGCAGTGGTGGTGGCTTTTTTGCCCTCTCTGATGTAGTCAATGCTTACTTTATCACCGGGTCTGTATATGCCTATGTTTTCCATAAACTGGGGGAGGCTGGCTATGGATTTGCCATTGAGACGGGTGATCACATCGCCACTTTTCAAACCGGCATCATAGGCTGCACCATTGCGGGTCACAACGGCAATGTATACACCTGCAACTTCTGGTATTTGCAATTTTCTGGCGCGCATATCATCGATGTTTTCGATTTCAACACCCAACCATCCCCTTTGTACAAAGCCAAATTGTTTGATGTCGTTGACCACTTTTTTTGCCAGATTGGCGGGTACGGCAAAAGAAAAACCTTCGTAATTGCCACTGAGCGTCATGATAGCAGTATTGATGCCCACCAATTCTCCGCTGGTATTGACCAAAGCACCCCCACTGTTGCCAGGATTAACAGCAGCATCGGTTTGAATAAATGATTCAATGCCCTGGTTTTCCAAAATGTTGATGTTACGACCTTTGGCACTGACAATACCTGCTGTTACGGTAGACTGGAGTCTGAATGGATTGCCTACCGCCATTACCCATTCACCAACCTGGAGGCTGTCTGAATTGCCAAAAACCAAAAAGCGAAGGTTTTCTGCTTCTATTTTTAGCAAAGCCAGATCCGTATTGGGGTCGTTGCCCACCACCTGTGCTTTGTATTCCCGATTATCGTTGAGCATCACGTCTACTTCATCCGCGTCTTTGACCACGTGGTGGTTGGTGACAATGTAGCCATCGGGACTGACTATGACGCCGCTGCCGGTTTCAGATGAGCGGGCCTCCCCTCCCAGCACGGTCTCATCCATGTGAATTAAAGACCTGATAAAAACCACCGCTTGTTGAGAATTTCTGGCTGCCTCAATAAAGTCGGTTGGGGCAGAAGAGGTAAAGAGACGGTTCATTTTGCCTGAAAACAGCAATTGGTGTTCTGCTGCCAGCACTGCTTTGCGTGATTCCTCCAGATAGGTCTTTTGGATGGGATTGATAAAGCCGGCGTATATGGCCACGCCAAGCATTGCGCTTGACACACAAAGAGCAGCATAAAACAAGGTTTGTTTCCAAACTGGTTTCAAATGAGACGATTTTTTAGATTTGACGATAAATATAGGACAATTGTTAGTATAACTTCACATTTCTTGCCAGGGTTCCCCAAATAGCCGCCAACACCAGAATAAGGCAAAATGCAATGCTGAGGTCAAAAGCCCGGCTGATAAAACCAATGATTACAGGGCCGATCAGAAAACCAATCATTCCAAACGAGTTGAGTATGGCCAAGCCCTGGCCATTGCCATAACCCGGTATTCGTGCCGAGCTGCCGTAAAGAATGGGAGATGAGAATGAAACTCCATATCCCACCAACGCAAAGCCCAGAATGCTTATTATGGTAATGGGGAAAACTATTGCCAGCAAAAGTCCGGAAAACACCATTACCGCACCCATCAACAATACATTTCTGGGTCCCAACAAGGGCACAATGCCATCGCCCATCAACCTTCCCAGTGCCATGCAAAATGAATAGGCTGCCAGACCCCAGCCAATGAAATAGGCATTGGTTTGCACCACTTCTTTCATGTAAACCGCTGTCCAATCGGCCATGGTGCCTTCTGTAAAATTACTGCACACACTCAAAACCACCATCCAGAATATTTCTTTTTTAACACCCGGAGGTTTCACATCCTTGCACCTTTCCTCTATGGAATCCAAGCCCAAAACAGGGGCTTGATGGATCGTAAAAATGGAACTTCTAGCCCACAATGCCATTAAAATGCCTAGGCTTGCTAATAAAATCATGTGATGGCCCGGATTAATCTGCCAGCCATAACTAAAGCTGGCAATCAGACTTCCAGACATGAGTCCAAGGCTAAATAGGCCGTGGGAGGTAGACATGGTGTGCATGCCTTCGTTTACCTCTATCACTGAAGTACAGGTGTTCATGGC
>CALMWS010000334.1 GCA_937870795.1 uncultured Bacteroidota bacterium | reverse complement strand
TGATTGGCCGGAGTAAATGGATCAAAACCAATTGAAGTATAGGTATTACCATCTTTTAGGATGTCAATGGTTGGAAACTCCTGGGTACGGTACCTTCTGTCTTCCAATTGTTTGTTGTAACCTATTACAAGATTGTTTGACATCTTGGCACTGAACAAAGAGTTGAGTTCAAAAGCAATTGAACGTGTGTTGTCTTCAATAATGTAGCCTGTGTTTTCAGGAGAAATAGCCAACGCCCTGTTGGTCCTGTTTCCGTTTCCGGCTGTGTTACTACTATTACTGTCTGAAATCCTTTGTTCTGAATCTGAATCGTGGTGTGAATACCTCAATGACAATTTGTGTTTGTCGCTGATGTTGTAGTCCAACCTTGCCAGGTATTTGGTACTGTTGACGTCGTTGTTGAAACCATCAAAGGCCCCCAGGTCATAGTTGAAATTGGTCTTCATAAAGTTGGCCAGATCCGTCATGTCGGCTTCTGTAACCCTTGACACGTTGCCGGTTGATCCGGTACCACGGTTAATTACCCAATCCAAAGCTGGTTTTGAGCTTTTGAAGTTTTCAAAATTCACAAAATAAAACAACTTGTTTTTGATGATGGGACCTCCTATTCTGGCACCCAGGGTCTTTTCATCCACTGTAAATGGAGCCAGATCCTGACCATTGGCCTTTTTACCAGTCAAATCGTTGCTTTTCATGAAATAATAAGCCGAACCTGTAATTTCATTGGTTCCGGAACGGGTAACTGAGTTGATACCGGCTCCAGCAAATCCTGATTGTTTAACATCATATGGTGTGATGTTGTACTGCAATTCTTCCAATGCATCCAATGAGATGGCTGTAGTTCCTGTTCTTCCCCCCGCTGATGCCGATGATCCGAGTCCGAAGCCATTGTTGAAAACGGATCCGTCTACAGTAAAGCTACTGAAACGTGAATCCTGACCTGCGAAAGAGCCCCTTCCGTTGGAGTAAACGTTGTAACGGGTAATGTCGTTTACCGTCCTGCCAAGGGTCGGAATCGACTGAATAGACTGGTTGTTAAAGGTAACAGCAGCTCCATTTCTGTCTGAGCTGAAAAGGTCTCCCCTCGATGCTACCACCAATACTTCATCTACGTTCACAGATGCGTCATCCAATTTTGTATTTACATCGGTGACTACCCCCAGATAAGCAAAAACATTTTCTACTTGTCTGTCCTGGTAACCAACATAACTTACGGTTACCTTGTAAGGTCCACCTACCCTTACACCTGGAAGGATGTAGTTACCAGATGCATCGGTTACGGTACCATATTGCGTACCAGATGGGAGGTGTACCGCCACAACGGATGCACCTATCAGATCTTCACCCTTGGAATCACTGATGTGTCCTCTCAATGATGATGTTGTTACCTGCGCCTGCAGTGCAACCGGCACCAAAAAGGACAAAACGAAAAATAATTGTAAAATTCTAGCCATAATTTGTACTGTTTTGAGCTACAAATTTAGAGCTATTGTTGGATAGCAATGTTAAGCCAACCTAAAATATATTAACATTTTATTAATATATATTTTGGAAATATATAACTTATTGTCCGACTTATAATTGTACTAAAACTGGGTTGGCTATTTCGAGTCAAAATCAGAATAAATCTACCACTTTTCCACACCCGATTTATGTCAGCAAGGGCAGCAACCTGAATTTGGTTGCCATTTGAACGCTTTAAATGGTGTTTTTTTCGATCAGTCTAAATCCATTGCCGTGGATATTGGCAATTTCTATCGACTCGTCTTTACTTAGGTATTTTCGCAGCTTGGTTACAAAAACATCCATGCTCCTGGCGGTAAAGTAGTTGTCTTCACCCCAAATTTTCTTCAATGCCTCAGAACGTTCCAGGACGTCATTTTTGGCCAGACAAAACATTTTGAGCAAATGGGCTTCTTTGGGCGATAATTTTTCTTCATATTCTCCATCCTTGTAAACAAGGGTGCGCAGTGGATAATTAAACAAGTACCCTCCTATCTGAAATTCTTTGGCTTCTTCCTTTGGCTCAGCTGCCTTTGAAGAACGCTTTAATATGGCCATGATCCTGTACAAAAGCTCTTCAGAATTGAATGGCTTGGTTATATAATCATCTGCTCCTATCTTAAATCCCTCTAACACATCTTCTTTCAGGCTCTTTGCTGTAAGGAAAATGATGGGTGTTACAGCTCCCTTGTCTCTGATTTCTCTCGCAAGTGTGAAGCCATCTTTTTTGGGCATCATGACATCAAAAATGCATAGTTCAAAACTGCCTTTGTTGTATTCAATCAAGCCCGCTTCACCATCTGTTGCCAGCGTTACCTCAAAATCATGCATTTCAAGGTATGACCTCAATACATCACCAAAATTTCTGTCGTCTTCTACCAGTAAGATTTTACTTGTCATGCCCTTTCGTTTGTGTTTTTAGTATTAACGTTGTTTTTCCTATTTTAGTTAGTGTCTGCACCCAAATTTTAATGAATATTCATATAAATTATTTAACATATATATACGTTTCTAATAATCATTTTATTAAATCTTTATTTGAGGGCTTAAATGGCAAAAATACGGTAAAAGTACTGCCCTTTCCTACCTCAGATTTAACAGATATGCGACCCCCGTGGGCATCTACCATGGCCTTCACGTAACTCAAACCCAGACCAAAACCTTTTACATTGTGTACATTTCCGGTATGCACCCGGTAAAATTTTTCAAAGATGTGCTTCAGGGCTTCTTTGGGTATTCCTATACCATTATCTCCTATGGCAATCCTCACACCGTCTTTGTCGTCCTGGGTTTCAACCGTGATGGTCGGATTTTCCGGGCAATATTTTTCGGCATTGTCCAGGAGGTTCGCGATAATATTGGACACATGGTTCTGATCAGCTTCTATCAGCTCCCTGCTTGCATTGAGGTGTACTTGCACACTGCCCCCTCTTTCCAATACTTTGAGCTCAGCATGCTGTGCTGACTGTGATACCAACTCATTGATGTTGATTTTGGTCGGTTTCAGCGAAATTTCTTTCCGATCGATCTGAGCCATTTGCAACACCTTTTCTACCTGCCTGAGCATACGCCGGTTCTCTTCTTTGATGATAGCCAGAAATTTTCTGACCTTGGTCTCATTGCTGATGATCATCGGACTTTGAATGGAATCCGTAGCCAGTGAAATGGTGGCTATGGGCGTCTTAAACTCATGGGTCATGTTGTTGATAAAGTCATTTTTGATCTCCGATGTTTTCTTCTGCTGAAAAATGACATACAAAGTATAGGAGAAACAAAACAAAATCAACCCTGTGAAAAAAATAGAAAGGGCAAGTATTCGCCAAATATTTTGCCACAACACCCCAGCTTTATCGGGGAAATACAAATACAAGTAGCCCGGCTCATCTTTATCGTGCAAATCAAAAATAGGAATCTTGTATTCAGTCTCCCTGAGCCCCGGACTGGATTGTACCTTAGACATCTGCGATCCATCGCCAATCTCTGCTACATAATTGCCGTTTAATATAAAAAAACTCTGGGTCTGCTTTGAAAAAATGCCGTATTCATAATCAATTTTGATGCCCTGATTATTGAGCTCTGTCATCAGAAATTCATCGAGTTTTTTGATGTCAATATTTTCCAAAAATTCATCGGGCTTAATGAGCAGCAGGTTGTTTCTCAATTCATACTCCAATTGCTGCTTGTCCCACGCATTGCCCCCTTTTAGAATGTTTTGCAAATGCACATCGTCTTTGCGCTCGTGCATATAGGTCTGGTAAAATTCCTTTGTTTCTACATCTTCCAGCAACTTGTATTTTACGCTGTTGATGGCCTGGTAAACCTGGTTATTGAAACCCTTCTCATTAATGGCGAGCGACCATTTGATCCAAAAAAACTGAATGATGCTCACCCCAAGCAGGGCTATGCTCATCAATATCATTATGGCAATTATAGACCGCCTGCTCATGCGCTGTTAATTAAACATATACCGCACTACAATACCAGACGACATGTTGACCGTAATGTTGGTTGCTACCTTCGGCGCTGTACGCATGTATTCAAAATACAACCTCAATGCAAGGTTTTTATACATCTGGTATTCAATATTTGGACTTATCTGCAACACCTGACTACCCCTTGCTTTTTCTGGCTCTGTTTTTTGAGAAATGCCATACTTGTAATTCTGGGTTACGTCATCTTTAAAAGAGACGTCGCAATTGATGGTCAGTTTTTTACCTTTGCCTGTACTGGTTGGGTTTTTATCCTTGCTGGTGGGCGGGTTGTTTCTGTCTCCCTTTCCACCACTGTTCAAACCACCACCGGCGGCTTTATCATCGGTCTTTCCATCGTCCGTTCCACCATTTAACCCATCACCTCTTTTGCCCCTGGTTGGTCGCTTTTTGCCACCACCAAATCCTTTGAAATTGTCAATCACATAGCCAAATCCAAATACTACTCCCGTGCTGAGTGTCTCATTCAACTCACTGGTAGAGGCCCGCAAATCCAACGTCCTTCCCTTCTTGTATTCAAACTTGATCTCCATGTTGTTTTTGGTCTTGAGGTCAATTCCAATCAATGGACTGAATTCTTCCTTAATCAACACTGCCGGAATTTCAATTCTCGAAAAGTAATTGTTTTCAAGGGTCTTAAACTCCCTTTGATCGTCGTATTCAGGCTGGCTCTCAAATTTGGCAACCGAAAGTGTCGACTTATAACCATGCTTCAAACTGAAACTGTTGAGCCAGTCTTTGAACCAGGGCAGCTTACTCAAGCCATCATACCTCAATATCCAGTTGGGTCTGGGTATGTAATTGTACGACTTCACATCACTCTCCAGGTTCAGGGATTGTTTGTTGATGTCTTGTCCTCTGTAGGCAGCCAAAAATGAAGGAACCACTACATTGTAACTTGTAGGCCCCCAGCCATAAGCATAACCCGCATAATCCGGGTGCTCCTGGGTGTTGTAATTTTTCAACCGATGCGACACCACAACCCTGTTAGCCTTAAAAGTGGCTACCAGGTCTTCTGATTTGTCCCAAAGGGTACCCAAAGAAGCATAGGTAGCTTCAAACGAGCCGGTATTGATGGCGCCGATCTGCATAAATTGGTCTTTGTATTTAAATACCTCAGTATGCGAATTGCGATAATCTTTATTGAAGTCTACATCGATTTTAAAATCCTTAAATGGCTCAATGGCAATTTTGGCATTGATGTTTTGCCTTACAGATTGGGTAATCTGATCGTTAAACGCCTTGCTCTTGTTGAACCACTCCTGATTGGCAAACAAATAATTGTTTGGATTGCTCTTGTCAAGATCGGGTTGTAAGCCGGCTGCAAACTGCCATCCCGGAGCGCTAAAGCCATCACTCAAACCAAACAGCGACGCGTTGGGTAAGAAGCCTGGTATTACCGTTCCAAAATCCTCTTTATAGCTGAATTTAACGGATCGTAAGGCCAACAACGGACGGATTAGGATGCGCTCAAACACACTGGGATCGCGGTCCTTTTTAGCTTTTTCTTTGTCCTTACCTTTTTCTTTGTCTTTGCCTTCTTCCTTTTCTTCACCGCCTCTTTCAGCTGCCATGCTTCCTTCTTCTTTCTTCCCTTTTGGTTTTTTGGTCTTGGTCTTGCTGCCACCACTTTCTATCTTCTTGAGATAACCCCATTTTGTATACAACTTATCAAAAGAGAAGGTGGCATTCACAGATCTGTTTTGTGTATTCTGAATGACGTTGCCCGGTCTGTTCAATTCGTCGTCAATATAAAGCAACGGACCTGCTACCCAGGTATAGGTGGCCTTGTAATCAGCAGACGCCGTCACCCAATCCATCACGGGCAGTAAGTTTACCGGTATTTTATAGGTAAGTCCCAAATTGTGGGTATAATTTTTTCTTCTGCCTAATTTGGCAAGACTGTTGTTGCGGTATTGATCAAGAGTGTCAGCAGAAGCAATCCTTCCTTCGGCATTTACCCAATT
>CALMWS010000333.1 GCA_937870795.1 uncultured Bacteroidota bacterium | reverse complement strand
CATTTACATAATTACTATACTGTCGAATAATGAAGTTTTGGTTCAAGAGAAAATAATCTTAATTAATTAACTCATCTCATAACAGATAGGAGATAAAATCTCCTATCTGTTTATTTAATACAATAAAAATGAAGAAATCATTATTCTTGTTTTTGATTTTATTATCTCAATCAATTTTTTTTCTTTTTTTTTACTATAAATTATATTCAAATCAATTAAGAAATATAATCCAAGATATAGAAATTAATGAAAATCATATTATCGTTACAAGTTTGGGATTGTTAAAGGAAGATTCAAATCTCTATTCACTTATGACAAATTTGTCAAAAATTAATATGAAGGAAGGTTTTATAATAAAGACAGTTCCAAAGCCAAAGTTATTGCCTGATTATTTTGGCATGTATAGCTTCGACCGCTTAACAAAATTCGAAAATAATTTTATAGTCAGTGGCCATGAAATTAAAAAAGCTCAAGACACAAAGTTTTATATATTTAATTCTGATCTCGAAGACCAAAGAGAATTTAGCATTTTATCTGCGGATGCAATAACAATAGGCAATGAAGGTAATTTTGTAGATGACTCGATTCTTTACAGCTATGGTCTTTTACAAAAGGATGAAGTCATGTATGCTAATATTAAAAAATACGATCTTAGGACCAATACCATCAATTGGGATAAAATCTTCAAGAAAGGAAAACGACTAAATCAAATGTGGGATTTTCAAAAAACCCATGATGGCAATTTTATTTTCATCATGTATCACAAAGATGCTGATGCAGGATCGGGTTCAAATTCTGGATATCAAATAATTAAAATTGATGATGGAGGAAACATCTTAGATACATTTAACCATAGAGATTTAGGTGCAGACAAGCAGCGAATATTATCTAGTAAAGAAGGTGCTATTTATTATTCAACAGATGATAATCCATTTAATCCAATTATTCCTTCAAATGGGCGTATCAATAAACTCTCAGAAAACATGGACACCATTTTGTGGAGTGTGGAGCTGCCCTCCAACGCCATTACCGATGGGAATAGATATGAAATATATGATTATATCCAAGCCAACAATGGAGATATCATGGCATGTGGTAAAGTATGGCACATGCCAGGTGGTCCCTTGGTAGCAGGTCTCAATGCTACATGGAATGGCTTTGTAACTAGAATATCACAAAAAGGAGAACTCAAATGGGTAAGAATATACCGCCTACCAAATGAAAATCCTATACTTCCAAAAAAAGATTACGGCAAATTCAGACCAGGCCAAATTGATAAAATATTAGAAACAGAAGAAGGAACCTTTGTCCTTGGTGGCACCGCGTACTACAACAACACACAACTTGATGGATTGCTATTTGGAGATACATTATCTTTAATGTGGATAATGGTTGTAGATGAAAATGGGTGCATTGAGGGAGAGGAGTGTGCGGAGGTGGTGCATTTGCATGCAAAAAATGATGCAAAATTTAACATTGGCGACCAATGGACATATGAGGAAGAAGAACAAAATGGAGGAGGAAATGCTTCCATAAAATACGCAACTTTTGTTGTCACAGATTCAATGAAAGAAGAGGTACTAACTAAGTATGTGCTAAACGAAGAGGATACCTTTTATGTCCAGGATGATAAAATGTTCTTTTGGGATGAACATTACCAGGAATACATTATGTATTATGACTTTAATTCCACATCATCTTATGACATTAAATTTTATGATCCATTCAGGAAATCTGATGAAATAGCAACTGTTTTCATTGATTCCGTAAGCTACCGTCACTTTGGGAAAGATTCACTCAAGGCACAGCATATTCATGTACTCAATAGTGGTACCATTGAAGACTATCAGGAAATAATATATGAAGGGATAGGGGCAGAAAATTATGGGATAAAATTGGTTCTTGGTTGCGGCCTATGTGATTTTAATCCATATATCACAAAATTGAGATGTTTTAGCAGTGATATGATGACCTACTCATTTGTGGCCTATGCATGTGACAGTACATGGTTTACAACAGATACGAAAGAGATAGATGCTGAAAACATAAAGATATACCCTAACCCAACCACAAATTTGGTATGGATTGATGGTATTGATCAGGACATAGCGTATGAGTTACATTCAGCTACAGGTAAACTCATCCATAAAGGTTATACAAAAGACAAATCTGTATTTATTGAGGGCAACGGAATTTTTATTTTGAAGTTGAATGACAAAAATAATTGGATTAATAAAAGAGTAGTGAAGATAGAGTAACTCCTGAATATACAATAAATGAAAAACATGACGCCCTAAGACTGTAATCCAGTGGTTGGCTTTAAGCCGTGGTGGGAGGCATGGACTAAAACCTCCAATAGGTGGTCAATTATTCCCGGATTTGCCTGGTCAATTAGCGTGGATTAAACTGCTTGTGCTCATCATGAAAAAAATGAGTCGCATAAAAGTAAATAATTATTTACCTTTGTGTAATAAAATGTTCCGAATTTCTGAGATTGCTTAAAAAAGATGGTTGGTTTGTAGTTGGCTAAAATGGTTCACACATCAAATTGAACCATCCCACTAAGAAAGGGATCGTAATTTTCCCGAATCATGGAAGTGATGAACTTGGCAAAGGGTTGGAAATGAAATTAAGAAAAGTGGCACAAATTAGTAAATAATGAAAGTGAATAAATTTATTATCGAAAAAACCAAAACAGGTTACTCTGCCTATTGTTTTGACAAGCCAATATTTACAACAGGGCAAACAATTCATGAATTACAATTGAATGCTTTAGAAGCATCAAATCTGTATTTAAAAGAATTCGGAAAAACTATTACACTTGATTCCATTGAATTAGAACTTGATTTTAAGCAATTTTTTGATTTTTACAAGATTATCAACGCCAAACATTTGGCAAGGAGAATAGGTATGAATGAATCATTACTTTCACAATATGTCAATGGGATCAAAAAACCTTCAAAAAAACAAGTAAGCAGAAGTGTACAAGGGTTGCATGAAATAGGTAGAGAACTATTGGAATTAACGCTTGTTTGACTTAAATTCGCTCACTTACACATTACCTAAGATTGCTCCACTTATCCAAAAAGATAAAAAAGCGGCCCGGGCTTAACAAGGTTTAAACAATTCTTCTGTTTTTTTGCACATGCTATTTTACAACATCGCGAAATTAATCCCCAAACTGAACGACCCAATCTTATAGCCATCCCCTAGCCTAAAAATAGGCTGCGTCCGCAGGCACAACCTCCTTGACCCCAAAGCATGACACCTTTGTGCTATTTTGAAGAAGAAGGTAATACGAATCTATAAAAATATGAAAAGCAAAATATTATATCGTCAGACCATCGTAAAAGCCACAAAAACCAAATAAGATTTTACGATGCTAATTGCGCACAAAAAACCAGCGCATTATTTTTAGATTAAAAATGAAATAATTACATTTACAGTACCAAAAAGTACTAACATGGTGAACCCGCTACATGAATGTTTTCAGGAATTATATTGAAATGAGGATGGGGCTTGGATGGCTGGATAAGAAAATGTGGTCATTTCAAAGGCTTGGTATAATCTTTTATAGACCTTTAACTACTAATATTTTGGTGTTTGATAAATGTTTATTTACGTATAAAAATGGATGATTATACTAAAATTCAATTTATCAAACCATTTCAAGAGAAGATTATGGAAATAGGGGGAGTTACGAAAATATAAAGATATTGTAAATTCAGGTATCATTTACTCCCAGAATCAAGTTTTGAAAAGTTGTTTCATTGATAACCTTGTATTAGGTCCCTTAACATTTAATGAAGTTAAATCTTTTAAGGTAAAATATAAAATTGATAATCTCCATATTAAATCATTTAGTCCAAGAAGTAGATAATATAAAAATACGATGTGGTGTTTTCGCTTTGAGATTGGCCTCCTATCTAATAAATCAAATCATTAAGCTAAGTCAGTGTAAGTGACTTTTAAAAGCCTATCACAACCAGACAATGAAACTAAACAAATTCCTTTGGAGCAATTATAAAGAAACTGAACAAGGTAAAAAATCAATTGAAATTTTTACGAATGGTACAACAGTTGATATTTTAAGCAACTATTTCAAAAATGATATCAACAAAGACGCCATTGACTTCATTGACGACCTGACAGCGTTTTCTGTAAGCCCAAAACTGCCTTCAGCATTGACAATTGAAAGTGCTGAAAAATTGTTTGATGCAATTATTAAAAATGGATTTTCCTTAAAATTAGAAAATGAAGGTATAGAAGAATTCAAACCAGATGAAGGCAATTTTCTTCATATTATTCCTACCATTTCAACATGGCTATTCTTCAAGTATCCAGACTTTTTCAAACCCTATTTTTATAGAAGCAAGTTTCAACTGTTGACACAAATTGCAGACACATTTGGTTTTGAATTACCTGAGGTTCCGTTAAAAAGATACAAAGAAGAACGAATTAAATATTATTGGAAACTGTGTGAATTATTCCATATAATTCAGATAGAAAATGAAATGACAGCTTATGAATTTTGCGCCTTCTTATATGATTTCGCTCCAAAGTACATTCAGGAAAACCAATCAGTAGAAACAAACTTGCCACAAGCGACTCAAGTCTGGCTAGTGGGTGGAGACAAAAGTGGATACGATTTTGAATTTTTAGATAATTATAAAAATGGGAATACTTCGTTTTGGCAGGGTAATGTTGATACACAAAGAGGCGATATAATAATAATGTACTGTCTGGCACCCAGAAGTTATATTCATTCTATTTGGAGAGCAACAAAAAATGGAATTGCTGACCCATTTTTTCATTATTACAGCTCAATATACATCAGCGAAGGAATTAAAGTCAGCCCAATTTCAATACACGAGCTAAAAGCAGATGAGTATTTTAGTAAACACCCATTGGTTAGAAAAAATTTACAAGGTGTAAGTGGCTATTCATTTTCAAGTGAAGACTACAATCAACTTCTCGAATTACTGAAAAAGAAGGGAACAAATATAGATGCCTTACCTAAACTTTATAGTCCAACTTTTAATATAAATGACAAATTAGAAATTGAACGAGATGTAGAGATTTACTTGATAGAACCCCTATTAAAGGAACTAGGGTATACTGAAGACCATTGGGAAAGGCAACTTACAGTAAGAATGGGTAGAGGTGAACGAAACTTCCCCGACTATGCTTTTCTTACAAGTAAAGAAAAAAACTATGAAATTGCCAATATGCTTATTGAATCCAAATACTGGATAAAAAATAACAAAGAATTAGAGGAAACATTCAAACAAGTTTATTCCTATGGCTTACGACTTTCTGCTAAAATGTTAGTCATTGCAGATAAAAACGCAATCTGGATTTATGAAAAACAAAATGGAAGTTTTGACAGAACCATATTTGTTAAAAAATATTGGAAAGAACTTGAAATACCTGACGTATTTAATAACATAAAAAAACTGATCGGGCCAAAATAATACTGCCATTATTTTCTTAGTTTTCGTGGTACTCCATCCCATCCCAAATATAATGCACGTTTCTCCCCTTGTGAGTAGAATTAAGCTTTGTTTGCAAGCCTCCCTACCCCAAAAATTTTCCCTACCTTCACCCCCACAATTATACAACACCTCCATTTATGACGGAAGAATACAAAAGAATCCTCGAGGCGCAGCTTTGGAAGATGCCAATACGCTGAGGGGGAAAGATGATTGCCGATGAGTTTAGGGGATGAAATTACGGCCGACAGGCAGCGAGCAGCAAGGCCGACTTTGCCTTTGTGCAGCACATGATCTACCATTCGACATAAAGGCCATCGCCAAAGAAATCCACGATTTGGACGCCAAAATGACCCAAACCGACCAAGGATCGCCGGATTTTGCAAAGAATTGGGGATTTCGGCGCCTATTTAAAAATTGATTGAAGTACAAATACAAAATGCTATATTTGCACTTAAAACATT
>CALMWS010000332.1 GCA_937870795.1 uncultured Bacteroidota bacterium | reverse complement strand
GGCTCCTTCCAATGGTGCATGGCCAAAGCAAAGCTTCCCCAATGAACCGGCATAACTTTGCTGGCACCGGCTTCCAATGCTGCGACCACACCTTCTTCCGGGTACATATGTATTTGATGCCACATCTCATTGTATTGACCACATTCTATGAAACCCAGATCAAAAGGCCCCAACCGCCTGCCTATTTCTGCAAAGTGTTTTCCATACCCACCATCACCGCTGAACCAGATTTTTTCCTGTGCAGTTTGAATTACCCATCCACCCCACATTGACATGGCCCGATCCGTAATTCCCCTACCCGAAAAATGCCTGCTGGGTGTAAATGTAATGTGTACCATCCCTGCCTGTGCCTCCTGCCACCAATCAAACTCTGTAATGCGATGCGCATCTATTCCCCATTTGATCAAATGCCTGCCCACTCCAAGTGCTACATAAAACTGTTTGGTTTTAGCCCTCAGCTTCATAATGCTGCCATAGTCAAGGTGATCATAATGATCGTGACTTATCAAAACTAAATCCACCCGGGGAAGCTGGTCAATCACGTTAAAAATACTCTCCGAAAATCTTTTAACCGCAAACGGCGAAACGGGTGCTGCATTATCGCCAAACATCGGGTCAATCAACACAATAAACCCATTTATATTCATCAACAAAGTAGAATGCCCAAACCAAACAAATTTTACTTTATCATTTTGATGTACATCCAAAGCCGATGCCCATCCATCAATTGACCACGATTGCCCCGGTAACCTACCCTCTTTGGTAAAAAACTGCCTGTACATCAAACCCGGTATCTTACTTGCCTTGATATCCATAGTTGTAAATTCCAGATTATGAAATTTGCCATCCTTCCAATGTTCAGATTGACTATACCTTTCTTTGTGCTGCACTCCCGGCTGCGCCCCAAATTGATGGATCATTCTTTGTTGCATTAAATTTCCAATACCTAACCCCTATCACCTCATATTTGTTTTGCTCCAATAATAAAGAAATGTAAAAAGCGTGGTTCGATTAACTCACCACGCTTTGATTCAGTTTCAGTATACCATTTAATCCCGCCATAGTGGGAAGCGTCAACATTTAGTGAGGCTTTGCCGAGCGTCAACATTTAGTCCCGCCATAGCGGGAATCATCAACATTTAGTCCCGCCATAGCGGGAATCGTACCGCTACTTTCCCTTCAATCGCTTTTCTGTACTATCCATCCAATCATTGTATAAATCATCACATACCATCTTGCGCATTTCTTTTAGCAATTTCATGGCTTTGTTGCAATGCTTTGATTTTTCTTCTATGATGATTTTTTGCCTGATCATGTCTACTTTATCAACACCTTTTACAGTCATGGCATATTCAATCAGGTTTCTGGCTTTGTCGAATTCTTCGTACAATATCAATGCCCTGACAAAATAAGGATATATAATTACGGCTTCCATATCACAACCCATTGCCTCTTCATAGCAGCGAATGGCCTCTGAATAGTTGTGCATTTGTTCAGCATATACCCTGCCCAGCAATACAAGTGCCAACACATTGCCTTCATCATAAGACAAGGCATAGGTAAGCGCTTCCACCGTCTCCTGTAATTGATAAGGGTAGGCATCCATGGCTTTGGTCACATAAGGATTCATGTTTTTCATGTTTCATTATCTTGCATTAAATAATAAGGCTTCTCAACCTTTATCCATCCGCACCAGGCGGGGATGGAATTCCGCCAATACATCAACCAGTTCAGACTGTAAAGCCATCACCTGATGTATATTCTTATAGGCCATAGGGGCTTCGTCAACACCACCTCCTATGAGTGACACACCCCGGGCTTTCAATTCAGCATTCATTTCAGACAGCGTAAACTTCTGCTTACATTCCGTTCTGGAATATCTCCTGCCTGCCCCGTGTGCTGCAGAACGTAAGCTTTGTTCATTGCCTTTACCCCTCACCAAAAACCCGGGTAAGGTCATGGAACCAGGAATAAAACCAAGCTCTCCCTCTGCAGCTGGTGTCGCACCTTTTCGGTGAACAATGAGTTCTTTGCCATCGTGTATTTCTTTCCACGCAAAGTTGTGGTGATTACTAACACTCACCAGCATCCGCCCCCCAATGGCATTGCAGAGCCTTCGGTGGATGTCATCGTGGCAAGCCTCAGCATAGGCACCCGCTAACTGCATAGCTCTCCAGTATTCCTGGCCAGCTTCTGTGTCGAGCCCCAACCAGGCCAAATGTTGCATGTTACCAGGAAGTCGACACATCTTTTTTGCCAACTGCGTATAGTGTCCGGCAATGGAAGCTCCCAATGCCCTTGAACCACTGTGAGATAACAGAGCAAAATACTGCCCCCTTGCCAATCCATTTACACCTTGATCGGCTGTGACATTAAGAGTACCCATTTCTACAAAGTGATTGCCTCCACCAGAACTGCCCATCTGCCTCCATGCCTGTTTGTGCAATGATTTCAGCAGCGGGATTTCATCAAAAGCCTGATCGTTCAATACTTCAGCATCCATCACCCGGTCGTGTACTTCTTTGTGCCCAAATTTGGTATTTGCCTTTAGTATTTCAAGCAATTGATTTTCCCTCCCTTTGAAATAAGTTCCGGGCATATCAAAAACGGTGAGCTTCATCCTGCACCCTATATCAACACCCACACCATAAGGTATTACCGCGTTTTCAGCAGCTAATACCCCTCCTATGGGTAAGCCATAGCCTACGTGCGCATCCGGCATCAGTGCTCCTCTCACCGAGATGGGCAATTTCAAAGCCTGGTACATCTGGTTCCTCGCTTCCGGATCAACATCCAAACCTCCGTAATCCGAAAAACTTACAGCAACTTCTCTGAGCTTCACATGCTCCGGCTGAACCACCTCTTCTGGCATCAGTTCCAAAGCCAACTTCTCCCATACAGCATCCGACAAAAAAGCCTCAGGATTTTCTTTTACCTGTAGCAATTCCCCACACACCACATCTACTCCCACTTTCTTACGGTGCCTGGATACAAGCCCCAAAATCAACGCAACCTCCCTGCCCCTCGTAAAGCCAAGTGTTGCCAAAACTTGTTTGTTTAATTTGTTTTTCATTTTCAATAAATTTCCAGCCCATCACGAAATCACTCATGACAGGTAATAAAAAAATAAGCTCTACCCCGCTATGGGTAAATCAAACAGTAACCGGGATTATTGAAAACAAAAAAGCCCGGAAACTTTGTCTCCGGGCTTTCATTATCTTGGATGGATTATCATCAAGGAAGAAAAGCACGAAGCACGCCACAACCCCATGTATCCTGGGTGTTTGTGTGATTAAAATTCATTTTTAGCATGTTACTTCGTTTAAGATTTTTTAATAATGGCACAAATATAATGGACATTTTTATTCCCACAAATATTTTTGAAAAATTATTTTTCATGGCATTAATATCAATGATTATATTCACAAATACCATCCACCCCTTTACCCCATCCGTGACTAGCGCAGCAATGTCAACCCATAATGTGACGAGCGCAGCGATGTCACCCCATAAAGTGACGAGCGCAGCAATGTCACCCCATAATGTGACGAGCGCAGCGATGTCACCCCATAATGTGACGAGCGCAGCGATGTCACCCCATAAAGTGACGAGCGCAGCGATGTCACCCC
>CALMWS010000331.1 GCA_937870795.1 uncultured Bacteroidota bacterium | reverse complement strand
TTGGCACAATGGCTACCTCATTTGGATCAGCTGTCATCCGCCAATTTGAAGCCAAGGGAATTTTTACAACGCTCACCGCTGAAGCCTTGTTAAAAGCCAGAAATAAACTTACCTGTATGCAGATCCTCGCAGGGGCTGGCATTGGTGTTGCCAGAACGGGCATTACCAAAAATTTGTACACCCTGCCCTTCATCATCGATAAAATTGGCACGGCACCATACATAGTAAAATTGGCTACCGGCACACAAGGGCTTGGTGTAATCCTGTCTGAAAGTAAAGCCAATGCAGAAGCCATCATTGAAGCCTTTCAGAGAAGTGAAGAAAAGGTATTGGTACAGCGTTTTATCGAAGAATCAAAAGGCAGTGATCTACGGGTTTTTGTCATTGATGGACAAGTAGTAGGTTCTATGAAACGTACGGCTAAAATTGGCGAATTCAGATCCAATCTTCACCGGGGAGCCCAATCGGTACCCGTCAAACTTACCGCAGAAGAAGAAGAAATTGCTTTAAAAGCTACAGAGATCATGGGCTTGCGCATAGCCGGTGTAGACATGTTGCAAAGCAAAGAAGGACCCCTCGTTTTGGAAGTAAATGCATCTCCGGGACTGGAAGGCATCGAAGGTACTACCCAAATAGACATTGCGGGCAAAATCATCGAATTCATAGAAAGAAACGTGGGTTCATGATTCAACAAAATTACAAGGCGCCTTTTCCGGCTGCTATAAAAATTCAGGAAGAAAACATCCTGCCAGGCACGCAAACCAAAATATTGTTAGGTGCCGGAAAATTACCCAGTGGATCCCAACTTTCCATTACCACTCACGTTTTCAGAGCTTCCAAACCGGGTCCCACCGTCCTTTTATTAGGTGGCATCCATGGCGATGAAATCAACGGCATCGAAATCATCACCAGCTTACTGGAGTCACAATGCCTTCAGCAGTTGAAAGCGGGTTGTGTGCTTGCCATTCCGCTGCTCAATGTCTTTGGTTTTAACAATATGTCCAGAGATATGCCCGATGGCAAAGATGTCAACCGTAGCTTTCCCGGCAACAAATCGGGATCCCTGGCATCAAGGGTAGCCAAGAGTCTTACACAAAACATTTTACCCCTAGCAGATTACGCCATAGACCTGCATACCGGTGGTGCTCACAGGTACAACTACCCACATACCCGATATACTCCGGGAGATGATACTTCACAAATCCTGGCAGAAGTTTTTGCAGCTCCCTTTGCTGTTAAACAGGCACTGATAGCACATTCGTTTCGCAAGGTGGCCAATGACATGCATACCCATGTACTGGTCTACGAAGCAGGGGAATCGGGACGTATCGATGGTTTGGCTGTAAAAACGGGCATCCAGGGCATTCTCAATGTGCTTACTTATCTTGAAATGCTACCGCCCCAGCAAAATTTACAAGCTGCACAGCCAACCTTACATTTCAATAAAACCACCTGGGTTCGTGCTTCCAATCCAGGCTTGTTTTCTGCCCTGGTAACGGCAGGTCAAAAAGTAAAGGAAGGCATGTTGTTGGGAAACATCAAGGACCCTTATGGCGTTAAATCCTATGCCATCACATCCAAAGTTCATGGTTACATCATTGGCATCAATCATGCAGCAGTGGTTAATCAGGGTGATGCAATATTTCATGTAGGCAGTTATGATGAAAAACACAATTAATACAATCTTATTCACGTTGTGTCTGGTTTTGGTCCGGGCGCAATCTCCGGCTGAAATCATCAATACCTGGGCCGATGCTGAACAATGGAAACACGCACACGTAGGCATAGCCCTCCACGACATCAATTCAGGTTTGCTAATCGCCGGTTATAATCACGACAAGTGTTTTGTGCCCGCATCCTCCTTAAAAGTTCTTTCATCCTTTGCAACCTTAGACTTGCTGGGCAAAGATTTTACCTACAAGACCGTGCTTGCTTACGACGGACAAATAGTAGATTCTGTTCTCACGGGCAATGTTTATGTGATCGGCTCAGGAGACCCCTCTCTGGCGTCTAAAAGATATGCCGATAAACTCAACTTCTCCGAATTGCCCGGCTACCTCGCTTCTAAAATTTCAACGGCAGGCATCCGCAAAATCGAAGGAAAAATCATCTGTGATGAGTCTTGCTTTGATTCTTTTCCCATTGCACCATCATGGCAATGGAATGATCTTGGCAGCAATTACGCATGCGGAGCGTGGGGCATCAACATCAATGAAAACGAATACGACATTTGGTACAATACCCGCCACGAGTTGGGAGATACCGCTGAATTGTTGACCATTACACCCGACATTCCATCTCTGACACTATCCAATGAAGTAATCATAGATGAAGAAAATACAGGCGACAATTCCTACATCTTTGGGGGTCCCTATGACTTTGAAAAACGAATTGTAGGCACCCTGCCCAAAGACAGGCAAAATTATAGGATCAAAGGTTCTATTCCCGATCCGCCAAGATTGCTGGCCCAGGCCCTAAAACACCAACTCAGTCATTTGGGCATCAGTGCACTCGACATTCAGGTGGTCTCAAGACCTGCCAACCATCCCGCGCTTAAGGGTATCGATACGCTTGTATCCATGCCGCTGACTGATTTGGTACGCTCTGCCAATTTTCATTCGATCAATTTGTATTGTGAGGCCTTCCTTAAAACCCTTGGTTTAAAACTGGGCCATAGGGGAGCAGGATCAGAAGGCATCGTGCAAATTAAAAAATACCTCAACGAACAAGGATTGGATACCCAACCGCTCAACATGGAAGATGGAAGTGGTCTCTCCGCCAGAAATTACATTACTCCAAATTTATTAAGCGGTTACCTGGCCAAATTTGCTGCCAAACAATCACCCGCTTATGCCGCAAGTCTATTACCTGAAGCAGGATCGCAGGGTACTGTAAGGAGGTTGCTCAAAAACTCTGATGCCCGGGGGCATATTTGGATGAAAAGTGGTTCGCTCAACAAAATCATTTCATACACCGGCCTGATGCAAACGAAAAACAACAACTGGTACTCATTTTCCATCATGATCAATGCTTACCAACAGTCCAATGCCACTGCAAGAAAGTACATCGAAGAGCTAGTAGATCAATTGTATTCTCACTTATAAAATAACAAAATGGCATCAATAGCAGAACCCTGGATCCAGGAGTTAAAAAAACTTTCAGAGGCTATAACCAATGAATTTGGTGCCCTATCCATTGACACCTTATTGAAAAAAAATTCAGAAAAAGATTGGAGCATTGCCCAGATTTTTTCTCATATCATTACCGTTAATGAAAGTTACTACCCACTTTTCGATCAAATACAAAAAGGCAAATACGTATATAGCATGCTTGGTAACTTTGGCTTTATTCGAAAATACTTTGGCAGGATCATCTTAAAATCAGTTCAGCCATCCAACCCGAAAAAACAAAAAACCCTCCCTCTTTGGCAGCCCAAAGAAAACGTTGATGCCACATCCATAATTCCTGATATTAAAAATCATTTAAATTCCCTTGCTTCCAAAATTGAGGATTTGCAACCATTGATCAAAAGGAATGTCACAGTGGCCTCGCCTGCCAACGAAAGAATTGTATACGATCTTCAAACTGCCCTCGACATTATTGTAGCACACGCCTGGAGACATTTTGAACAAGCCAAAAAATTGAAATAGTGTGCGGCTTTCTAAATACCGCACACCAGTTTCTCTATATTTTAACCAGCTTTTGCGTGTACACCTTATCCTTAACTACAACCTTAAGCAGGTAAACACCCGACATTAGATTTTCCGAATCCAGCGTTGCAGAAAGACCTCCTTCGATCTCCACCCACTCTGGAGTGACGGCTAATGCCTTGCCCGAAATATCAGTCATTAAAAACTGCTGTATGTCTTTGCTACTCTCCACTCCTTTGAGTGTAATCACTACTTCTCTTTGGAATGGATTGGGTGAAGAAGTTAAGGCAATGCCATCAACCTCATCTTGTACATTGATCAAAACACCATCGTCATCTACACAATTAAAGCATGGCTCCAATCCCGGTTCAAGAGCGAGAAAGGCCGTGTACAAGGATAAAACTCTGTTGTCTAAGCTAATTTCAATGACATCTGTTTTATCTGCCTCCGTGACCTGACCACTTTCCAATGCCAATATTTTAGACATGGCATGGCATTGCCTGTAGATTGGACTCAATGCTTCGTCATTTTCTGCATCTAAAACATAGTTGGCCGTTATAAGGCTATCTTGATACAAGGCAACCACTTCAAGGTTAAAAGGCGACTTCCCTACATACCTGCCCGTTTTGATGATTCTTGAACCATTGTTTACGTTATAATCATCATAACAAATACCATCTTTCGGCCGTAAAAAATAATTTACATAGTCGAATCGGGTTTCTACCAGGCTATTTTGCAGCTCCTTAAGTCCATCAGACAAAAGTATGTTGCCTGTGGATTGCTCAAGTGAATAATAAGCTCCTTTGGTGTTGGAGCAAAGTATTTTGTAAAACAACTCATTCCCATAATAGCATCTGTCTACATAATAAATAGCCCTATAATGCCGATTAAAGTTGGCATAATCCAGCACATACGTTGGTCGCAACATTCCTACGTTGGATCTCAGATCATCTTTTAAAGATTGTGCATCAGAAGCCTGCAAGACACTGGCATCCGATGAAAGTAACACTACAATTCCATCATCATCGTTCTTTACATATTCATAGGCAGTATAGAGCGATGAGGCGAGCAAGCTGTTGTTGCCAAGTGATATGCCGGCAATGATCTGGTCCAGATTTGCCG
>CALMWS010000330.1 GCA_937870795.1 uncultured Bacteroidota bacterium | reverse complement strand
TCCAAAATGCTGCCATCGTGATCGCGCTCGAGGGCAGACAAAAACGACTGTGCTCCCTGGGGATCTGCAACATTTTTATTGATGCCGCTAAGCAAAGCAGAAAAAACACCATTGGCAGCAGTAGCCGTCTGGTCTTTATCCGCGCCGATCTGACCGGCCAATTGCTCAATCATACCCTCGCCAAGCTGGCCTTGAAGCATTTGTAGTATGTCCATTGTAATAATTAATTGAATTGTGAAATAAAATGGAAAGATACGGAAAAATTTGGAAAAGAGCAAAAATTTAACGTTGTCAGCTCTGGGTCTTCGGGGTTAATTCCTGAATTGGAATTGGATACAAGTAAGGACCAGATTTAGACCTTTCATCTGAAATAAAATAAAGTTTAATATAAATGAAAATAAAGTGTTTCAATATTGTGAAATGGGTATCTTTACAGAAAATTCCCAGAGATGAAAAATATTTGGGCCTTTCTTCTTTTTTTAATTCCTTTCTCCGCCAAAGGCCAGTCACCGATCGGTTTTACCAATGTTTCCAGTCATTCAGGATTACAACCTTACGCTGTTGGTGATATTTTTTTGGGTTACCAGAGTGGCGGTCTTGCAGTGATTGTGCATTCATCATTGGTCGTTAAGGTAGATGAAATCAGTACTAGTAAGGAGTATAAGGTATTTCCCAACCCGGCAAATCATACAGTTAGGATCGCGTGTACTGAAGGCGAAACTATCCATGATGTCAAACTGTTTGATGTCAAGGGCAATGAAATTAATGTGTTTTTTGACCAGGGCTTGTTGGATTTGAGCAAAGAGCAAAGAGGTGTTTATATTTTGCTGATAGATGGAAATAAGCCTTTGAAAGTAATCATAGAATAATCAAGATTATGAAAAATAAAGCCATAATAACATTACTATTTTTAGCCTCTGCGTTTTCAATGTATGGACAGCTTCCCCAGGCATTCAGTTTTCAGGGAGTAGCATTTGACCCAGGTGGAAACCCTGTAGAAAATGCTGCTATTGCTGTGAGGACGGGAATACTGATAGATGGAATTGAAGTATATGTAGAAGAGCATCATGTTCAGACAGGTGTAAAAGGCTTGTACTCACTTGCAATCGGTATAGGAAATGTGGTGGCAGGTAATTTTGCTTCAATTGACTGGTCGAATGGAAATGCCTTTTTGTCTGTGGGCATTGATCTGGAGAATGGAAATAATTTTGTACCTATTGGTGTGACGCAATTGCTGAGTGTACCTTATGCCTTGTATGCAGCTGATGCGAAAATCAAACCAAGAATTTTGGTTAAACAAGCACCAATTTACAAACCAATAACTTTATATAAAAACAAAGAATACTCCACATCTGCTTTTAATTACATTTACCATTGGGTTCATGGTGAACCGGAAGATGTATGGGTAGAATACAAAGGATTGCCTGCTAACATTGGCTTAAGAAAAATCACCTTAAATGGTTATGGCTTAAGTGATCCGCTTATCATTACCGGCAATGTTGATACCATTTACGATGGCATTATAGGTGGGCCGGTTTCTTTTCAGATTATCGATAAAGCAATAGATGTTCCCACCGGCACATATGCCTTGACCGCTGTTTTTCGGACCAAAGATGTGATCTTTGATTCTCTTAAGCTGGAGCTACTTGTGTACAATTCATATTTGCAAACCTGTGTACAACATGATTTAAAAACCTACAGAATAGAATCCAACAGTTGTTCTGAGGTTGACACCTTCCTTACTGAAGCTATTACATTAACCTACAGGGATGAAGAATCGAGATACGTCACTAACATTCTGGATGCCTCAAAGTTGGATTATTTCAAAGTGTTAGACCCAAGTTGTAATATTAACTTTTATCACAGTAGCATCATTCCAGGCTTCAATACGGGCCAATTTTATATTGGATTTGAAGATAAATTATGCAAAATCAGTTTTAATCTAAAGCCGAACAATACAAGCACCCAGAAGACATGCAATCTGGTATATAAGACCGAATGAAAAACTCAGGTTTCATTGTCAACCATTTAAGTTGAGCAATACTTTGACTTGTAAATTATTCAGCAAATAATATGCAAAAGCACTATGGTTCTATTTGTCTGATCTAAGTCAAATAGATTCATACTAATCACAATCAAGATCCTCCTGAATTTAAGGATAGCAAATCTTCTTTTGTTTGAAATGATATTGAGTTGTATTGTTTAAAATCAGTTCAAAATTCTGTGGATTATTGTAGAATTGATATTATATTTGATTTTTACAATTATCAAAATCAAAACACATGAAAATCAGACTTTTGCTTGCACTGCTCATTGCAGTTTTTTTCAATTTTGTAGTTTCAATGCCCGTAAACCTGATAATGCGTGCAATATGGCCATCGGCGCCTTTTTGGTTTATTTTGGCATTAGCTTTGTTGATCGCCTTTGTATTAATCAGTTTTCTTTCAAAGGTGGCCAGTAAAAATGCAACTCCTGAAAACCCGGGAGCACTGGCAGCCAACAAATGGGTTTGGATGCTTGGTATTATTGCAGGTTCATTATTTGGAGCATTCTCAATCAGATCTGCACATACGGCGTACGTGAAATTTGACAATGGAACGAAGAAGGAAGCCAAATTGAGTTTTACAGACCGAACCAAGGAAGAAATAAACGTGGTTATTAAGCCCGATAGCCTTTATGAAGCTGAAATGCCTGTAGGTACTGTCAAATTTAAGCTCAATGGCAAAGACAGGGAAATAGTGACCACTTCGGGCAAGGGATCCATATTCAACATTGATACAGCCCACACCTACATCAAAACGGAAATCATGTATGGCAAATCATCTGACGACAAAAATTTTGACCCCAAAATGGAAACCATCCACGAGGAATTTTTTAAAGTAGATGT
>CALMWS010000329.1 GCA_937870795.1 uncultured Bacteroidota bacterium | reverse complement strand
GTTCCCATGTCAAGACGCAAGCATTGCAAACCAAAACAGAAATGGGTTGCAAGGAAACAGAACGGGGCTTTTCTGGGAAATGTTACGAGCCATCGAAGAAATCAATCCAAAATTTGTTGTTGCCGAAAATGTCGAAAACATTATTCAGATTAACAACGGGAGAGATTTCAGAACTATCTTATTTGAATTGGGCAGATTGGGGTATAATGCAGAATGGAGAATTTGTCGAGCGTCAGAAGTCGGTTGCTCGCATCATCGTTCCAGAATGTATTTGGTTGCTTACCCCAACTGCATCAGATTACAAAAGGGAAAATCTTTCTTTGAAAATGTATTCACGAAGGCTTCGGAGAAGCGCAGGTTCGTTGCCGGAACAACTGTATCGGTTGGGATTTCGTGGACTATTGAACCAAGCGTTTGTCGGCTGGATGATGGGCTTCCCACCAAACTGGACGGAATTACCTTTTCAAAGTGGAGAAACGAATCAATAAAAGGATATGGAAACGCCGTAGTGCCTCAGATGCCGTATCAAATATTTAAAGCAATAGAACAATTTTTAAATGCAGAAATTTAACCCAAACAAAGACTACAAATGCAAGGTCTGCAAGGGAGTCTTTAAGAAGCGTAACAGCTTACAAGTAGTTTGTAGCCCAAAGTGCGCCATTACCCATGCTAAGAGGATAACTGAGAGAAAAGAAAAGCAGGAGCAAACCCAATGGAATATAAAAAAGCGGGATGGCAAAAAGAAATTAGAAACGCTTAGGGAGAAGCTAAACAAACTTCAAAGATTGGTTAACGCATTAGCAAGGTGTATTGATACCGGTCATCCGTGTATTAGCTCAGGACGCACAACCGGAAAAATGAATGGCGGTCATTTTTGGGCGGTAGGAAGCAACCGCCATATCAGATTTCACCTAATGAACATATTTGTCCAATCTGAGAGCGATAACAACTATAAAAGCGGTAATGTGTCCGAATATAGGGAAGGTTTAAAAAAAGCGTTTGGTGATGCCGTATTGGCTCAAATTGAAGAGTTAAGGGACAAACACCAAGACACCAAACTTGACCCGATAGAAACCGATGAAAAGATAACGCTGGTAAGATCGCTTTTAAAGCAAATGAAAGCAATAATCGCAGAAAAAAAGAAACTAACAAATGAGGAACGCCTAAGTTACAGGCATTTATTTAATAAAAAAATAGGTATCTATGGATAATTTTAAAAAAATACGAGGGATTGTTACATTATTGAATTCCAGTAGGAGGCAAAAGGCAATTCAAATAATAAAAGAATCCCCTGGAATAACAATGACCGAGGTAATGGTAAAAATGAGAATTGATAACCAAGCCGAAGTTAGTGGAGTTCTTAAAGTCTTAAGAGAATCGGGCATCGTTTATTCTGAAAAAAGCGGTAAGTACCGGAAATATTACTACAATGAAAATGTTTCTGTTTTAATCGATAAAGTAAACGCCTCAATAAAAGCAATTTGCGATGAAATAAATAATTTTAAAGAAGGTTAAATAGTTTTTGGAATTAAGAATCTGGCCGGCATAAAGATGTTGGCCTTTTTTATGCCCAAACAAAAATAAAGTATAATTTAATATATCATAATTACAAAATATTACCCAACCTATTGCGTTAAGCTAATCACTGTTATAAATTTGTTACATTAAAAATAAATCGAATATGACAGTAAGATTAAACAGGGACTTAACGACCTACAATTACCTAAAAAACGAAGATGCAAATTTGGCCCAAAACAGTGTTTTTAGTGCAACAGTATTTGACAACAACGGAGCCAATGAAGTAACAGATGCAAACGGTCGCTACGTAATACCAGGCGCATACCTCGAAACAATCGCAGAAGAAAACGACGGCATTTAATGTGTTTTGACATTTTTTTAGATTTTACCCCTGCTGGTTAAAGCTGGCAGGGGGTTTAAAACTAAGCAAACATGAGAATAACACTAACAATCGAAGGCGCTAAGAAAACAGTCTCTTTAATCCCTGAGACCAAAAACGAAAAACAAATGCTAAAAATATACTTCAACGAAACCGATAAGTGCCTCATAAACAGCAAAACAACCTACCAAAACGGTGAATACGTTTGCAATAATGTTGATTTGATTTTCACCCATAACCCCGACCAACAAGATAAAGACTAATGGCAAGGACAAAGAATAAAACCCATGAAGCCGCATTAGAAAAAGCCAAACCAGCAATAGAAGCATATCTTATTGAAGAAATAGAAGCAGAGGGCTTATCAGATAAGCATAAGTTGTTTTGCATGGAATATATCAAAAATGGGTTTAACGGCACAAAGGCCGCTATAAGTGCCGGATATAATGAGAATTGTGCAAAGGAAACCGCAAGCTATCTTTTAACACATCATAACATTAGGCAATATGTGGACGAATTAAAAGCAGATTTAGGCAAACGGATTGGTATTAGTGCTGAAATGATTGCTTTGGAAATGGCAAAGATCGCATTCAGCAACGTTAAAAGCATCTTAAACGACGACGGTACACTAAAGCCATTATCTGAGCTAAACGACGCTGAATCGGCCTGTATATCCTCAATAGAGACTGAGGAACTGTTTGATGGAAGGGGAAGAGACCGTGAATTGGTAGGGTATGTCAAAAAGATAAAACTATGGAACAAACAGCAGTCATTATCAGACCTAAACGTAATGTTGGGTTACAATAAAGAAAATTCCCAAAACAAAACAGTGGTAGTAAATATCTCTCATGACGGCATCCAATTACAATCAGACGAAATATAATTTTGTTAGGTGTCTAAAAACACGGGGTTAATACAGGGAGTTGAAAATAAAATATTGTAAAACATTAAATAAGATGATAAAGATTACGCAAACATGAAATTAACGTCCGATATAAGACAACAATTACAAGCGTTTTCCGAAAAGTTGCCGGTCATCAAGGTAAAGGAGGCTAAAATGTCTCTTATGCATACCGATGTCTTTTATCATGATTGCGATGTTTTGCCATTGGAACCCAAAGAACCGAAAATATTTAGATGTCAGATTCAGCACGTAAACGAAACCATGTTAGTGCCAAAAGGTAAAGAATACCATTTTGATCAACTTAAAAAGGCGTTTATCCGTGACGGTGTAAAAGGAGTTGAGGATTATTCAAAAAAGATACGAAAAATAGCAGGAATAAAATGAAGCAGCAAATCGAGACATACAGGGTAGTTGAAATGGTGGCAGTGTTCATTGTTGCGCTGTTGCTGTTGGGTTTGATGTCACCACGCAACCAAAAGACAAGTTGCTACCCTCAGACAACCGACCAAACAAATATTGATTTAAGCGCAATTGATAGGTAATGGGAGGTTTAAAAGACATGGCCAAAAGATATGCCGACGCAATCCAAAAGATGAAGGACGATCGGCTTAAAAACTCGGTTATCATTGCGGGTGATGCTTTGGCTTTGGTTATTAATCGAATCCAAAACACGGGCAAAGATGCAGATGGTGGTAAATTCAAAGAATATTACAAAGATGAAGTGCCATTGTATTTTTTAAGACCAGGGATAAACAAGGCTAAACAGGAACGATTTGAGAAAGACGTAAAGGCAAAGAAAGTAACCCAATCACCTTTTGAATGGAGGCGTTACATGGGATTGCCAAACAATTTCAGAAACTTCACGATAACGGGTGAAATGATCCGGTCTTTCCATGCTAAGGTTGCCGAACATACGGAATTTGTAACAGTGGTCGAGTTGAGGGCAAGCGATGCCGAAAACCAACAAAAGCTAAATGGGGCGTCTTTCAATATGGGACGGTCTATTTTGGAGCTAAACGAAAACGAAAAGGAAATGGTTGCAACAGCAAACGCTGAGAGGCAAAAGAAACTATTAAATCAAAACCAATGATAAAAAACTACATAACCCACCTTGTAAGCGATATTACAGGCCTTGACCAAATAGAAAGGTTTGGCGGTTGGTGCGAACTTGAATTGCAAGATACTCAAAATGGTAGCATCGAAGCAGGGATAAGAAAAGAAACCGAATTGGACTGTCACGGTAACACATACACCCCGGACGACCGGTTTGCCAGTGTTGGGTTTGTTTTTATTGACACATTTGAAACAAAGCCAAGCGATATAGTGCCAAAAACCAATGAACTTTTGTTGACTATTGGCATAAAGATTTATTACACCCCATCAAAAACCGGATCAAACACGAACCACTTTGAAGCTGCCGTAATGTTCAACAGTGATCTAAACAAACTTACTGACCTAAACGGTAAAAAGTATTCGTTTAGTGGCACAGGAACAAGGGTACTTCACAAATTTGGGATGGTTACGCTTAGAAATACGGTAACACTTTATGTCCCATGTGACTACGTATTCACCCCAGGAGCTGATTTAAACTGCTAAGCCATGATCTGGGAAATGATAACTTCGACACTTGTAATCACTCTTTGGGCATCTGCATTTGATCGGATAACCCAGCCAGGGGAATTGCTAACCAAATATATGCAATGGGTGTCAACAAACGTACCAAACAGGCTTGTCAATAAGCTAATGACTTGCCCGTGGTGTATTGCTGGCCAAATGGCATTATGGTTTGATATATTTTGCTTAGTTAGTTTTGCGTGTGATGCATTGGAGTTGGTAGCGTTAACTGCCAATATCCCTGCATCCATAGTATTGGTTTATGAATTTAGCGTAAAAAATAGGAAATGAAAGAATGGATTAAAAGCCTATTTAGTGGCAAAAAGAAAAATTTTAATGTAGTTGGTGACAAGCCAGAGCCAATAATAAACAGGCATAACGCAAGGGTAAAAGGGTCTGAATTGTTATCCGGTAAATTCTT
>CALMWS010000328.1 GCA_937870795.1 uncultured Bacteroidota bacterium | reverse complement strand
TTCACATTGACAATGATGCCTCTATTCCGGGTGATGAAATCACATATCGATTTACATTTCATAAAATCAATGAAGACCCAACTACATTTTTTAACATAAGACTGGGTAAACAAAACTTAAAGACTAGCTATACACTGGAAAGGAGTATGGACAATGGAAGCACATGGCAGACCATCATAGCCAATGGTGTGGTACCACCCAACAATATTGGCCCGAGATCCATTGAAAGTGGTGTAGGGTTGAACTCCAGTTATGATGCTTTATTTAAAAATGCCATTACCAATGCCACAACAGGAGAAACTGTTTTTGCGGGACCTACCGATGATCCATTTTTTGTAGACCTTGGAGGCATTTTTGACCTCGGCAATGCGCCAAGGCAGGCCGGCAATGCAGTGGATGGACTTGCGTGTATGAATGTAAGCGCGATTGCAATCAAGGTAAATATTGGTACACTATTAAAAAAAGGTGCTGCCCCACAGCCGGCTAATATATTGGATGGTGACTATGTAATTGGCGTATGGGCATCTGCCAGCAGAAAGGCCATTACCACCTTGTCTGCCACTGCTGATCCCAGCTATGAGGGCGAGTGGATTCAGGTTTCCAGATTGGGCATGCCGCTCACCAATGAAGCGGTAATCCCTGTAGGGAAAAAAGATTATTGGAATAGTCTGACCCCTTACGAAGAATTTGCAGAAACCACATTGGACGAGTATTTTTTCAATCCGGAATTAGCCCTGTACATGGATGACGATTTGTTTGGCAGTGCTGTGCCATCGCTTGAACCATTGCGCATTCAGAAAAAATCATTGGGCGCCTTTGACTTTACCAACGGTGCGGATGGCCTGTATGGTTTAAAAGGCAATGCCGCTTTGGCTGGTACTGCCCTGGATGACGCCGTGTTTGGAACCCTGCTGCTGCCCGCACCCGGCATGCCAAGGTCAATAGATTTGTGGCCAGCCTTTCATACGGGTGTACCCAATGTAATTCCTTATCAGCTGGCCACCGGTAAAAATGGAAATCCCCTGGCCGCAGGCAAGCCGTTCGTCAACAACTTTCTGCCAAATGGAGGTGATATGCTGCGACTGAATATGGCTGTGCCCCCAACACCGAGAAATGACCCCAATTTTAGTTCGATGGGTTTGATTCAGGCAGCGGTGCTCGGTCTTACGGCAGCACCCTACAACACCAATACCAATATAGAATTTATACCCAATATGGATGGTTTTCCGAACGGCAGAAGGTTGGAAGACGATGTTACCCGTATAGAACTGCAAGCGGTAGGTGGTGCTGTTTTGGCAGCAGTAGGATTGTGGTATGATGACTATATTCCTGGCACTACTGCCAGTCCGGTTACACCACAACTGTTAAATGTACTTGGTTATACCACAGGCGTAGAAAAAAATGACAAACCGTTTACAGCAAGCTTCCCTTACCTGGCTCAACCATCAAGCGGAACTGGTGATTGCAGCGGTCGTATCTATGTAGATGGCAGCAACCCCACATCACAGGTGGCAACCGTTTTTGCATCTTCAAATACAACCAAAAGAGTGGATATCATCGGAATCAATAGCGATAAGTCGTTTTCCCAAACCGGCTTCGTCAACAAAGCCAAAGATGCGGATGGTATTTATTACAACGAGCAACAGGATTTGCTCATCCAACTCAACAGGACCAACAACCGACTCGACCAATTCAGCGGTGTATTGGACAATGTACGAGATGGAATAGCCCCTGTTTTAGCGGCCAGTTCAACATCTGATTTTGTCAATGGACGCGAAATTACGGTTGCAGGAGATCTTTTGGTTATAGCAGAAGATGCAAGCGCTGCCAACAACAATCAAAACAAATTGCTGGTGTATAAATATGATGGCACCGGTATTAAATTATTAAGGACCCATCTGGTTGATTTCAATGTATGGGGTATTCAGGCTGATGTAAACACCCTATATGCAGTAGTTGACAATTCAAATGAATTGGCTGTGTTCCGGAATTTCTTTACCAGGCAGGGAGGAGCTATTGCACCGGATCAAAGAATCAGGGTAGATGATTTGGTGCGCACCCATGGCTTGTACTACGATCACGAAAACGATATCATGGTACTTACCGATATAGGCGATGCTGCTTCTGCTTCAGATGGAGGTATCATTTGGATTGAAGACTTTACAGCCAAAAGCAATGACAATGTGATCACAAGAAGTGAACAGACAGTCGTGAAGGGAGCTGGTACACTGTTGGGCAATCCCGTAGATGTGGCACTAGATACTAAAAACAATTATGTATACATTGCTGAGCGAGCCGGAAATAAATTTCTGGCATTTGAAACGCCCTTGATTGAAGGTTCACAAGCGCCCGTAAAAACTCTGGCCGTTCCCGGAATTTCGGCTGTCTACCTCAAAGGCAGCACGCGTGATGAGTATCCGCTTACAGCCGTGGTGGATGTTAATGGCGGAGGAAAACTGCACATTACCACCTTCCCCAACCCCACCAAAGATTTTCTTGATATAAGTATTGAAGGCAATGCTTCAGACCTGGCAGCTTCAAACCTCGAGGTGTATGACATCTCAGGCAAATTGGTACTTAGAGAAAATGCACCAAATGGTATAGCTAGAATTTCAGTTGCTAATTTTAACGCAGGCATGTACATTGTTTACATTTACGGTTCCAGGTATCGATATGCCACTAAGTTTACCAAACAATAACCATCTATAAATTTGGACATTTCCAATTTATTCCTTCTGAAAAATATGTGGGAGGCCTTAGTTAAGGTCTCCCTTTTTTGTTAAACCCATGAATTGTTTCTCAATGCAGATGCTCAATACAAATCACAATTGTTATCAGATTTTGGTATCACAATACGCTGGATGGTCTTTAAATTCTGACTTCTTTATTGAATTTTAAAATTGCCTGCTCCGCAAAATCCTCGCCCTGATAAATTTTAAAATCATAGACATAATCCACCTTCATCTCCTTGAGTTTTTTGGCTTCATCCGGATAGTTACAGAAAGCTGCCAACTTAAAATTGCGATTGGGGATTTTCATAATTTCATGAAGGATGCTCACATTGCTCTCGTGTGAACTGACCGCAAGAAAAACCAGCTTGAGATGGGATAAGTCAAGCGTGTCCCAAAAAATACTATTGCTGCTATCCCCCCAATTGATGTTGATCCCGCTCGTCTTGTGTTTTTTCACCACTTCGTGGTTATAGTCAATGGCAATGGTGTTGAGTCCAAGCTCATCCTTTAGATAATGGTATGCCGGTCTGCCGATGCTACCATACCCAACCACCATATATTGGGCGTCGCCAATGGATTTGGGTTCTTCATCAATATACATGCCCCCGGTGTTGAGAGCCAAAAGTTTGTTTCTGTATTTGTCAAATATTTCATGGGCTTTGGCATTGAAAGGAGATGATACTAAAAAAGAAAGCGTCATCAAAAGGGCAAAAACCGTGATCCAATCGAGTGGCACCCACCCGGCCTTATAGCCTATCAAACCTGTTATCAATGCAAACTCACTGAAATTACTAAGGCTGAGCGATGTAAGGTAAGCTGTACGCGCCCTGATTTTGAATCTGGAAAACAAAGACATAAAAATGGCACCTTTGAAAAACATAAGCGGGAATAAAACCAGGGTTGCCAGTACGACATTCCAGTTGAGTTTGCCGGTAAGGCCCACATAAATAAAAAAGGCGATCAGGAAAAAATCTTTGTACCCCATCATACGGTCATACAATTCATCGGCTTTGCGGTGTTTAACCAGCAACATACCTGCCAACAAGGCACCGAGATCAGGTTTAAGCCCTACCAGCTCAAAGGCATAGGCACCTGTAATGAAGGTGGCAAAAAAACCAAAAACCGTCAGCAATTCGCCGTGTCCGGATCTCGAAAGCAAAAAATAAAGGGGATATCTTACCACCCAGAGATAGGCAGGAATCAATAGTGCCCAAATGGAAGGGGTTTTATCTGAAACAAGGGTCATAAAAACAACGGCAAAAATATCCTGAATCACCAAAATTGAGATGGCATTTTTACCATGAAAAGAGGAAAGTTCTCCCCGTTCTTCCAAAATTTTAACCACGAATACTGTGCTCGAAAAACTCAGTGAAAAGCCTATCAAGAGACATGACTGTAAACTTAAGCCGGCAAAAAGACGAAGCGAAGAAAATGAGAGTAAAAATACAATCGAAGCTGTGACAATAGTTACTACCAGCATATTGAGACCGGAAGTAAAAAGAATCTCCTTCCGCAGGATGTTGTTCAATTTAATTTTTAATCCAATGGTAAACAACAACAACATAACACCGAGATCGGCTATTACTTCAATGAGCTCATCCATGTTGGAATGATCAATATTAAGCGCTTCAACCAACATGCCGGCTACCAGAAAACCTATCAATGCAGGCAGTTTGAATAACCTTGCAATCAGACCCAATATAAAAGCTGCGGTAAGCCACCAAAAAGCAATAGTCATCACATTCTCCATCTTCTACTGTTTGTTATTTCTAAAATCTTCAGGATGAAATTGAATCACCGCTGTTTTATCTCTGGTGCAAATCTTTTCGGATTGCGTCCAATGGGGGACAGATTTGAGCATTTGATGTAACCCTCAGAGAAGTACAATGATAATACAAAAACCCGATTTTATAGAGATAAAGCCATACGATAAGAAGATTTTAACACTGTTTTACAATAATCTGATGGTAATTTTTTTTCGCCAACTGCTGACAAAAAGATATAAAAAAAAGAGACCTGTGAAGATCACAGGTCTCTTTTTATCTAATGCATAAACAATCTTAAACCCAGCTCCTATAGGTGCCGTTCCAAACCTTTTTACCCGTCAACCATCTTACAAGGTACATGATACCTGCAAAAATGAAAAACAGAGGTCCGAGGAAGCCCAGTAAGGCAATGAATTTTGTGCCATAGAATTTTACCATAGGTCTTCTCAGTCGTTCAGAAATGATATACATGCTTGGTATCATGAGCAATGTAAGAAAGAAAGAGAAGATAAGTCCGAAGATGATGGTCCACGCCAATGGGCCCCAGAATACAACACTGTCACCGCCAATAAATATTTTGGGATCCAGATGGGTAAACAATGAACCAAAATCAATATTGAAGCCAATGGCCAACGGAAACAAGCCCAAAATAGTGGCTACAGCCGTTAGCAATACCGGAATAATCCTGATTTTACCGGCCTGGATCGCCGCCTCACGGGTTTTAAAGCCTCTGGAACGAAGTTCGTCCGTAAATTCCAAAAGCAAAATACCATTTTTGATTACAATACCCGCCAAACCAATGACACCTACCAATACCATGATGGTTGGCATAGTCATACCGGTAATGGCAAAGCCCAGGAACACCCCAATGACGGAGAAAAAGATTTCGGTCAATACGATAAATGGCTTGCTCACTGAGTTGAATTGCAAAACTAAGATCAGGAAGATCATTCCCAAAGAAATGATAAACGCTTTACCCAAAAATGCATTGGTTTCCTGCTGTTGTTCGCTTTCACCCGTCTGGCGAATGGATACCCCATCCGGCATGGAATACGTACTTTGGAACTGGTTGATCTTTTCTTTCAATTCCTGGTTGATGGAAGCCACAGCCGTAAGGTCGGTCACATTGGACTGCAATTGGATGGTACGCTTATTATTTTTACGCTTGATACCACCCGTACTGCTGGTAAAGTCGAACTTGGCTACAGCACTTATGGGCACCTGCTTTATTCTACCCGTATTGAAATCGCGGAAAGTAATGCGCATATTGATAAGGTTTTGAATATCATTGCGCTTAACCTGATCATAACGAAGTTGTATTTTGTATTCATCTTCGCCCGATTTAAGTTTGCTCACTTCTCTACCAAAAAGAGCAGTCCTGATGGCCATACCTACCTGAGCTGTACTTACTCCTTCGATGGCAGCCCTTTCTTTATTCACTGTGATGGAAACTTCCGGATTGTTGAGGTCGGTATCCATGGCCAGGTTTTCAATACCTTCCACGCGGTTGGTGTCGAGGAAATTGTACAGATCGGTAGCTACCTTGGCATTGGCATCAAAGTCATCTCCATAAACTTCGATGTTGACCGGAGGATCGGTTGGAGGTCCACCTCCTTCCTGCTCAACCGTTACCTGTGCTCCCGGTATGTCTTTTACCATCATACGCACGCTATCCAGGTAGGGAAGCGTAGGCTGATAGGGTCTTTTGGCAAATTCTACAAAAGAAACCTGAATACGACCCAGGTTAGACTGTACACTACGATTGTTGTCCATAGGGTTATTGGCATTCAGAGCCACGTTGGAAATGATACTTTCCACAATGGATCCCGGCTCACCCGGTTTAAGAGAAGCCAATGATTGGTAAACTTTGGTCTCCAGCTGTCTTAAAACACGGTCTGTCTCCTCAGCTTTGGTACCTACCGGCATCTTCAGGTAAACATAGATAAAATTGGGCTGCCCGCTGGGGAAGAACGGAAAATCCGGCTTTCTGGCAATCAGCGCAAACAATGAAAATATAAACAAGAAAAATACGGCAATAAACATGTATACAGGTCTCCAGCCTTTCAACAACCAGTGCAACAGTTTTTCATAACTATCCATCAAACGCGGTAAAATTCGTTCCTGGAAATAGTAGATGACATCCTGTAAAAAATAAGAATTTACAATACCCAATACCGGCAACAAAATGAGAAAATTGCCAAAGCCCGGAGCCCCTGCCACATGGGCTAAAATACCCAACACAAAGAAAGCATAGAACCACCATTTTTTGAATATTTCATTTTTGGGGGGTTCGTACTCTCTTCCCTCCGGCTTCATCGAACTGACTGCAAATACAGGGTTGATGATAAATGCCACGATTAAGGAAGCAAATAAGGTAAAGATCAACATCGTAGGCAGGTATATCATAAATTTACCTATGATGCCTTTCCAGAACAACAACGGAAAGAAAGGAGCAATGGTAGTAGCCGTACCCGCCAATACCGGAATAAATACCTCTCCGGCAGCGGCTTTGGCAGCCTTTACGATGGGTACTTTTCCATTGTCATAGATCCGGTGTGTATTTTCGATGACCACGATGGCATCGTCCACAATGATACCCAAGCCAAACAAAAGGGCAAATAAAACGATAAAATTGAGGGTTACATCTGTACCCACAATGAAATCGGCAGCAGGCAAAAACAGGAAGGCCACGAAGACACTCAAAGGAACACTCAAGGCTACGAAAAACGCATTGACAACGCCCATAAAAAACATGAGGATGACCAAAACGAGAATAAAGCCAATGACAATGGTGTTGACCAGTTCGTGAAATGATGTAGCGGCCTGCTTGGATTGATCCCCGGTAATAACAATGTTGAGGTCATTGGGCAATTCATGGCCTTTCATTTCCTCAACAATGTCTTTCACCTTAGCCGCACACTCAATGAGGTTTTCACCGGCCCGTTTTACGATATTAAGCGTGATTACGTTTTTACCGTCCAGTCTGGCATAACTTTCCTTTTGTTTCACCGTATCAATGATGGTGGCTACATCAGAAAGTCTTACAGAACCCGCATTGGGTGTTTTAACGATGAGCTGATTGAGCGCCAGTGCGTTGTGAAATTGCCCTTTCAATCGCAGGGATCGGTTCATCTCCCCTACTTCGATCTGGCCACCGCTGATGTCCATATTCTCATAGGCTACGGCATTGGCAATATCGTCAAAGCTGAGCATGGCCCTTTCCATTTTTAAAGGGTCCACATTGATCTGAATTTCTCTTTCCGGAGCGCCCACGATTTCTGCACGGGTAACTTCAGATAAAGACTCGAAACGATCCTGCAGTTTTTCAGCATACTCTTTGAGTTTGATTCCATCGTAGTCACCACTTAGGTTGACATACATGATGGGCATATCACTGAAAGCGAACTCCTGCACGTTGGGCAGCTGGGTAAGATCGGCGGGCAGATCGGTTTTGGCCTTATCTACTGCATCCTTTACCTTTTGTTTGGCTATTTCCGGTGTGATGTCGGTATCAAACTCAACGATGATAAGGCTGAAATCGGTCTGAGAAATGGAACTGACTTTATTGACCTTAGCACCGGATATACCTTTAATTTGTTTTTCAATGGGTCGCGTGACAAGGTTTTCAATGTCTTTGGGTGAGTTACCTACATAAACCGTTGTTACGGATATGGTAGGCACTACGATATCGGGAAACTGCTCCTTGGGCAGTGCATTGAAGGTATAAAGTCCGTACGCGGTAATAATCATGGTGATGATGTAAATCGCAGTACGATTGTCGACCGCCCAACTGGTAGGCCAAAACTCTTTCACCTTATGTGCTACATATTTTAATGGATTCGACACTTTTTTAAAGTTTTAAGGTTTTAGAAAGGATGCGGTCTTAGTTTTTTTCTGCCACGGTCTGACCTTCATACAGGTTTTGATATCCCTGAATGATAAGTTTATCGCCAACGGTTAAACCGGAAAGAATTTCAACTTCATCCCCATACAATTCTCCAACCGTAACGGTCTTTTTATGGGTGGTCATCTTACCATTTTTTCCGGCTACCATAACGTATACATATTTACCTTTTTCATCGCTCTGTACGATGTTGACAGGTACCACAATGGCTTTGCTGTTGCTGTGATTGAGAATTTTTACCGATGCTCCCATATTGGGTTTAGCATTGGCAGAAGCCGGAATTCTGCATTCAGCAGTAAACCCTCTGGAACTATTATTGACAGACTGGCTGATTCTGGAAATTGTAGAGTTGAAGGTTTTGCCCAGGGCCGGGATATCGATTACCACTTTGGCACCCTGCCTTACTTCTGCAGCATAGTTTTCCGGGATATCAACTTTTACTTTTAGTTCGCTGTTGTTGACGATCTGAATTTGGGGGCCTGTAACCGACATGCCTGTGAATAGTTCTCCTACCTTGATATTAACCACATCTGCAATGCCATTTTGATCGGCATAAACATTGAAAGTTTTCAGTTGCTCTTCCTGAACGGCTATTTGGCTCTCCAGTGCCTCCACATTGTTTTTTGCAGAAAGCAATTGAACTTCGGTACCAATTTTCTGATCCCAAAGTGCTTTTGTTCGCTCGTAAACATTTTTGGCAAATGCCAATTGCGTTTTGGTGGCTTCGATGCTTTGTTTTAAAACCTGATCATCTAGTTTTAGAATGAGCTGTCCTTTTTTAACCGACTGCCCCTCTTTGATATAGATATTTTTTACATAACTACCCATACCATTGCGGGGTGCCACGTAAGAAACATTTTCAGACTGTACACTACCCTGCAAATTGATGTAGTGTTCAAAGCCCTGAGGTGTCAATTCAGCAGTAGAAACGAGTTTGGCTTTGATGGCCCTGGAAGGATCCAGTTTGATCAGTTCTGCCTCTACCGCAGCAACCTTAGCGGCAATTTCTTTTTGTTGGTTCTTGAGGTCTGCCAGTTCCTTTACTTTGGCCTCAATGCCGGCGCCTGCTGTGGTTGCCTCATTGCTGCCGCAGGAAAGAAGGGCTGCAAAGCCCAGGAGAAATAATATTGTTCTCATGATGTTGTGATTGTCTTTTTTAAAGTTTACCAATTGATTTTAAGAATGCCGTTTTGGCAACATAGCCGTCGTAAAGAGCTTGAAAATAATTACCCTGTGAACGCTGCAATTCGGTGTCAGCTTGTAATAATTCAAAGCTTGAACCCAAGCCTGCCTCGTATTTTTTCTTCGTTGCATCAAAGACAGATTTTGCCAATGCCATATTGCGTTGCTGTACATCGAGATTCAACAAAGCGTTGTTGAGCGATTTTTTGGCAACATCCTGCTCGAGATCAATCATGCGCTTGACCATGCTCAGGTTGTTATCAACTTTGCTCAGACCAAGCTTGGCCTGCTCCACTTTGCGTTTGCGCTGGAATCCATCAAAAAGAGAGGCATTGATACTGATGCCCACCAAACTGGTGGAATAAAAAAACCAGGGGTCTTCAGGACTGAGTTTGGCGTTTCTCTGTCCGTTGCGCTGGTACTGAAAAAAGGCAGCAGCGGTGGGGATATACGCCATTTTATAACGCTTAAGATCGAGAGCCTGCAATTTGTGTGCTGTATTCAACAAGGCTACTTCATTGCGCTGGTTGTAATCGAAATTATCATTCTGAGCGATGGCCAGCATTTGAAGTTCTTTGTCATCCAATTCTGTAGCCAGGACCAAAGAATCCTTTTGTGGTACGCCGATGGTAGATTTCAAAAAACCATAACTGATGCCCAGGCCATTGTTCAACTGGTTGAGGGCTGTCTGCGTATTGTTGACGGTCACCTGAATCTTTTCGATGTCCAGTTTTTCTGCAAAGCCTTTGTTGAACATTTCTCCCATATCCGATTGAAGTTTTACCAATCGTTGAAGGGTCTCTACCAGAACTTTCTTTTGTTTCTCTGCGATCAAAACCGAGTAATAAGCTTTGTGTACCTGCTCTTTTACTTTGTCTTCGGCAACGGCTACATTACCCCTTGCCAGTTCCAAAACACCCTGGCGCGCCTGAAAAGCGATGAATACATCGGGCTGAAATAAAAGTTGATTCACCGATACCCCTGCATTGACATTGAGGGGGGCAAAAAAGCTCAGTGCCTGCAGACTGAAGGTTGAATTCTGCGTTGAAATGGGATTGCCGTTTCCGTCTTTTACACCTTCTCTCGACAATACTTCATAGATCGAAAGATCCGATGAAGGAAACTGAACCTGGGGTGTGTAGAGGTAATAACTACCCTGGGCAGAAAAGGCAACCTGCGGCATTGTTAAACCAATGACTTCTTTGTTTTTCTGCACCTGGATTTCCTCATCCAGTTTTAAGTTTTTGATCTCCTCCACATTGGCCAACGCAGTGGTCACAGCCTCTTCGACCGACAGGTTCCTGATTTGCTGAGCAAATGCAAGCTGGGCGAAGAACGAGATCAGCAATGTAAGTTTAATAGTTTTACCCATATTTGTTGATTGTTTCTTTTTTATATTTTTCAATGATTTGCAGTCCTTTTTGGGTGACAACACCATGAAGGAAGTGATCCATAATGGCATTGGTCACTCTCAAAATATCGTATTTTTCTGAGGGGAAGATATCCTGATCAAAAACCATCATAGCCGTTTCCAACCTCAATCGAGTGAGTACGTCCACATCTATTTCTGCCCTGTACAAACCTTCTTCTTTTCCTCTCAAAAGATTTTTGCTGATTACCTGATACAGAAATTCATTTTTGTGCCGCTCAAATTTATCAAACGTTGCAGGGTGAAATTTTCTCAGGTCATGGATGACAATGGGGTTGATGTCCTGAAAATCTTCAGTCAGCATTTCCATGGTCATAAAAATTTCATGAATGGCATTTTCCGCTTCCTCATGCAGGACGGCGCAATCCTGTTGTCGTTTGCTGATTTCGGTCTCCATAATGGCATCTACCAATTCGTCTTTATCCGTAAAAAACTGATAAATGGTTTTTTTGGAAATGCCCATTTGAGAGGATAGTTGATCCATGGTAACCGCCCTGAAACCTATCTTCCGTGACAGGTCCTCCGCACATTGTAATATTCTGTTTTTGACGTCCAAATTAAATTTTGTTAGTTAAACTGTGGAAACTATTTCAGTAACGACAGTTTCCGTGCAAATGTTTACTTTTTTGACTGAATTAGTTGTTATTTTCGACAAAAATTGCTCTTTCATCGATAAAAAATTAAATAATTGACTGATTATCAGCATTATGAGTATCAACGAGGCAATACAAAAATTTCTAAATGACCTTTTGGCTACCAGATGGCAGGAGTGGGTATCAACCCTGACACAACTCGCCAGTGTATGGTACGCCAGAAAAAACAACATTTGGGTCTATCCAACCGGCATTGTGGGGGTGGTCTTAGCAGCCTGGATTTATTTCTTTTTGGCGCAACCCCCTCTGTATGCAGATGGTGTATTGAATTTATACTACTTAGCCATGAGTATTTTTGGCTGGTACCAATGGACACGAAAAAAAGAAGAGGCTCTCCTTTTTCCAATTGCATGGTGTTCCAAAAAAGAACTGACCAATGGCTTGTTGTTGTTTGCCGTTTCGTGGGCCGCCATTTGGGCGCTGTTGCACTTTTATACCAACAGCAATACGCCTATTCTGGATTCGCTGGTTTCCGCCACTGCGGCAACTGCCATGTGGTGGATGGCCTTGCGCAAAGTAGAAAACTGGCTGGCCTGGATCGTTTCCAATATGGTTGCCATCCCCCTCAATTTTTTTAAAGGATTTATGCTTTTTACGCTTATGTATGTTGTATTTTTACTAATGGCCTGGGCAGGTTATATCTCCTGGAGAAAAGTAGCCACCCAAACTGCAAAATCTATTTAAATGAAAATTGCTGATCAATTACTTTCTCAGGGAAATGTATTTTTTAAAAACAGAAGTTACATTCCCCTGCTCTTGCTTCCATTTGCCTTTATAGCCACTGCTTCCAGTATATCAAAATTTCCAAGCTGGTTTGGGCATGCCGGCATCAATTTCCCTGAAATGGTAGCTGTTGTGCTGTGTTTAATTGGATTTATTATTCGCATGCTTACAGTAGGTTTTACGCCCGCCAACACCTCCGGCAGAAATACAGCTATGCAGGTGGCAGACAGTTTAAATACTACCGGGATTTATAGCACGGTAAGACATCCCTTGTACCTGGGTAATT
>CALMWS010000327.1 GCA_937870795.1 uncultured Bacteroidota bacterium | reverse complement strand
ACATCAGATATGAATGGTATGAGGGCTTTCCACCCAACGGCATATTGATTGGCAACACAACAAGTCCTGAAATTAATATTCAGCCTGCCTCTGGTATACACAATTACTACGTAATTGCGCTCAGTCAAAGTTGCACCTCCAACCCAAGTCCTACCAAAAGATTGACCATCTACAAAAAACCCATTGTAACCCTGTTGTCTACCTTTGAAAATGTATGCGAAGGAGGTACCATTCAGTTGGGAACTACCACAACGGGTCAGGGTTATCTATATAGCTGGACAGGCCCGGATGGCTTTGTAAGCACTTTGGCCAACCCAGCCAACATCACCAATGTACAAACATCAAAACAGGGCAAATACCAATTGGTAATCAATGTTGAGAATTGCAGTTCAGATACCGCTACTACCAATGTAATTGTACTGCCTACCCCTCCCACACCTGAAATAACGGGAGAAAGCATTTATTGTGAAGGCAGTACTTTTTCACTCGTGGTAAATAACCTGCCATTACAGGAAAAATATACTTGGTACAAAGATGGCGTAAAATTTAGAGTAACAAATGACAATTCACTGGAGATTCTCAACGTATCTAACAGTGCTACTGGATTGTGGCAAGTTATTGTTGAGTCCAATGGCTGTCCTTCTGACACATCTGCTGGCAAATTTATCAGCATCGACAATTTAACCGTAATCGGAGCCAGCAACAGCGGTCCTGCCTGTGCAGGAGATACCATAGATCTCAGTGCCACATTTGTACCCAATAGTACCTACATGTGGGAAGGTCCCGGGGGCTTTAAAGACATCGGACAGTTTGTAAAAGCACTAGCCAAATCTGGAGATTATTTTGTTACCATTACCACTACAACAGGTTGTTTCAATGTGACATCTACATCGGTTGAAGTAAATACAGCACCGGTAATAACCGCACTTAGCAATACAAGTACCCTCTGTATGGACGGGAAAACCGATATTGTATTTTCTCCCAGCATTTTTCCACCCGGTAATTATGAATATGTGTGGAAAGGTCCCAATGGCTTTGATCAAAAGATAGCCAACGCAAGAATTGCCAATGCGAGCCCTGTAGTGAATGGTAGCTACATATTGACAGTTTACTATAGAAATTGTCCTTCAGAACCCGATACCAATACCATCAACATTCAGTTGATCCCAGCGGCGGCCACACTACTGGTGCCTTCCAGGGTATGTGAAGGAGACAGCCTGGTACTCACCACTGCCGCCATTGCAGATTTGTATGAGTGGCACACACCCACTGGCATTTTTCAGACCACAGCACCCAAATTTGTCATCAATAATGTTACAGAAGGAGGCGAGGGCAACTACCATTGCCTGGTAAAGAAAGGAGACTGCTTTTCTACTTCATTTGAAGTTAAATTTGTAACTGTTGATGCGAGACCTTTGGCACCCGGCATTGATGGCAATAAAGTCCTGTGTTTTGGTGATAC
>CALMWS010000326.1 GCA_937870795.1 uncultured Bacteroidota bacterium | reverse complement strand
GTCTTACCGGCATGGCCATAGCCGTACTAAATGTTGCCATGAACACCTGTACTTCTGTGATTGAAGTAAACGAAGGCATACACACCATGTCTACATCTCACGGTCTTTTTAGCCTGGGACTCATGTCGGGCAGTTTGATTGCAAGCTTTAGTTATGGCTGGAAGATTAATCCGGGCCATCACATGATTTTTTTAGCAAGCATAGGCATTTTAATGGCATTGTGGGCCAGAAGTTCCATTTTTTCGATCCATCAAGCCCCTGTTTTGGGCTTGGATTCCAAAGAGGAAAGGAGTAAGGATGTCAAACCTCAGGGTATCAAAAAAGAAATATTCTGGATGGTGGTTTTGAGCGTTTGTAGCAATTTCACTGAGGGCACCATGGCAGATTGGACAGCGGTTTATATGAAAGAAGTGGTGCAAACCAATGCTTATTTCATTGGCTGGGGACTGGCAGCTTATTCGTTTTGCATGGCGCTTGGCAGGTTGATGGGAGATGGCATTGTGCCTTTGTTGGGACCCAGAAATGTGCTGTTGATGGGTGCGGTGATGGTGTTTTCCGGACTTTTGCTGGCAATAGTTTTCCCCATTACCATAATAAGCATTCTGGGCTTTGCGTTGGTGGGATATGGAGTTTCATTCTCATCTCCCATTCTTTACGGCAGCTCGGCACGAATACCGGGTTATGGCAATGGCCAGGGCTTGGCCATACTCAACTCGTTTGGAATGATTGGTTTTCTGATCGGCCCTGTAATCATTGGTTTTATCAGCCGGGCTTTTGACCTCAGCATTGCATTTTGCCTTATTCTGGTATTGGCAGCAATTTGGGGAACCCTGGCAAGAAATGTGAAGTTATACTAAACAATTGTCCTATATTTATCGTCAAATCTGAAAAATCGTCTCATTTGAAACCAGTTTGGAAACAGACCTTGTTTTACGCTGCTCTTTGTGTGTCAAGCGCAATGCTTGGCGTGGCCATTTACGCCGGCTTTATCAATCCCATTCAAAAGACCTATCTGGAGGAATCACGCAAGGCAGTGCTGGCAGCAGAACACCAATTGCTGTTTTCAGGCAAAATGAACCGTCTCTTTACCTCTTCTGCACCCACGGACTTTATTGAGGCAGCCAGGACATCACAACAAGCCGTTGTTTTTATTAGGTCTCTTATCCACATGGATGAAAGCGTTCTGGGAGGGGAGGCCCGCTCCTCTGAAACCGGCAGTGGCGTCATTGTCAGTCCCGATGGCTACATTGTCACCAACCACCACGTGGTCAAAGATGCGGATGAAGTAGACGTAATGCTCAACGATAATCGGGAATACAAGGCTCAGGTTGTGGGCAACGATCCCAATACGGATCTGGCTTTGTTAAAAATAGAAGCGGAAAACCTTCGCTTTTTGGTTTTTGGCAATTCCGACAGCCTCCAGGTTGGTGAATGGGTAATGGCAGTAGGCAATCCATTCAGACTCCAGTCAACCGTAACAGCAGGCATTGTCAGTGCCAAAGGGCGCAACATCAATATTTTGGAAAACCAGGGCATCGAATCATTTATTCAAACCGATGCTGCTGTAAATCCTGGCAACAGCGGAGGCGCTTTGGTCAATACCAGCGGAGAATTGGTGGGCATCAATACCGCTATAATGACCCTCAGTGGCAATTACGAAGGTTTTTCTTTTGCCGTACCAGCAAATTTGGCAAAAAAGGTGGTCAACGACATCAAACAATTTGGCTTCGTTCAAAGAGGCTGGTTGGGTGTTGAAATCGAAAACATCGATGATATGCGCGCCAGGAAATTGCAAATCCCTGAAGTGGCCGGTGTTTACATAGCTGTAGTTACCCGCAATGGTGCAGCCTTTGATGCCGGCTTAAAAAGTGGTGATGTAATCACCCGGCTCAATGGTAAGTCCATAGCCAGCCTGCCCCAGTTTATGGAAAACATAGGCATCTACAGGCCCGGTGATAAGGTAAGTATTGACTATATCAGAGATGGCAAAAAAGCCACTACCACTGCTACACTACGAAATCAACTCAATTCAACAGATCTCGTTGCTGTACGCAAAGACAAGTCACTGGTAGAATTGGGCTTTGAGTTGAGAGACCTCGATTCTTATGAAAAATCAAGAAACAAGAGCCATGGCGTCAAAGTAGTAACGGTATACCGATCTTCACGCGTGGATGAAGCCCGCATTGAACCCGGATACATCATTACCAAAGCCAACAACAAAGTAGTACGTACCGTCAACGATGTATTGGATGCCCTCAAATCAGCAGGGAGTGAGCTCAACCTGGATGGGTTTTATGAAAACTACCCGGGAGAGTTTCCTTATAAAATTAACTTGCAATAACCATGTAACCATGATTACAAAAAAATACACGCGTTTATTTTTTACCCTCTCTTTTATCCTCATTGGTTTTACCCTACGGGCGCAGGAAGAGGTAAGAACAAAAACCTCTTTCATCGTACACCTGGAAAAAGGTAAAAAAATGGATGCAAGTCAACGATTTGCATCTTTGCCGGGCAACACCTATACGTGTCGTCAAATTTGTGACGAACCCTTGAATCTCTGGCTGATCGAAACAGCTGAAACCGCCAGGTCGGCCAGGAGTTTTTACAAAGACCTCGACCCGGAAACCCATGTCATTACGCTTTCAGAAAACAGACCCCTTACGCTAAGAAAATCTCCTTCTGATAGTTTGTACAACCGCCAATGGCAGTACAAAAACACAGGCAGCAATGGAGGTAAGCCCGGGGCAGATATCAATGCCGAACCTGCCTGGAACATCACCACGGGCGGCCTCACTCCCAACGGTGATACCATCGTGGTTGCAGTAGTGGATGACGGCCTCGACATAGAACACGAAGACATAGCCCCCAATCTCTGGACCAATCACATGGAAATTGAAGGCGATAGCATTGACAATGACAACAATGGCTACATAGATGATATTCACGGTTGGAACGTAGGGAAAAACAGCGGAGAGATTACCTCCGGCGGCAGCCATGGTACTCCGGTAGCTGGTATAATAGGAGCCAGAGGCGATAATCGAAGGGGCGTGGCTGGGGTCAACTGGGAGGTCAAACTCATGCCCATCAAATATGGCTCGGCCAATGAAGCCAATGCGTTGGCGGCTTATGCCTATGCTTACAAGATGCGCAAGCTATACAACGAAACGCAGGGTGCAAAGGGCGCTTTTGTGGTAGCCACCAACTCAAGTTGGGGTATTGACAGGGGCCAGGCGGATGAGGCCACACTTTGGTGCGCCATGTACGATTCCCTGGGCACAGTAGGCATCCTGTCAATGGGAGCAACCGCCAATGTCAATTTAAATGTAGACGTAGAGGGCGACTTGCCCACCGGTTGTGCCAGTGATTTTTTGATCGCTGTAACCAATCTGGATAAAAACGACAATAAGGTGAATGCCGCCGGTTTTGGAAGAAAATCTGTTGATATAGGTGCTTATGGCAGTGAAGCCTATACGGTTGCCACCAACAATCGTTATTCCGGCTTTGGGGGTACATCCGGGGCAACACCCCACGTTGCCGGCGCCGTAGCATTGATGTATTCGGTGCCCTGTGCCGACCTTGCCAATTTGTTGAAATCCGATCCCAGGGCGGCAGCACTCTATGTAAGGGACATTGTACTCAACACTACCACAGAAAATGCCTCTTTGCAGGATATTACTACTTCATCAGGCAAACTCAATCTGGGCAAAGCAGCGGAAACCTTGCTTTCAAGATGTGGCAGCTGTCAGGTACCAGTGGTCATAGAAGACCATATTATTGATTACACCAACGTGGCTTTTTCCTGGCTTTCTTCTGGAGGAGAAGCACAACTCAGATATAGAAAAGAAGGAGCCGACGATTGGATCACACTACCTGCTGCTTCCCAAAATGAAGTGTTGGTGGAAAATCTGGACAGATGTACTGGTTACGAATACCAACTGGGCTACCAATGCAGCGGTTCCACCCTCGCTTGGTCGTCTCTAAGGTTTTTTAGTACCGAAGGTTGTTGTTATGCACCTGCCGATGTTGAAGTTGCTGCCATCGACAGCGCTTTCATCTTTACGGCAGGGGTTCAAAAGATGCTACAAATTGAAATCAGAAAAAAAGGCAGTAATCAATGGGATACGCTTCAGTTTGAAAATACCATTCGTTACTCAAATCTGGAGGAATGCAGTCAATATGAAGCAAGATACACCGCATATTGCCAGCAATTTGACGTGTATTCTCCTGCTTCGGGTACAGTATTTTTGGCAGCTCCATGCGGCAATTGCACTGCCCAGTCTTATTGCAGCCCGGCAGTTCTCCAAAACGATTCAGAATGGATAGAGAGCATAGGAGTAGGTGATGAAACGTATGCATCGGGGCAAGATACCAAAGGCTATGGCAATCACCTGGGAGCCTTTATCCCGGGTCTCCATAGGGCAGATTCAGTGGTCTTTACCTTTACTCCTGGCTTTTCTGCAGCGGGATACTCAGAATATTTTACGGCATACATAGATTGGAACCAGGATGGTGATTTTTCGGAAGAAGAAAGGTTTACCCAATCGAGAAAAGCCGATAAAAATGCATTCACGGATACTATTTTAGTTCCGGTAGATGCAGCGCTTGGTTTTACCCGCATGCGGATCACCATGGCATACCGTGAGGCTTCCATGGCTTGCGATAGTCCCGCTGAATTTGGTGAGGCAGAAGACTACTGTGTGGAAATTCTGGAAGTAGTTTCTACTCATAATGAAACCGAAACACCGCTGGTGCTGTATCCCAACCCTGCTCAGAACAGTTTTACAATATCAGGCAGCAACCTGGCTATGTACAACCAACTCAGCATCATCGACGCCGGAGGGAAAAATGTTTTGCAGCAATCATTGTCAAGAGGTATTCAGCACCACTGGCAAGAACTGAGTGGCAAACTAAATGCAGGATACTACGTGGTTAAACTTTCTGGTACCAATGTCAGTCCCAGCTACCTGCCACTGGTTATTTGGTAATAAAGAGATTTGATTAGAGAATCATAGGCAAGCCATCGTCAGGGGACTGCAAAGCTCCCAGTGTTTCGTTTTTCAAAATATTGGCATTGTACAAAAGGGCTTCAACTTTCATGAGTAAAGATTCACTCAGAAAGCTGCGGTAGCTTTTTTCATCAAAGCCACTGCCATCTCTGAATTTGTAAATAATTTCAGAAAGTTCCCTTTCGAATTTTACACTCAGCCGATCATTCATTTTGAATACTGTGATTTTGAGTTCTCCCCGATTGATCTCGTCAATGATGCGCATGGCTTTGTATGCTTTCTGTGATGATTTGATAAAGTTTTT
>CALMWS010000325.1 GCA_937870795.1 uncultured Bacteroidota bacterium | reverse complement strand
CCATAGGATCAGGCAATTTGCCTTCTTACCGCTGGTTGGCTGAAACGGGCATCAATTACTACATTGGTATGTACAGTGATGATTTGTTTTATCCCGGCGAACTAAATTTTGATGTAAACTGTTTTGACAGCCCACCCAGAGATACTTGTGGTGGAGCACAAATATTAACCGACGGAGAATATGTATTGCAACCATCTGGCATGACAGCAGATACCATCAGGGGTTGTGAATGGGTTGCTCCCTATGGCGAGTGGTACCAATGGCAGGGTGACGGTAAAAACATTGTGCTCACCAATACTTCGGCTTATGTTTTGGACATCAAACTTTTTGCAGGTGAATGTGGCACATTACAATGTTTTTACCAGCAAAGTCTCGCACCTGGTGATCAATGGGAACAAAAAACCCAGGAAAGTAAATACTATTATCTTTTGTTGAGCAGCGAGGGTGCACTTCAGGCCGATGGACAGAAAGTGAAAGTGAAGTTTTTGAACCCAACACCCAATGATGAGTGTTTTGGAGCTTCTCCACTCAGCTGTGGTCAACTGGTTGCAGTGCGCAATGATAATTTTACAGAAGATGTTGAGGTAAATGCTGGTTGTGACTTTGACCATAGAGATAAAATCTGGTATACATTTGTTGGTGATGGCAACATCCGAACCCTCAAATTCATTATACCGGATGTAGATGGCTCTGTAGTGTTTACCGATGGCTGTAGTCAGCCCTGTTTTTATGTCAACGAATTTTACGCCAGCCTCGCCACAGAATTTTCTTTTAGCACGGTTGTTGATAAAACGTACTATCTTGGTTTAGGTACGGCTGCACAGCCCAGCAATAAACGACTTCGCATGCAGATGGAATGTGAGGAAGGGTACCACCACACCACCAAAGAATTTGCCTTGCCCCTGGTATGTGGAGATTACCTCATTGACTATACCGATGCAAAGATTAACCTTTTAAACACTTGTGGCAGCAACAACCAGTTTGTACAGCTTTATTATTCCTTTACGGGCGATGGCAGTGATCTTGTTTTGAATGGCAGTCCTAATCCTGGTGCCTTTTTTAAGGTAGTGGATGATGATTGTATTTCGGTTCACGATTTTGCCTTTGGAGGCAAGGTGTTTAAAACCGTTACCGGCAAGAAATATTATTTCCTCGTCAGTTATTTCCCAGGCATCAATCAAACAGAACAAAGCTTCAACATCGATTATCGCTGTGATGTTGGAATCCATGAATCAATCAATAAGGGCAAGATGGTGGTTTACCCCAATCCAAGCTCTGGCAAATTTGTGATCCGTTGGGAAGGACAGAAGTTGAATAAACAAATGTTGTTAAGTCTGTTTGACATAAATGGCAGGTTGCTGAGCCAGCAAGCGGTTATGCTAAATGAATGGGGCTTGCTATTTGAGTCACCCACCAATTTGTTGCCTGGACTTTATCATGCAACGCTGGTTGGAGAAAACGAAAACCAGCAAGTGCGAATTGTAGTGATAGAATAACTGAAGATGAAAAACAACCACTATTTTGATTTGGTATACGATGTTACTAACCTTATACCCAAGGGCAGGGTTACCACATATGGTGCAATAGCTGATTATTTGGCTCTTGGATCTGCAAGGATGGTTGGTTGGGCACTCAACCATTTGCCCAAAGACAATTCAGTACCCGCCCACAGGGTAATCAACCGAAAGGGTGAATTGAGTGGCAAGATGCAGTTTCCTTCTCCAACTGCAATGCAGGAGCGATTGGAAGCTGAAGGTATTGTAGTAATAAATGACAAGGTGCAGGATTTCGACAAAATATTCTGGCATCCGGCGGAAATTGAAGCATGAAAGAAATTGCTAACTTCGAATATGATTTGGCGGCATTACCAGAAATGGCGTCACTGGTAATAGAGCTATTGAAACAAAGGAACATAGTGCTATTCATTGGAGAGGTGGGTGCCGGAAAGACCACACTTATCAAGGAGATTTGTTCACAACTACAGGTGTCGGATGAAGTTTCGAGTCCCACCTATGCATTGGTCAATGACTACGAATCCAGCCTCGGACCCATCTATCACATGGATTTATATCGCCTCAATTCTGCAAAAGAATTTTTTGAAGCGGGTATTATGGAATACCTTGAGTCAGGGAGCATCTGTTTTATTGAATGGCCCGATTTGTTGCTCCCATTTATTGAACCCTTTGAATACTTACAAATCGAATTGGGTCACCTTGAAGGCAGAAGGCGCATGATGATTAAAGGGTAATTTATTCTTGTTCCGGTAATGTAGAATCCAGCGTTGAAGCTGTGTCCTGCTTTGTTTCCTCCGTTTTGTTTTTCTTTGAATCAGAAGTAAAAAAACTTCGATTAAAAATTATAATGGAGGCTACACCTGTGGTAATGGCGGAATCTGCAATGTTGAAAACCGGACGGAAAAATTCAAATCTTTCACCTCCCCAAATCGGCAACCATTGGGGAAGGATGGTATCAACCATCGGGAAATACAGCATATCCACTACCTTGCCCTGCAATAGAGGTGCATATCCGGTGCCAAATGGAACAAGTTGTGCAAGTCCGCCATGGTAGTGTGATTCAGAAAAAATCATTCCATATAAGATACAGTCGATGATGTTGCCTACAGCTCCAGCTACGATAAGACTAAATGAAAATAGCAGTGATTTTTTTTCTCCCGATTTCCACAGACTGTACAGGATGTATCCCAGGAACCCCGCCATGATGATGCGGAAGGTACTTAAGACATATTTGCCGTTTACCCCGCCATAACTCAAACCAAAGGCCATACCTTCATTTTCTACAAACTGAATTCTGGCCCATGAAAAACCGAGGATGTCAAAACCGGCACCATATTCCATGTTGGTCTTAATCCAAAATTTGGACCACTGGTCAATAATCAATACCAGTACCACGGTGGTGAAAATAATAGCTTTTTTACTCAACGCAGATGTTTTAGAATAAGACGCAAAAATAGGAAATATTGTTGATGTTAAGGGACAATTCTCTTGAAGTTAAATATTTGTTAATCAATGGTTTTGGTTGTTCAAATGTGATGTATATCACCACAAGTCCCTGCGATTGCACTTAAATTTGGAAAATGTTACACCATCGTCTGGCATGGATGCTGTTGATATTATTTCAACTACAATTGGCTCCGGTAAGGGAACTCACTAAGCTGCCCATGCTTTGGATTCACTTTATGGAAGATAGCGATGGCCGGTCGTTTGTGGATTTTATTTACACCCACTACCAGCTGGAACAGGTGCCGGATGAAGATTGGCAGAAGGATTTGAATCTGCCTTTTAAGGATGGAAATCAGTATCATTTCCTGGATCTGGCTATATTAAATGAAGCCTTCGTACTTGAAACTACTATTGATAAGTCAAGCAATAAGATTCAATGGGGCAGACAACACTGGCTAATAAATACTGCCGTAATAGATATTTTTCATCCTCCCAATGGCTGAGTTTCGTTTCCACCCGACTTGATTTATTTTATTAAACTTTTAATCAATTACAATGAACGGAGCACACTGGCATCTGGTGTTAAATCATTTGCCTATCATCATACCCATGGCTGGATTAATCCTTTTGATGATAGCCATATTTTCGAAAAACCTTGAATATAGCAGAGCAGCTTATCTACTTTTTGTTGTGGGGGCATTGGCTACCCTTCCGGCCTTTTTAACTGGTGAGGGAGCCGAAGAAACCATCGAAGGGTTAAATGGCATAGATGAAGCCTTTATCCACCGGCATGAAGAGGCTGCAGAATTATTTTCTTTTACCAACTACGCACTGGGTTTGGTTGCCCTTATTGCATTTTGGGCTTCCTATTTCCGACAACAATGGAGCCAGTATATGAAATATTTGGTTTTAATGCTTGCCCTGGTTGTGCTATATACAGCCAAACAAGCTGGAACAACTGGTGGAGAGATTCGCCACACTGAAATTCGCGACAATACAGTTGTTGGGACAGGCAATGGTGGTGAATCACATGAAGAGGGAGATGACGATTGATTTTGATTCATAGCATTGACGATTGTATGTTGAAATAGATCAGGCAACTAACCGGACAAAATTATAAATCCGGTTAGTTGACCTGAATCTCAACCTGAAAACTAACTTTTCACCAAACTTTTATTGATAGTGCGTCATCATTTTTGGTAGCCTGAAAGTACCAAATTCGTTCTTGACGACCAATTGGTAAACATAGGATGCGGGAGTGAGATTTATATCACTGAGTCGGATTAACTCCACATAACTTCCTGCATACTTAAACTCTTCGATTACCGTTTTTACCTTTCTGCCTTGCAAACCCCATATTTCCAATGAAGTGTGTGAAGGGTATTTTAATTCAAATGCAATCGAAGTCGAATCTTTGAATGGGTTGGGATAATTTTGTTTCAATTCCAATACTTTTGCAATTTCGTTTTCGATGTGACCTACACCTGTAGTTCCAGTTCCCTGTACTGTTACTTCAAGATAGCTGTTGTAACCAGAAGTTGCAGTATTGGGGGTTAGTGTTGCAAGTTGTTGTGTATAACCATTGTTAAAAATATTGTCAGTTGAATAGGTAAGAGGGTCTGCTCCCTTTGTATAAATACCCGAGTTGGCAGCATATACAGCATTTTTTGCTGCAATGTCCCAGGTAAGTTGTGATACTGCAGAATACGAACTGCTCACCGCTACCTGAAAATGAATATGAGCAATTCTGCCCGAATACCAGCCTGGGAAAATGGTAATAAACTCTACCTCTCCATTGGCATCAGTAAATTGATAGCCTCTAAAGTTGATGGCATTAACATCTCCATTGTTATTATTTGTATTGTATCCTGAGTAAACCCCGTCTTTATCGCAATGCCAAATATTTACACGCACATTTTGCATGGGTTCACAATTGTTGGCACCTACAATGCGCAATTTCATATTGAGTTGTACACCTGATTTTCCATCTCTTATATCTTTCCTGAAAAATTTTGTGTTTTCAGTTAGGTCCAAAGGGAAGGGCCCTGCAGTTTCAGTAGGAATCAAAACACAGGTATCAGGAGGAAGAAGCCATTTTTTATGGGATGATCCTGAAATTTTGGGAAGGCTTAAAGCCAGTCCCGCCCATCCGGCGCTCTGTATAAATTCTTTCCTATTCATTTTTCTCTGATTGTTAATTAATAATTATTTAATGTTTTACAAACTTAATGGTTTGACTCATTCCTTGTCGGTCATAAATGAGGTAGTACAAACCAGGTGCGCAGAGGGATATGTCGATTTGCGAATGATTTGCACCCAATTCTATCGTACCCAAGCCAATGGGTTTACCCATGGAGTCCATCACCAGAATTTTATCCTTGCCTTCATTGATTGGATGTGAAAGCATGAGGTAATTAGTGGCAGGAACAGGATAGGCGTGAACCTGGATGTCAAAATTGGTTTTGATGCCTATAATCGAAGAGTAGAAAAAAGTGCCATCCAAATCAACAATTTTTAATCTATAGTAGGCGTGACCATACAATAGGCGATCCTTATCGATAAAGGTATATTCCCGGGTATTTTCCAGGTTTTGCACTTGTGACAATATCTTGCCTGCATATTCAAAATCTTCGCCATCTTCGCTGTATTCAATTTCAAAGTGACTGAAATTAACTTCTGATTCAGTCTTCCACCAAAGCAAAGCATCCTGGTGAAAAGCAGATCCATTAAAACCAAGTAAGGTCAGAGGCAATGCACCTGTTCCGGATACCGCCGCTTCATAATAAGATGAATAAGGACCAGAGCCACTTCCGTTCAAATTGCCTAATTGATAGGTTGACCAAGCACCGGCCGGAGATGAAAAAACATTGTCATTATCGGGATGGAGAGGATCTGCACCATACAAAGTGTAGGGAACCTGAGAAGTATACAGGACATTTTTTTCGGTAATAGGGAAAGTAAACTGGGATACCCTGTTTAAAATCCAACCCGAGGAACTGTTGGCTATACCTCCGGTATAAACTGCAAAATGGATATGACAGGTTCGACCTGGATACCAGCCCGGGAAGATAGTTGTAAAATTAACCTCGCCATTACTGTCTGTAAGTTGTGTACCTCTGCAATAAATGAGATTGGCATTGTTGGAAGGGGTATTTGACCCACTATGTCCATTGTTGGTGCCTCCGGTTGCATAGTGTGAATAAAATCCATGGGCGTTGCAATGCCAGACATCCACTCTTACTCCGGACATCACTCCACAATTGACATCTCCATTGATCCTTATGGTAAAATTGAGGGCTACGCCAGCCTGGCCATCATCAATGTCGCTTCTCCAGTACATAGTATCTCCGCTTGGCAAAGATGGAAATGGTCCCAATGTCTCTGATGGAACCAGTGTGCAAACTGGAGGCGAAACAAATGCTGAAAGCTTTTTGACTCCGGAATTGGCTAGCGGATACGAAAATCCCATTGCAGCCAACGACTTTAAAAAGTGTTTTCTGGTTAGTTTCATGTCTCTGATTTGGTCATAGATGTGAATATTTGAAAAGTGTACTCAAACAATGCCCTTTTTTTTTGAGAAATAATTGGCAACCATCATAAAGGTTACCTGCCAGATAATAATTGTAGAATGCTGCTCTGTACAAAAATGCTGATTTTTAGCTGTCAAAAACTCAGGAAATGGAAATGATTTACCAATACCGAATGAAAATTTCTTTGCATATTTAAAAAATTAGTAATTATGAATACTAACCTGTTAAGTCGGTTTATTCAGTAGTAATTTTTTAATGACTGCAATGAAAACGGCTAAAGTTATAGTAGATATATATCTAATAAATGCAGTATGTATTATTATTTTCCATAAAAGAGATCAAATTTTCCTTCTGTAATCTTAATGGATTTTTCGCATTTATCTTTACCAATAATGCAAAATGTCCCTTTCGTGTTTTGAATTAAAGAATCAAAGTCAGAAAGGAAGAAATTTTGATCCTGAAATGTATCTCAACCGTATTGGTCGGACATCTCCTAATAATTTTAATCCCCAAAAGAGAAGCAAATAAAATTCTCAATAAGTGTTTGTTAGATCCAGCTTATTTTTTTTAATGCCTTTATCAATATGCTGTAGCATCAATGTTGTTTTCATGTAATGGAAAGCCTTTTGTCCATGATAAATAACATTAGAGTGGGATATGGTATATACAAAATTATTGAATAAATATTTTTAAGATTTGATTTTCGTTTTGTTCCTTGTTTTCAAAACTAAGAATATAAATGCCTGTGCTGAGATTGGCTATGTCAAGTCTGCAATTTGAGTTTTGAAATGATTGCCTTGTAATGAATTTACCGCTGAGATCTGTCATCGAAAATTGCCCTTCGGAAAAACAAGATGTAAGGAACAATTCTTTACCGCTCTGTTGGCTGGTAGGGTAGCAGTCTTGTGTTTCATTGGTACTACTCGCAACCAAAACTTCAAAGCTGGCGGTTTTGGAGCAATTGTTGGCATCAGTAACGGTTACAGCATAAGTGCCTGCAGCCAAATTGGCTGGTGATTTTGTGGTGGATCCATTACTCCAATTGTATTTAAAAGGAGCAGTACCTCCATTAACGCCTAGTGTAATTTTACCATTGGCAACTCCTCCTGATTCAGGTTTAACTATACCTGTGATTTTGATGGAATCAGGTTGTGAGAGATTGATGCTGGCTGACTTTTTGATACCGTCTTCATCAGTAACCGTAACTGTGTAACTACCTTTTGGCAGATTTGTGACTGTGGCGGTAGTGCTGCCGTTAGACCACTGGTAGTTGTACTTTCCGATACCACCAGTAAAATTGGCTTTCAAAATCCCTGTAGAATCACCATGACATTTTATTGTTTGAGAAATGACAATGTTTCCTGATAGTGGCTCGAACCTGTTGTAAATAAACAGTTGCCGATCGCCCGTCATTTGTTCTGCTTTAAAGATGATGTCGCTGGTTCTTAGTTCCATAAAATCGGTGGGCAGGGATGATTTGGCCTCTACCGGATTGAGATCAACCAATAGTTTTGTGGTTTCCAGGGTTCCTTTGCTAGTGAAAATTTCGGTATGGGTTTCGAAATCTTTATAAGCTACGATGAGGAATTCTTTGCTAAAAGGACGCAGATATTGACTGCCTCCACTCGTACTTGTTGTGAAAGTGCCGATGGTAGTTGTGTTTTCAACCGTACCATCGGTCTTTACCAGTAAGAGGTCGTCTACATCATTTGCCAGTACATAGGCATGCTCCTGCCATTTGATTACGGAATAGGGTGTTCTTTTGATGAAATAATTGAGGTCTTTCAATACAGTAGTACCAATATCCGTTCCATCACTCACCCAAATGTCATCTTCATTTGTGCCTCCATTGAGGGTAAAAATGGCTTTGTTGTTTTCCAGTAAAACCAAGGCATTGGTCGACTCATTTAGGTTTTTTACAAATTTGGTGTTTTCGGGGGTGCCATCAGATTTCCAGAGCTGATCGCCAAAGCCAAGTTGCATGGTGAAATAGAAGCCCTGGGCGTTGGTTGCCACATTTGTACACAGATTGGTTGCTCCCTGCTCATCCAGCAATTTGACCATTTGTGTGCTTGAGGCAGTTCCAGAAGTCTCCCATAATTCAGCCCCTTTGAATACATCTGATTTAGCAAAAAAGTAAACTTTATTATTAAATCGGAAAAAATCACCGGGATTCGAACTGGCCGAACCTACGGCAATTTCTTTCAACATTTTGGTGCCAGTTGCTGTGCCATCACTCACCCAGATTTCATTTCCAAATCCTGGGGTAATGGCACCAAAATATAAATATTGACCATCCGAAATCAGCTCACTAAATGCGGTACTCGATATAATACCTCCGGCAGGATTGATATCTTTCACCATTTTTGTGCCATCCGTAGTCCCGTCTGAGGTCCAAAGTTCAAAACCATTGGCACCATTGTTAGCAAAAAAATACAATTTACCCTTGTGTTCTGTAAAGTTGGCATACTCTGCTGAAGCTGTACCTGGTCTTATGTCTTTCACCATTTTTGTACCTGTTTCTGTGCCGTCGGTTAACCATAACTCTTCACCTTCGGCAGCCGTAGTGGCGGTAAAGAAATAATAATTGCCAGCTACTCCCACCTTGCCGTCTATGCTGTTCTTAAGCTTAATTTCTGTTGGAAAATTTGTTATTTTACTTACCTGGGCCTGCAAAACGAAAGGCATTAGGATGCATAAAAGTAAGTTAACTTGAGATTTCATTGGAATTGAGTTTGCTGCGAAAATACTAAAAAATCCTGCGACGGATGCGTGATTTCCAACAGTTTTACACACTCGATCTTCAATGGAATAATATTTTGATTTCGCTCTTTTTTGTAAATTTTTCCAAATAATATTTGGTTATTTTAAAAGTAATATAAAAACTATGAAGTTAGATTAGCTCATTTTAGTTTGCCTATATTAAGTTGTAAAGCAGCTTGCATTCATTAAATCTGAATAAATAGCTTTTCTATATTTAAAAGTAATAAGCTACTGACACAAGGCTGTCACCATCAGCAACTAACTTTGATACATAAAAACAGGTAAAATGGAAAAATTGGATTTATCAAAAAAGTACAGGTCGTATTATCAAGCAAAAACTACGGTTGAAGAGTTGGTAATTGAAGAGGCGGGTTATCTCGCTATTGAAGGCAAAGGAGATCCTTCTGCAGCTGAATTTTCTAGGAACATTGAGGCATTGTATGGCATCGCCTATGCTATAAAGTTTTTGTGCAAAGATCAGGGCAATGATTTTGTGGTTCCAAAGCTGGAAGGGAATTGGTGGTATGATGAAAATAAGTATGCTAGATTGTCACCTGAGCATGCTGCGCTGGAAGTCCCTCGCAGTGAATGGCAATATCAACTAATGATTCGCATGCCGGATTTTGTTTCCAAAAAATCATTTGAAGAAGGACTTAACCGGGCATTTGCCAAAAAAGGAAATGAAAAAATGAAACAGGTGCAGTTGATTTCATTCGCTCCAGGTAGATGTGTGCAGATTCTTCATACAGGTCCCTTCCGGGATGAACCGACCTCATTGGCCAGGATTATGGAATATATGGATCAGCACGGCCTGGTAAAAAATGGCAGGCACCACGAGGTTTATCTATCCGACTTCCATAAAGTAGAAGAGCAAAAATTGAAGACGATATTGAGGGAGCCGGTGAATTAATTTGAAGGAAATATTACCCCATCTCTTCTCGCCAGGCGCCCAATCTTATTTTTTACAAATCCGGGTGTTTGGCCACCATCGCCTTGTAATAATTAATCGTAGGGCGCGACAAAAGGCGGGACAGGGTGGGGTAGGCAAAATCCCATTTTGGAGACATAGAGCGGTAACGGAAATTTTGCTTCTGAGCAGCCAATTCACACAGATTAAATATTTCTTGGTTTTTCTTTTTCAGGTGGTCTCTGATGGCTTCAATGTCTTCTAATGATCGGGGCTCACCTCCCAACTCATCCAAAACTTCATTGTAATTGACCTTATAAGGCAGTGTATAGATGTAGACCCTGATGTTGCGTTCTTTAGCCATCTCACTATAATAGGTCTGCAGGTGATTGGCCAGACGGTCTGTGTTGAGCACTCCCTTGCCGATGGAAGCGTAGTCGCTTTCGCCGTCAATCTTAATGTTAATGCCTTTGGGGAAATATTTATCCAGATGGGTGGAAATATAATTTTCTTTTGAATTGGCAATGATGATGAGTTGATCTTGAGCCAGGTTAAAGCACAAAGAATCGGTAAGGCGACAGCTGTTATCTCTGAATATTTTTTGTGCATAATCCCTGAAATTCATCAAGGATAGTAAGCCGCTGTTTTCAAAATACCCACCGTCTATGAAGTGCCCCAGTCCCTCAATGGTGGCTGTAGCACTAAATAGTGGAAATCTCTCAGTCGTAGAAATGGCCTCCATGAAGGGCAGGGTTTTGTGCGGGTCTAGCTTTAAGATATTGGTTGACCCCGGAATCACTTTGGTCAAATCACCTACCCTGGCCGAAACAGCCACCCCATAATTTCCTGAAGATTTGGTAGTGTTGGTTATCAGTACGGGATAGTAATGGTCTTTAACATATTCGCTCCAATATTGGTCATAGGGAGTCTGATCGAGAGGGGCCAATGCATCCTGCTTAAGTATTCTCCAGTAATTGAGCATGCCCGTGATGGATCTGTCGCGCAGCCATGGTTTTTTATTGATGGGCACCTGGTCACGGCCCAATAAATAGGCGAGGTCGGTACTTACAAAGTTATAAGCCCCTATGGCATCCATCACACTGCCGGCATCAACCCCTGCTTCTTTGGTGGCCGCAAAGTGAAAACCCAGTCCAAGCATTCCTCCTGATACTCCCGACATAGCCACGGTTTGATGGATGAGACCACCTTCAATGGTGGTGTCGAGTTTGTTGAGCATTAAAAAATTGAAATAGGTGGCCCGCAGCCCTCCTCCCCAACTGGAAACATAATATTTGACAGGCAGCTGACAGGCTTTTTCTTTTAAGAAATCATCCAGCGAAATGATCGACGATTCATCCGCTTCCGGCACCTGGTTGAGGTGGGATATTTTGCTCTTCTCTGACATAAAATACTGCTGAAACGCAAAATACGCAGCTACGGGAAGGATGGAATAAATAGCAGTTAGTGCAAGCGTTTTTTTCCACCTGGTTTTTAATTCCAGAAAGTGTTCGTAGGCATAGGCATTGTATTTCACCAAAATGACAATTGTTCCATAAACCAAATGTAAATAGACCATCAGGATGACGATGGGACTGATGCGCCAAGCATAGTGCGGACAATGCGCCAGCAAAAAGATAACCAGGGCGGCCAGTCCTGAATATTTTATGAAGACAAGTTTGGATTGATAATTGTTGAGTGAAAATTTCCAATTGTTGAGCTTATCATTAAAATAGTTGAATCGTTTTTTGGATTGCAACTTGTTTTCCTGATCGATGATCTTCTTTTCGTTGCTCGCAGTTTTAGTCATTATGTGGGATAGACCTGTAACCAGGAAATAGGCAACCGCTGTCCAAAATGTGGTCCAGTACCAGCCATGTAAGTGTGAAAATACAAAAAGCAGCATGCCCAAAATCACTGAAAACCACTTGGCCAGCCACAGAACAAAAGTATAGATGGTGAGATAGTCGTCATTTATTTTCTCCAACAACCACTTGTGCAGGATTCTGAGCAACAATGGCAGTGTGAATAGTGTAATAATGGCTTTTGTGGTAAGGGGCTGACCATAATATTTTCCATAGGTAAATAGCAGGCAATATACCATAGAAAGGTAAAGTGCTCCCCCAATAAATTTTCGATAGGGTGTGAAGTTGTTGTCATTTTTATTGTATTCCAGCAGCGCATCGTTGCCTTTAATCTGATGCAACTTGTTCTTATCAAAATAGGTAATGCCGAACTTCAATATATCGGTATACATGCTCCAACTTTCGGGTTTTGACTGACCATCGGAAGCTTTGAAATAGCGATGGAATAAATAGACAGGGTAATGTGAAAGGATGGTGTAGAGCACATACATCCAAAAAATCACCATGCTTGTTTGAAGTGGATTGTCGAGCATGTCGATGATCAGAGATGCTCCTTGTTCCATTTTGGTAAGCAGAAAAATGATAATCACCATAATGGTTATGCTGATCCATAGGGCTTTCAAATAAAGTCGGGGTCTGTAATTTTTTGAATCTGCACTTATTTGCATTTGGAATTTCCGGTAATTGGCCCAAAGAAACCAAATGATGAGTAAAATATAGAACCCTGTTTTGGCAAAGGCCAGCCATTCTAAAATACTGTGGTAACTACTTGGGAAGGTATAAAATAGCAGATACAGGGTATTCTCTGCCACATCCAGTCCATAGGCTGTGAGAAAGCAGACTTTGATAAAAACACTATTTCGCAAAAAACTAAAATAAGTATGCTGCACCAAAGCTGATTGTCGCATATAGGTAAAAACAACAGAGTACATCAGGTAGAGCAGGCAGGCAGCCCAGATCAGATCCAAAAAGAAAAAACCAAAAAACAGTACTTCTTTTCCTGAATTTTGAATCTCCTGAACACAGTATGCCCAATGATTCCATTTTTCAAATTGAGGATGGGCTATGTATTCATCGATGTAAAAAAAGTGATTGAGCAGCTGAATCAGTGGTGTTAATAAGAGGAATGTTACCAACGCAATCCGTCTGAAATAGGGAGAAATAGAAGACAAAGCAATCATGGCGGTAATTTTGGGTAAATGTAAATGAAAATGATGGTCTTGGGTCTATAACTTTTGTTATAAGAGAAAATGCGTTGATGCCTTTAACCTTGGATTTGATAATTTGGTCTTGTTTTAGGAAATAGTACAATATAAAGTGATTTTTGAATTATTTTTAGTTTAAAGTAGATCAAGTGAAAGGTATTTAATATGTATAAAAATTATAAATTCAGGGTTTTAGATAAAATTAATAAATTATATTTCGATTTTATATGCTCTTTGTTTATCTTTAAAATGATAAATACGAATGATCATGTCGAGAGTTTTTTTTCTGTTTACAATCATTTATTTTACCGCGCTGCCTGTGATGAATGGGCAGAAATTATTGGAGGTACGTCAGTGGTCAAAATATTTTGAGTCAAATGATAATCTATTCATTGATACAGATGAAGATCAGAATTTGTATGTAGCAGGCACAAACTCTAAGGTATTTGATTTCGATTTTGGCCCGGCAACAGTTAATAGCAGCCTAAATGGTGCATACTTTGCAAAATATGATAAAAATTTCAACCTTTTATTTTATCATTCATATGAGGTTAATGCAAAGTTTACTGAGATAGATATAAAATCTGATGTAATATACCTTGCAATAACCTATGGAGACAATGCAGTAGTTGAGACCATTGACCAGAAGACCAGTCAAAGATTTTCATTGTTTTCTTTTTCTGCCAGCAATTCAGCGAAAATATATTCAATTGCCAAAGATTCGAAAGGCATTTATTATTTCGCAGGGGCTGTAGGTGGTTTTTGCAAAATTTACGGTGTAGATGCCAATCAAATTGGTTCTGGTGAGAACGGCATCCTTATTCGATTTGATCCCAAATTCAATGGTAAATTTTGGGTAAGGAGATTTACCAATTGGGGGTATCCGGGTGATAACAAAGATATAGATGCCAATATTGTTTTTTTGAATTCTGATAATGAAATTGTAACCATAGGTAATAGTGTAATTGCTACCTATGTATATGAGCAAAAGAGTATTGAAAACCAAAATTCTGCAGGTTTCATAGCAAAATGTGATTCTACTGGCAATTTTAATATTTTGAAGCCAGCCTATTATGTGACAAATGAAGCGGGTACAAAGGTCGGATTAGAAGAATTGAAAGGCATAAAATTTTTGTATGATCGTTACGGCATTGGAAAACTCAATGCTAATTTGAATGTAAACTATTTAAAGTTTCCTTTTCAATCTGGCAATGGATTTGGTCTTAACCCACAACTGGTTTTTGATAAAAAATCAATATTTTTCAGCGGTAGTGGCCTTACTGTCGAAATAGCCAATGAGAAACTTAGAAATTTTAATAACCAAATTTATCACCATATTGTGGGAGAAATGGATGAAAAATTGTCCCTGATTTGGTATCAGCATATGTTGCCTTACACCCGCATCTTTGAAACCAAAATGTTGCCTTGGGGAGAAGATAAAATCTTGTTTACAGGACTATTTATCTACGACACGGATGTGGATCCTTCTCTGGATGGAGTTGTCAAATTAAAAAGCAGCAATGGAAACCGGTTTTTCGCAATTTATGACGTAAGTTGCCGGCGGTTGAATCTCAATATTGTCGAAATCAAAGATATTAGTTGTGAAGATTCTACAGGTCAAATTAAGGTGATTGCTACCAGTCCTTTTGGAAATGTGAATCTGTTTCATAATGATGAGTCTTTGGCTCAAGGACAAACCAATATCCCAGTGGCAAGCCCCGGCATCCATAAAATTTCTGCTCAAGACTCTTTTTGCACCCAGGTTAGAGAAGTTTATGTACATGGCCCGGAGAAAGGTACGGCGAAACCGGGTATTTCACTATTTCCCGGTGGGACAAGAGCTGGAATGGAGTCTTATTTAAACATAGATATCTACAATTTGTCATGTACTCCTCAAAATGGAAAATTGAAACTTGAAATACCAAAATTTTACAACTTTGTCGCTGCTAGTCTACCATACACCATACAGCCAAATGGACAGTTTGAATTTGACATCCAGGGTGTAATATTCAATAAAGATTCACGGCTTCTTATTAAATATAGAATAGATGGCACTGCACCTGGAGGAGAGCAAGTATGCTGGAAAACATCTTATGTGGATAGTGAAAATGAAATTATAAGTCAATTTCTGTGTCAGACAATCACCAATAGTTTTGATCCCAACGACCTGCACGTTTTTCCCGGTGGTAGGTGCGAAGAAAATTATATACTCAATGATGAAAAAATTGAATATCTAATCAATTTCCAAAATTTGGGAAACGACTCCGCTTTTCATGTTAGTATACTGGACACATTAGATGGTCAATTAGACAAAGCTAGTTTTTACTTACTTGATGCGAGCCATAAAGTAAGCGTTTCTTTCTATGACAGTATTTTGAGATTTGACTTTAAAGATATAAATCTGCAGGCAAAAGTCGTAAATGAGCAAAAGAGTAAAGGATTTGTCAGATTCTTGATTAATCAAAAACCAGGAATTCCAGTAGGTACCAAGTATGAGAATCGGGCCCACATATTTTTTGATTTCAATAAAGCGGTGACCACAAACGATGTGTTTAATACCCTTGTAGATGAATTACCATCATGTATTATATCTTCAATTGAGCCTTTTGACGGAGATACGAAGTACAGTATATTCCCAAATCCAACTTATGATCAGATTTTAATAAAAAATTTATCTGGTCTGAGTTTGGTGAGCTGTTACAATGACAAAGGGAATTTGGTATATCGCTGTCAGGCAGCTGACTTAACATTGATACCTGTTTCACATTGGCAAGAAGGCATGTATTTTATATCGGTAAAAGAGTCGACAGGGAAAGTTACTACACACAAAATGTTGGTTGTTAGGAATTAATAATGTTCTTTATTGGAAGCACTGGTTTTCAGATTTACTCGTAAGATGACTAAAGTCATTGTTAATAGCGATAGATATTAATTAGATTAAGTCTAAATAAATTTTATTTTTTCAAAATCAGGTCTTACTTTTGGGCTTTAATTAGAAACATTCTAAATAAGCCTTATGTCTAAATATACATTTCTTCTTACCCAAAGCAGAAAATTAACTATTGTAATTCAATTGGTTATGCTTGGTTTTGCACTCCAGGCACAAACGATAACCGGAAAAATTGTGGATGGAGAAGGCCAGGCCGTTGTTGGTGCCCACATCATTGCCCTTCATTCATCAGTAGCTACCATTTCAGATTGGGATGGTCGATTTCAAATCCAATTATCGTCTCCAACCGATAGCCTGGAAATTACAGCAATGTCGTTTCAAAAAGTAAAAATTGCCTGCATTTCCACTGAAGAATTAAAAATTACACTCATCGAAAAGCCAGTACAATGCCCGGAAATTTTAATATTGGGAAAAGCAGACAGATTGTTTACCAAAACGCCGGGTTCTGCCACCTTCATTCCTACAAGAGAAATGCAACGCATCAGTGCGCTCTCAGGCAATGAAGTTTTGCGACGCAGCCCGGGGGTTCACGTCACTGATGAAGAAGGTATTGGGTTGCGTGCTAACATTGGCATCAGGGGACTTGATCCCGATAGAAGCAGGACCTTATTGGTGATGGAAGATGGTGTACCGGTTGCCCTTGCTCCCTACGGTGAACCCGAGATGTATTATACTCCACCCATCGATCGTATGTCGGGAGTAGAAATCCTCAAGGGTTCCGGACAGATTTTATATGGACCACAAACCATCGGTGGTGTGCTCAATTACCTTACCAAAACGCCACCGGCAGAAAGAGAAGCCAGCATTAAAATTCAAGGCGGTAGTGGCAATTATTACAACGCGCTGGGACAATATGGCAATCGGTTTGGCAATACGGGCATTTATGTATCCTTTTTAAAAAAGGGCGCAAGCAGCATAGGCAGTACCCGATTTGGTGTTACCGATGTAATGGCAAAAATGGATGTAAAATTATCGGACAAATCTTCCATCCTGATCAAAGCGGGATTTTACAATGAAAGCTCAAATGCCACTTACATAGGTCTCACCCAAACCATGTACAACGCCGGTCATCAGGATTTTGTACGCATGGCACCCGATGATCAACTCAGTATTCGCAGATATAATCTAAGCCTCCTTCATCAATACCGTATATCAAATGAAGTAAAAATATCTACCACGGCCTTTGCCTATACCACTGCCAGAAACTGGAGGCGCCAGGATTTTATATCCAACCCTGCAGACAATGCTAAGCCAGCCAACTGGACAGGAGTGACCTGGGGAGACGATTCCGTTGCCGGTGGTGCAATTTACATGAGAAACAGCACAGGCAATCGCAACCGACAGTTTGAAGTTGCAGGTATTCAAACAGGACTGGATGGCAATTACAAATTTTTAAACATGGATCATGAGTGGAAGGCAGGGGTAAGGTATATTTATGAAAAAGCCGATGAACAGCGCATCAACGGCACTTTATACAATGCGGCATCGGGTGCACTTACCGAAGATGAAGACCGCCTCGGACACGCCTTAAGTGCCTATGTGCAGCAAAGCACCAAAATACAATCCAATCTAACCTTCCATGCAGGGCTTAGGTTTGAAAATTTTGAATATGAAAGACAAATATTTAGAAGGGCATTCAGGATTGGCAGCCAGAATGTAATCAGGGATACCTTTGTAGCCAATGGCAGAACCGTACAGAGTTTAATTCCGGGGGCAGGATTCAACTGGAAGCTAAAACCGCAGTTCACCATTTTTGGAGGAGTTCACAAAGGTTTTGCCCCACCTCGCACAAAAGATGGCATTTCAGATACCGGCATCGTATACGAATTGAAAGCAGAGCAAAGCATCAACAGCGAATTGGGTTTTCGCACCCGGCTGGTGAAAGGTTTACAATGGGAGATGACAGCTTACCACATGGCTTTTTCCAATCAGGTTATACCAGTGTCAGAGAGTAGTGGCGGAACAGGAAGTGGCCTGGTCAATGGGGGAGAGACCTTACACCGGGGCATCGAAACCGCACTTGTTATGGATATATCCAGGTGGTTGAATTGGCAAAAACTATCTGTGGTGGCCGATGTCAATGCCAACTGGGTGGATGCCCGTTTTAAAGGAGATCGCACCAAAGAGGGCAAATCCATCACAGACAACAGAACCCCATATGCCCCTGAGTGGCTGGTCAATGGAGCCCTTACCCTGGAATGGATCAATGGCCCCGGGTTGCGAATTTTGGCCAACTATACCGGCTCACAATTTGCAGATGAATTGAATACCGTTGAGGCAAGTGCAGATGGAAGGATCGGACAAATTCCTTCGTTTTATACTTTTGATGCCAATGCGTACTATACGATGTCAAAAATAAGGACCACCATTTCATTAAGTGTCAAAAACCTCACTGATGAAAGATACATAAGCAGCCGCAGACCCCAGGGCATCAGAGTAGGTTTGCCAAGGTGGATCGGCCTTACCCTGGAGCATAAGTTTTAGCAAAAAAATATTGTCCGCATGGCGTCAAAAATTTGTGAATAAAAGCTGAGAAATTGCAATAATTGAGTAGTTTTGAGGACGGTCATCGATATTGTCGGTTTCCGTCCTCTTTTTTTGAAAAATAATTGCTAATGAAAAAATATTTCAACACCCTCGGTTTTTTAATTTTAACAGTCATTGGCTGTTTTGGACAGGTGCAGATATCGGATGTGCAGAATGTTTCACTTGTTGATTATTCCAACAGAAGATTCATAACTACTCCTAATAAATTGTTATTAGTTGAAATGCTTTCTAATCAGACCAAGATTTTTGAGATAGAAGAAGGAAGTGCTACTAAAATTCAGGAATGGCAGTTTGATCCATTGGATGAAGTGAGGGTTGAATTATCTGATGGATTAAATCTATTAAATCTCTGCTTTTTGCAGGGGGATACCTTATTTGAAGTATATACAAGATCGGTCAATGCAACCTCCATAAATACAGGCAAATTGTTGGCCAGATATGAATTTCCTGATTCTATCAATCGTATAATGAATGTTGAACCTACAATTAACAAGAGTGGATGGATTGTTACATCAACAGATAGAAATTATATCAATCATGTTGGCTTTTTCAACTTAGATTCTATTAAATATTATGACCGTCAAATCAAAGATGGATTTCGTATAGGTGATCTTGTATTTAAACTTCAAAATACTACCCTTATTTCAGAAAATATTATAACTGGAGAACTTAGTAATTATTACTCAAATGAGGTTACAAGATTTAATACTTCTTCAAATAAAACTCAACCCTATCTTTGGATAAGTCTTTTAAATAATAAGCACTATTATATCGATGCCAATCATGGAACACGTGAAATACCATGCAACATTCCTGCACAAACTGCATCATTGTTTTGGAGTGACTCCCTTCTTTTTTTTAATATACAAACTTCTCCTTCATACACTTTTCAAGTAGTCAATACAAATACATGCCAAGTTGTTAGTAGTGGTTTAGCCCAGGGATATATGAACTTGTACTCACTTATGACCCCATCCCAAAATTTTGTATGCTATACTGTATTCGGTTCTCCTACAAGTGATGGTTTTCATTTCATTTATAATATTGCGCAAAATAAATGGGATAAATTTTCAATCAATGGAGATGATTGTTATGCACTGACTCAGCAGTTTGTAGATGACAGGATATTTGTGTTGGGCATTGACAGGATGTTATTAACTGGACAAGTGGCAGGATTCTATGAAATTGATTTTAAAAATAATTTTGTAGTAAATCACAAGTTTTATGATCAATCAGATGACGCATTTCCAGTACATTTCGCTATACACCCCGTATCAAAATTAGTTTACATTACTACACGATCTATAAAAGGGAAGAGCGATTTATGGGTGCAGAAAGTAAAAGCAAAAACACCCGAAAAAATTGGTACATTTCTAACATCTAAAAATTCAGGTATACCTACCATTATTAGCCAGCTGATTCACAACGATAAAATTTATTACTCCACGCCTGTTGGTATATTTACCTTAGACGAAACAAGCAACATATTTTTGAATGATGCAATTAACTGCTCGCCCTTTGTGCAAAAGAACAATTTTATTTATGCTATAGTTCAAAAAGCTGATAATGTGTATGGATATCTAAAAATTAATACGGATAACCAGCAAATTACTTTTAAATCCTTCCAGGAAGCTCCAAATTTAGTAAGGAGTTTTGCCATTGAAGGAAAGGCTATAGTGGCTGGTGATAATTTGGACGGCGGATATTTTGATCTTGCCAAAGAAAAATTTACCAAGTTTAAATACAATGGCAATGAACTCCAAATTTTTAATGTAATTGTGAGTAAAGATAATGTACTATTTCATGGCGTAAATCAAGGCCAAAGAGAACTTTATCTTTGGAATGCAGCTTCAGGTGAGATCAAAATTGTACCAGGTTATGCGAATTTGTTTCCACACGCCCTGCCAGATTATGAGGGGGGATACTACCTTTTACCTGGCAATCAAGGATTTGGAGACAAATTGAAAAAGATGAATTCCAATGGAGATATAAAAGACGTTACCACTATTGGGGCTGGGCCATGGTATTATTATCTTCCGGAAAATGGCCTTGCCGGGGATGTGCATACTTTCCCTTTTCCCGGTATGAATGAAGTAATTTTCATTTCAGAAAAAAATGGAAAAATAAATGATGTAAGAATTCCTTTCAAAAACACCCTGTACTATGAAAATTTCTATTGGCAGGAATTCGAGGAAACGGTGGTTGTAGAAACTTACTTCAATAATAAATATCATACCTGGGTGTGGAAGTATGACGAACCACCTACTGATATAACACCTAATGGAAGAGAAGATCGACTGGTTAGTGCAATGATGCATGGCGATTCGGTGGTTTTTGTTTATTTTAACAAGGAAGAATCCAAAACTTTATTTGCCTTATACAATACCCTCGATAAGTCATTGATGGAAACGGGGTATTTGGAATCATATTATCAAGCACCACTAAAACCTGTGTCATCTTATTTTTTTGATGGAGGTAATTTTTACTTTGCCATAAGCACAACCGACTTCGGTGAAGAAATGTGGTCGTATGAATTAAACGATCAAAGTCTGGAATTGGTGAAAGATTTTTCTTTGGGATCAACTAACGGAAATCCGGATAATTTTGTACATTTTAAGGATAATATTTTGTTTATAGCCAATGCTTCTGATGGTTCCAGGCAATGGTTTAAACTTAGACAAAGTTCTGGATTGACAATTGAAAATAATAATAATGAAATCAGTGTTTTATACCCCAACCCTGCACTTACTTATGTAAAGGTCAATGGCAATGCTAAGCAATTAAATATTTATGACATCAACGGCCACATCAGACATTCAGCTAACAATCTCCGTGAGGGAGAAATCATTCAATTGACAGGCATTGAGTCTGGTATTTACTTGGTGACGATAACTACTGAGCAAGGGGGGCAAGTGGTGTCAAAACTGATTGTAGGGAAGCTATAAGAAGTCAACCCAGAACTATTTTGTTTGATTAATCTAGAGCCGGATGCCTCAAAAGTTCCGGCTTTTTTTATATTTGTTCTTCACTGACCATAAACTTATCTTTTCATATGAATCGCCTGTTTTTTTTCATTTTGTTGTTTTTCATTTCCAATGTTCTTTCCGCTCAGATCACAGAAGTGAGGACCTTTAATTTTGACTCCTCCAGCAAAAGAGATACCATGATCGATTTTCCTGACATAGAGACGGAAAAAATCATTATGCTGTACACCATGCGCTGCAAAGATGGACTGGTTTCTACTGGTACAGATCGCAACAAGGGCTGCGGAGAATGGGATTATTCCTGTAATACTTTTGTAACCGATTCCAGTCGGATTGATTCGAGCCTTGCTACAGCTCCTTCTCACATCATCAGCAATTTTTCGGGCAATTTTTTCAATTTTGTAAACCTGCCCACCTATACCTATATCCAGCGGGAATTAAAAAATGTAGTTGAAACAGGCATTACGGGAGAAACGAAGAAGACGGTCGGCAATGGTGTTTTGCCTGTAATTATGGGCAATACACAGGCTGCTGCACAAAGGCAGCTTTATCTTTTTACCAAAGAAGAATTGGCATCCTTTGGCGGAAAATTGGTAGCCATAGAACTCGAAGTAAAAAAAGGAGGAGGCAGCCTGTCTTATTTCAGAATCAGGCTAGCAGAAACGGATGCTACAACGGTTGCCGGTTACTATGATCCTACAGCATCAACCACCGAAGTTAAATATGAAAACATAGCAATACCTGCATCAGGCGTTCTTCGTTTGCCTTTTTATTCGCCATTTACCTGGTCTGGCAGCAAAAACTTACTGGTAACATTTGATTATGTGAGTGAAGGCAACGACATCGAATTGGCAGGTCACCAAATCCAGATCGAACGCACAGCGATAAGCAATCAGGGTGATCAATTTTGGAAATCAGATGGCAGCTCAGGTTTACAAATTCCAACGGATGAAGCACAGGCCATCAGAGATGAAATCACCATTGCCTTCTGGTCTTTTGGCAATTTTGCAGTACTTCCGGCCAATACTGCTGTGCTGGAGGCAGTCGATGACAACAACAACAGGCAGTTGATGATCCACCTGCCCTGGAGTAATTCCAATGTTTACTGGGACTGTGGCAATGATGGTACCGGCTACAATCGCATCAACAAAGCTGCACTCAACCCAGAGTTTGAGGGCAAATGGCATTTCTGGACCTTTACCAAAAATGCAGTTACAGGATCTATGAAAATTTATCTGGATGGAGTGCTTTGGCATTCAGGTACAGGTATGACCAAAAAGATAGACATTAAAAAAATGCGATTTGGGGGATCCCTTGACCGATCACTGCACTATCCCGGCTTTCTGGATGATCTGACCATCTGGAACAAAGAACTCGATGTCAATGCAATTAAAACGTTGATGTTCAACAGGCTGGATGGCTCGCACCCCAACTACCTCAACCTATTGTATTATTACCATTTTGATCAAAACCAGGGATTAACCATTGATGATGCATCCTTCCCATCTACACAGGCTGAGTTCAGCAATGCTCCAGCTTTCGAGGCGTTTCTGCCGGGGCAATTGTTCAAAAACTACAAGGCAACTGCATTCAGGCCCAATACTACCTTTATAAAAGGAAATATCAATGTTGATGTGAATGAAATTGTAGTCAGAGATTCTATAGCAAATGTGGCCCACCAGGTACGAACCTTTTATGTAGAAAACAATAACCTCCGTGAAGGCACAACTTTGCATTTATGGGAGGCCGGAGAATATCCTGTTTACGATGAAAATGGCGAGCAGGTTGATGTTGTTTTTACAGAGGCGGATAGTTCTATTTTTATCGAAGACCTTATTTACTACCAGAAGCGTCCTATGAAGTTTGAACTCATGAGTTTTGTCACTCCCTACGGCATAGGCCTGGATCTGGGCCTGGAGGGTAAAACCTGGCATTTTGATGTCTCAGATTTTGCTCCTATCCTAAAAGGCCGCAAAAGGATGACCATGGAATTTGGAGGTCAAAACCAGGAAGAAATGGACATTCGCTTTTTGTATTATTCCGGAAAAGCACCCCGCAAGGTATTGGACATAAGACAAGTATGGCCGGTTAATGCAGTAGGCTACAACAGCATCCTTTCTAACAATAGTTTTGAGAAGCGACAAGTACAATTTAATTCATTAACCCAAAGTGCCAAATTGCGCTCTGCTATTACCGGGCACGGGCAGGAAGGTGAGTTTATTCCTCAAACCCACTTTATCAATGTCAATGGTGGTAATACAGAGTGGTCATGGCAGGTTTGGAAAGAATGTGCCGATAATCCGGTTTATCCCCAGGGAGGTACCTGGATCTATGACCGTGCAGGATGGTGTCCTGGTGCCGCAACAGACGTCAGAGAATACGATGTTAGCCCCTATATTTCGAATACCGGTATGGACATTGATTATGGCATCAATACCGCACAAGGCGACAGTCGGTACATTGTCAATACCCAATTGGTAGAATATGGGCAGGCAGAATTTAACGTCGATGCTGCGATTACTAAAATTGTGAGACCCAGCATGGATATCGAACACCAGAGATTCAATCCAATTTGTATGCAACCGGCCATTGTGATTCGCAATGGTGGCAAAGAAACGCTTACAAAAATAATAATTGAATACGGTACCGATAACCAGATCCTGGGACAACACGAATGGACTGGCAATCTTCAATTTATGCAGACGACCCTGCTTGATTTACCTGTTTTGTCACCTTCAGCTTGGTCGGACTCAGGAACTTTTTTTGCAAGAATAGTCGAGGTCAATGGTGTAAATGATGAATATGTATCCAACAATGAATTGACAAGTTCGTATACTTCTGTTAGCCGTCATACATCCAATATCATCATTGATATGCGAACCAATGGCGCTGCCAATGAGACCTCATGGGTTCTCACAGATGTGGATGGCAACATTATCAAACAAAGAAAAGGGGCCTTGTCTCCCAATAAAGATTACGCCGATACCATCAGGAACTTAAATGGCTGTTACTTACTCAAGATCAGTGATACAGGCGATGATGGTATCAGTTTTTGGGCCAATGGAGACGGCACAGGTTATCTGGGCATACGCAGCATCGGTCAACCTGTAAAACAATTTAACGGAGATTTTGGTAAGGAGATCAATTATCAGTTTATAGCCTCCAGTCCTTCGGGTAATAATGAAGAAATTCAGGTAAGTGCTGAACTCAGTGTCTACCCCAATCCTGCCAACCAGTCGATTGAGTTGGAATGCAGTGGCATCAAAGAAAAGGGAAATTTGTATTTGATGGACAGCTATGGAAGATCAAAATTAGTGGGTCAACATACAGGAGAATTGAACTCAATTTACCGGTTTGACTTGACTGACTTTCCTGCTGGTCCTTATTTTATTCGTTTTGTAGGGATTAAAAATGTAAAAACCATTGGTTTTGTAAAAATATAATAAAGAATCCAACAGAATTTAACTGTGCGATTTGTTGAATTAGGATTATAGACAAAGATATTTTTTTCTTAGCGGGTATTGGGTGGTTTAAATATTAAATTCAAACCTATTTGGAATCCGATGTAAAAAAAGAAAGGAGATAATAGCAACAATGCGATGCTCTTATCTACCTTTCTTTGTGATGCATCAATAGAATCAATGCATTAGCTATAAGTGCAAATTTTATCGAAGTATGGTAATGGTGCCTGCTTTTTTCATGTTTTCTGTTTTGCCGCAAATATCTACATTGGCCTCAATAAAGTAAACGTAAACACCCGAAGGCATTGGATTGGTTCCAAACCTGCCATCCCAGCTATGATTGCCCGGACTTGTTTTGTGGATCAACTTGCCCATTCTGTCATATATATCGAACCGCACGATTTCGCTTGCAGCAAATGGTGTGTATTGGAGATCTATTACAGAATTTTGTCCAATGGGTGAAAGGATGTTGGGCAACTCAAAAGAAGGCAGTTTGTCAGTTGTCCCCACCTGGAATTCAACGGTTTTTTCTTCACAACCATTGTTGAATTTTAGCTGAAAATCACCGGTTTGTTCAGTTTTTATTGTAGGATTTGTAACTCCGCTATTCCATAAAAATTGAACCTCGCCTTCGACATAATTGGTAACTTCTATGCCAATTTCAGCAATTCCCTTAAAGCATGATATGTCTTCGTCCAGCAGCTTGTAAGCTACTTCTTCTTTTTCCGGTATTTCAACCATTATGTTTTCCTGGCAGCCATTGTTGTCTTTGATGGTCAATTTATAGTTGCCAAAATACAATTGGTGGATGGTCTGGTCGGTTACGATCACAGGTTGTTCGTTGAGAAAATATCTAAAATCGACATTTTCATCTTTGTGAACGATAATGCTGCCAGTGCCAAGACCAGGGCAGCTGCCTTTGACTTCAAGCTCAATATCGTATTCGGGACTAAAGTTGAGCTGGTAACTTGTAGTATCAATGCAACCATTGGCCCCTGCCGTGTAAAGATTGAACGTGGTATCCTGTTGGAATTGTTGGTTGAGCAAGTCCAGCTTATTGCCGTTGCAAACTATATATTTTTTAATTTCATGCCTTGCCTTTTCCTGCTCAATGGTAAATGTTTTTAATACATCACCACAGCCATTGTTGACCTTTACAGATATTTCCCCTGCTTTGTTGAAGGAAGTAGCAACAGCTGTACTGAGATTGCTCCATTGAATACTGACCTGATTATCGGTGTAATTCAATAAATTGATACTAGCCACCGCCTCCGTTTTTATACAAGTAAGATTCTCAGCTGTGATGGTAAATTCAGGTTCTTTTAGTGCCTGAATTGTTGTTTCGTACGCGGTGATGCACTGGTGGTTGTCAACCAACTCTATTTTGTAATTGCCCGATGCAAAACCTCCCCAGGCGCCGGAATTGGTACCTTTGACCTGACCATTGATGAGCACGCTGAATGTCTCATTCACCGATGACGTAACAATAAGGGTACCATTGTTTTGACCCGGACAAGCAGCCTCAGACTGTATGCTGGCCAAGATGGGTGCTTTCAATTCCAC
>CALMWS010000324.1 GCA_937870795.1 uncultured Bacteroidota bacterium | reverse complement strand
ACTTCAACTATGGGTCTACCACCAATGCGGTTAACTCAAAAAAGATATCGAGTATTATATTGGGAGAACCTGTAGTGGGGCAGGCCAATAATACAAAATACACCGTTGACTATGGTTTTTATGCACAGTTTTTGCTTGCTCCTCAGGCACCGGCTGTTATTGCCAGTCAGGGCGAGTACCTTGATCGCATAGAAGTAAAATGGGACGCCAATCCTCTGGGTGGGTCCAGCACCGGTGGCTTTAATATATACAGGGATAGTATATTCATTGCAAGTGTTGGCCCTAAGGTCAGAAATTTCAATGATTTCAATGTCATTGCAGGGAGACCCTATACCTACACCGTCACAGGGCTCAATGATTTTGGAGAAGGTTACACCGGTAGTGCTGTGGGCTTTATGGTGCCCAATGGTGTAGTAACAGGTTTGGTAGAAACACCAAATGGAAACCCTGTGATTGATGCTATAGTTAGTCTGAGCCCTCAACAAGGGTTTTCAGCAGCTTTTGGCCCTATGGATGGTGCAAGTTCACTTTATAATGCATCACACCCCTTTTTGCCAAATGGCAACTTTGATTGGACCATTTCATTTTGGATCAAGACAAATGCAGCAACAGGAGGCAAGGGGGTATTTGACCTGGAAAATAACTTGTCATTCGTAGCTTTGGAAAGCAGTCAGGGCAACGGCATTACATTTAATGCTGCCGGGTCATCGCTTACTGCTGCCTTCCCGAATGCTACCATGAATGAATGGCACCATATTGCGGTAACACACCACGCAAGAGATAATTTGACCGGAATTTACCTGGATGGAGATCTGCAGGACCAAAAGGTAATACCGGTCTCCATAGTGCCCACCAGTCTAAATCTTGGAGCAAGAACCCTTGTGGGAGGTGGTTGGAATGGTTACCTGGACGAATTAAGGATCTATCATAAGGTAGTCAAGGAAGTGGACATTCAAAAATCAATGAACGTAACCGCTTCTTTTGACGAAGAAGCCCTTTCTCATTATTGGAAATTTGATGAGCAGTTGGGCGTGAAATCCTATGATATTATGAGCAGGGATGTAATGTATTTTTGTGGTGTAGATTTCAGTGCCATCAGACCTTCTGTGAGCACTGCTGCCATGACCAATGAAGAAGGCTATTATCGAATTGAGGGGGTAAGCTATGGCACAGGCCAAACATTTATTGCCAAACCATCCAAAGATTTTTATAGTAAGAGGGCTTTGGAATTTAACATACAAGATCAGTCGTATGCCGCTTTGCCTGCATGGAGCTTAAACAACACTGCCACCCTTGAGTTGTGGTTTAATTGTTCCAACAATCCTACCATGCAGAC
>CALMWS010000323.1 GCA_937870795.1 uncultured Bacteroidota bacterium | reverse complement strand
TACGAAGAAGTGCGCACCTTCCAGCTCGAAGAAGCCCGCATGAGAAGGGCCCTGGAAAGAATTTTATCACAAACCATGGTCATTAAAATCCTCGAAAGACCCAGCCCCTTTTCCTTTCCACTGCTGGTGGACCGCCTGCGCGAAAAACTCACCTCTGAGCGACTCGAAGACCGCATCAAACGGATGACCATGGAATTGGAAAAATCGTAAGTGATATTCCTGATTATATTGGATGATGTACATTCCAACGGGTGAATTTGACTAACTGTAGCCAGCCTACGATGTGGGAAAATACCGTATCTTTGCCAATCCATATAAAAATAAAGCTTTTTTAGAAATGACAAAATATCGTGAGTTCAAAGGCCTCAATTTACCCGACATAGACAATGAAATTTTGGCCTTTTGGACAGATAACCAAATTTTCGAAAAATCAATCTCTTCCCGCCCGGAAGATAAAACCTTTGTTTTTTATGAGGGTCCCCCCTCCGCCAATGGCATGCCCGGCATCCACCACGTGATGTCGCGAACGGTAAAAGACCTATTTTGTCGCTACCAAACCATGAAGGGCAAACGCGTAGAACGCAAAGGAGGCTGGGACACCCACGGCCTGCCCATCGAACTCAGCGTTGAAAAAGAATTGGGCATCACCAAAGAAGACATCGGCACCAAAATCACAGTTGACGAATACAACGCCAAGTGCCGTGAAACCGTGATGCGCTACAAGGACCTGTGGGACGACATCACCCGCAAAATGGGCTACTGGGTCGACCTCAACCACCCCTACATCACCTTTGAAAACGACTACATCGAGTCGGTATGGTGGCTGCTCAGCCAGCTGTACAACAAAAAACTGTTGTACAAGGGTTATACCATCCAACCCTATTCACCCGCTGCCGGCACGGGCCTCAGCTCCCACGAGCTCAACCAGCCGGGCTGCTACCGCGATGTTACCGATACCACCATCGTTGCCCAGTTTAAAACCATCGAAGACTCCCTGCCCGATTTCCTAAAGGGACTGGGTGAACTCTTCGTCCTGGCCTGGACCACCACACCCTGGACACTGCCTTCCAACACTGCATTGACGGTAGGACCCAACATCGACTACTCGGTCATCAAGACCTACAACCAATACACCTTTGCACCCATCACCATCGTGCTGGCCTCTGCCCTGGTAGAAAAACAGTTGGGTAATAAATACACCCCAGCAGCTGATGAAGCGGGCTTAAGCACCTACCAAAGCGGGGATAAAACCATCCCGTATTTTGTGGTCACCTCCTGCAAGGGCAAAGACCTCACCGGCATCCGTTACGAGCAACTTCTGCCCTACGCCTTGCCATACCAAAATCCTGAAAACGCCTTCCGTGTAATAGAGGGCAGCTTTGTCACTACCGAAGATGGTACTGGTGTGGTCCATACAGCTCCTACCTTTGGTGCCGATGATGCCCGGGTAGCCAAAGAAGCTAAACCCGAGGTGCCACCTATGCTGGTCTTAGACGAAAAAGGCAATCCGGTTCCACTTGTTGACCTCCAGGGTCGTTTTCGCCCGGAAATGGGTGATCTGGCAGGTAAATACGTCAAAAACGAGTATTACAACGCATCAGACGCACCGGAACGTTCGGTGGACGTAGAGATTGCCATCCGCCTAAAAGAGGAAAACAGGGCCTTTAAAGTGGAAAAATACGTGCACAACTACCCTCACTGCTGGCGTACCGATAAGCCCGTACTGTATTACCCCATGGATTCCTGGTTCATCCGCGCCAGTGCTGCCAAAGAGCGCATGGCCGAACTCAACGGTTCTATCAACTGGAAACCCGCCTCCACCGGCGAAGGTCGTTTTGGTAAGTGGCTTGAAAACCTCCAGGACTGGAACCTCTCTCGTTCCCGCTACTGGGGCATACCCCTGCCCATCTGGCGCAATGCCGATGCTACGGAAGAAATCTGCATCGACAGCATAGCCAAACTCGAAAGTGAGGTTGTCAAAGCCAATGCAACACTCGGCATCAACCAAGAGGTGCCCAAAGACCTGCACCGTCCGTATATCGACGATGTAGTACTGGTTTCATCCAACGGTGAACCCATGAAAAGAGAACTAGACCTCATCGACGTATGGTTTGACTCCGGCTCCATGCCCTACGCGCAGTGGCACTATCCTTTTGAAGCCAAAGACAAGATCGACAACGGCCTTTCATTCCCGGCCGACTTCATTGCAGAAGGAGTGGACCAGACGCGGGGTTGGTTTTACACCCTCCACGCCATCGCCACCATGGTCTTTGACAGTGTAGCCTACAAAAACGTGGTCTCCAATGGCCTCGTGCTCGATAAAAACGGCGTGAAAATGTCGAAACGCCTCGGCAATGTTGTCGATCCGTTTGACACCATCCGCACCCATGGCGCCGATGCTACCCGCTGGTACATGATCGCCAATGCACCCCCCTGGGACAACCTCAAGTTTGATATTGCCGGGGTAGAAGAAGTAAAAAGAAAAACCTTCGGCACCCTGTACAATACCTATTCGTTTTTTGCCCTTTATGCCAACATCGACGGCTTTGTTTACAGCGAAGCAGAAGTGCCACTCAATGAGCGCCCCGAGATCGACCGATGGATCATCTCCCTGCTCAACGACCTCAAGGC
>CALMWS010000322.1 GCA_937870795.1 uncultured Bacteroidota bacterium | reverse complement strand
ATAGGTGTTGCAGGCATCTTGAGGAGGCGTATAATTATTGCTTAATTCTTCAATCTTCATGAAGCGATGCCCCTCTACAGTATGTTCATTCATCATCATCTGTATAGGGTTTTTAACTGTCCCGAAATGTGCGGCATCTACTTTAGCATTTTCCAGTTTTGCTTTTGTCATTTTCCGTATAAAGGGGAACAAAATCAGCTCCTCCTTTTTCATGTGAGCAGCAAGCTCACCTGCACTAGCATTAAATTCTTCTTTTATTTTAAGTAGTTCGGGATGGCGTTCTCCGTGAACTTTACATATTTTATCTAAATAAGGCTGTATTTCTAATGTTTTCTCTTGAACGTATCTGTGGTGTTTCTTTTCAATATAATCTGCTAATAAATCAAGCGGCCACGATTGATAATCGGTCGTGGACTCACTTTTTGACTCCATCATAGCAACTAAATCTTCTAATACTTTCTTTGTATCAATATTTTTCTTCTCACAAGCCTCTTCAATAGTTCTGTTGCCTTGACAACAAAAGTCGATACTGTATTTTTTAAATACTGATGCGGTGCGGTAGTCTTTTGCTACCAATTCTCCAATAATTTGATTTCCTTTCATTTTTTATGTTTTTAACTGTTTATAAATTTGATTTCAGAATCACTTTCCATGATTACAACCACCTGAAAATCTTCAGTTACTTGTAACTCATGTTTTTCTCCTGCTGGTACAATTAATGATTCGTTTAGTTTTAGTGCATGGTTAATTCCTTTCATTTTTAGGATGGCTGTACCTTTTTGAACAATGATTACGGCCTCTTTAGTGCTAATATGTTCAGGCATATTCATCCCGGCAATTCCATTAACTTGCAATACCTTGAATGTATTTCCTAATTCAAGACGTATCATTTTCGGGTTATTATTTGATTTCATATCAATGTTTTTTCGTCATCTTTTCAAAAAGGTTAATCCCTTTTCAAAGTCGAGTGCTAATGATTTAATGGTAGTTGAATCACTCATTTTTTTTAATTCCTCTCTAATCAATTTAAATTGATTATGTACTGGACAAGGCATTTTTTCATTGCATTTTTTCAATCCTAAACCACAACTGTGATAAATGTTTTCTCCGTCAATAGCGAAGACTATAGAACTTAGTTTAACTTTTTCTAATTTAACTCTATCTATAGAAAAACCACCAGTTGGACCCTTATCAGTATTAATAAGGCTATTCCGCGATAGTTTTTGCAGAATCTTTGAAGTGTAAGCTGTTGGCGATTCAATTGCCTCAGAAATTTCTTTCAAATTCACTTTCCTGTCCAATAGCGATTGTTGAGCAATGTAAATTGATGCTCTTATTCCATATTCACAGGCTTTCGAAAACATTTGTTGACATTTTATTGGGCAAAGGTAAACAATTATTTTAATAGTGGATATAATTGTCCACTATTATTTGTTAAATTATATTATTTAGTTTCTTATGGATATGCTTTGAGTTGGGTTGGTGTAGAGTTACAGTGAAATTGTCAACCGAGCTTTTGTCACCCGAATGTCTGGTCGTTTTGATGTCAGCCCGATTGTTGCACGGTCGTCTTGTCTTGTCCTGAAATAGGTTGACCATTTTTGGTATAAATTGTTAAAGGTTTTTTTAGTTTTTTCTTCCCTCAAAATGAAGATTGGTTTTTAAAAGAAGGGACATTTTGGGATGTCCCCTTCATTTCGAGTCCGTTCATGATTTTGGCACTATTCAGGTTGCTCCTCAGCAGAGCCTGTTTCCATCCGCACATGAACAATTCAAAAATAATTAATCAGGCGGCATTTTTTTTATAGGATTTATATTTTTGTTTGTTGTAGTTTCCATGGACCTGATCAGGAGTCTGTAAATCGAGGCTCCAGTGCAATCTTTTTGAATTATAGACACCTACAGCCTCTTTTATCATTAAACGCGCTATAGCTACGCTAGGAAGTGTTCTACGTAGGCCAAATTCATATTTCAGGATACCGTTTATTCGTTCAGCAACTGCATTTTCATATGGGTCATACTTTTGAGTGGTACTCATTTTAAAGTTGTTCATAGCTGTAAAGTCTGTATAGTCCGGACAACAATATTGAATTCCTCTGTCGCTATGGTGTATAATCGATTCATGTTGGTAGATGGTGTTTTTGAGTGCCATTGAAAGTGCCTCTTTAACCATGGACACTTTCATGTTGTTCTCAAAGCTCCAGCCCATGATCTTCTTGGAATACGCATCCGTTACCAAGGCCAGATATGCATGGCATTCATCCGTTTTAATGTAGGTAATATCGCATACGAAGACTTGCTCTGAATGGGTTATCTCAAGGTCCTTAATCAAATTTGGGGAGGTGTAGAAGTAATGCTTTGAATCCGTTGTGATATGATAGCGTTTGGTTTTGCGTATCAATAACCCTCTGTATCTGAGAAAGTCAAAAAGAGCGTCTCTGCCCATTTTGATTCGGTTCTCTAACAGACAAGGCTTTAGATGTTCATAGAGCTTCCGAGTGCCTGTTTGAGACATTAACTTTCGTATCCTCTTAACTTCATTGAGTATGATTTCTCGTTCCATTTCTCTTTGCTTGTCAGCCTGAATGCGCTTGCAATATGCTTGTTTGCTAATCCCGAATACCTGGTAAAGCCACTTTACTTTGTAAGCTTTCTCTTCTTTTTTTGAATCTCTTGCGCCAAGGATTCGGGTAAATACTTTTTTGAGAGTTCTTCACCAGTAATCTTCTCAAACTCAGCAATCATATCCTGCTGGAAGTCTTTAACGAATTCGAGTTCTTCGATTCGTTCCCGTAGTCTTTTAAGTTCATCGTTCTTACTCATAACTTTTGATTTTGAAGCGTAATTGCTAAGTTTCTTGAGCCAATAGTCAATTGTACTTCTTGAAATATCGTACTTTTTGGATGCGAAATTTAAAGAAATTCGTCCATTGTTGATTTCGTCAATGACGAAAAGTTTGAAGTCGAAACTGACTTCTTTGCCGTTCTTTTTTCGGCAGGTTTGATTTTTTTGATTCTCCATAGTTAACCGAATGTTGTCTAATTTTCGGTCAACCTATTTTAGGACGATGCATTTTCAAAGCTTGGGCCTAACGGTTGGGTGCAAAGGGAGTGCGACATCGAAGCAGCAATCACTTTCACCTTGTTGCGAAAGTACTTGGAAGAACACACTTTCCCAAACTAAAAAATAAGCATTGCTTTT
>CALMWS010000321.1 GCA_937870795.1 uncultured Bacteroidota bacterium | reverse complement strand
TAATATATAAACAAGACCTAAATTATTTCTCATCATTTTCTCACCCTTCTTCTACGCCAACGCTGTGGAAAACTCATTTTTTAAATGCTTAATTAAAACTAACTTACAAATTATGATAAATTAAAATGTGAATAAATATCTCATTGACAAAATAGGCATGATATCCTTTTATTTTTTATAGAATCATCCTCGCATCTTGATTTTAAATGCGCAATTAAAGATACATTTGCAAAGCCAAATACAAACCATGCGTGCAGTAATTCAGAGAGTAAGCAGGGCGAGTCTGACCATTGATGACCGTTTGTACAGCAGCATCGATAGTGGTCTGGTGGTTTTGCTGGGTATCCACGAAGATGATGCAACTGAAGACGTCAGCTGGCTGGCTTCCAAAATAGCCCAAATGCGCATATTTTCAGATAGTGATGGAAAAATGAATTTGTCGGCCCTGGATATCAACGGATCCATAATGGTGGTAAGTCAATTTACGTTACACGCCAGCACAAAAAAAGGCAATCGGCCCTCATTTATTGAAGCTGCAAGACCAGAAGTAGCCATACCACTCTATGAAAGTTTTGTCAAAGAAATATCTGATCTTTTTCCAAATAAGACCGCAACAGGCAGTTTTGGGGCTGATATGAAAATAGATTTGACAAACGACGGACCCGTAACCATTATCATTGACAGCAAACAAAAAGTGTAATGAGCCTTCTTGAATTACAGCAACAGGTAGACCAATGGATAAAAACCTACGGTGTGCGGTATTTTGGTGAATTGACCAACATGGCCATTCTCACCGAAGAAACTGGCGAAGTAGCACGATTGATAAGCAGAATGTATGGCGAACAATCATTCAAAGAAACGCCGGATGCCGCTACACAAAAAACCATGTTGGCCGATGAAATGGCCGATGTTTTGTGGGTACTCACGTGTCTGGCAAATCAAACGGGCATTGACCTCACCGAAGCTATGGCACGCAATATGGAAAAGAAAACCAAAAGAGATCAATTCAGGCATATACAAAATCCAAAAATTCAACCATGAAACCAATCATTGAATGTGTACCCAATTTTAGTGAAGGCAAAAACAAGGTCGTCATAGATCAAATCAGCCAGGCCATAGCAGAGACCGAAGGAGTGAGTTTGCTCAATGTAGATCCGGGTGCAGCCACCAATCGTACCGTGGTTACATTCACCGGGCACCCCGATGCGGTTGTTGAAGCTGCCTTTAGGGGCATCAAAAAGGCGGCAGAACTCATTGACATGACAAAACACAAGGGTGAACATCCAAGAATGGGAGCTACAGATGTATGCCCGTTGATTCCCATATCTGGTATTACGATGGAAGAAACCGCTAAGTACGCAGAAAAATTGGGAGAGCGCGTAGGCGAAGAATTAAATATACCCGTATACCTTTATGAAGCAGCGGCCAAAAAACCGGAAAGGCAAAACCTGGCTACCATCCGGGCCGGTGAATACGAAGGCTTCTTTCAAAAGATCACTGACCCCGAATGGAAGCCCGATTTCGGACCCGCCGTAATGAATGCACAAAGTGGTGCCACAGTTATTGGAGCCCGAGATTTTTTGGTAGCCTACAATGTCAACCTCAATACAGTATCAGAAAGAAAAGCCAACTCTGTTGCCTTTGATGTGAGGGAAGCAGGAAGGGTAATGAAAAAAGGCGAAACCATTATGAGGGATGAGAATGGAGAAGCCCTTCGTGAACCCGGTAAACTCAAATGTGTAAAGGGTATTGGTTGGTTTATTGAAGAGTATGGCATTGCCCAGGTATCCATGAACCTCACCAATTTACAGGTAACTTCATTACACGAAGCCTTTGAAGCCTGTTGTGAAAGCGCTACAAGAAGGGGCATGCGTGTTACGGGATCAGAGTTGGTAGGACTGGTACCCAAAAACGTAATGTTGGAAGCGGGCAGGTATTTTCTCAAAAAGCAGGGCCGGTCTACTGGTGTTTCAGAAAAGGAACTCATCTTTATTGCAGTCAAATCTCTGGGGCTCGACGAGCTCACACCTTTTGATCCGATGGAAAGGGTAATTGAATACAAGATGGCATCAGCCAATCAAAACCCACTCGTTCAAAAAACACTTACTGATTTTGCAGATACAACCGCTTCTGAAAGTCCGGCCCCTGGTGGTGGTAGCGTGTCGGCCTATGTGGGTGCCTTGGGTGCTGCACTGGGCACCATGGTAGCCAACTTGTCGGCAGGCAAAAAAGGCTGGGAAAAACAAATCGGCTATTTTTCAGATTTTGCAGATAAGGGTCAATCCATAAAAGACAAATTGTTGTACCTGGTAGATGAAGATACAAGAGCATTCAATGCTATAATAACCGCGGTTAGAATGCCCAAGGCTACTGACGAAGAAAAACAATTGAGAAAAAATGCCATGCACGAAGCTACGCGCTACGCCATTCAAATTCCGCTCGAAGTAATGAAAACAGCCTTCGACGCCTTTGATTTGGTAGACGCCATGGTTAAAAAGGGCAATGTCAATTCCATTTCTGATGCCGGAGTAGGTGGTCTTTGTTTAAAGACAGCTATATATGGTGCCTATCTCAATGTAAAAATCAACTGTGCTGGTTTCGACGATGAAAATTATGTGCGCACAGTCAATGAAGAAGCAGAAAACATACTGGAAGAAGCCATTAAAAAAGAAAAAGCCATTGTAAAGGCAGTTGAAAAGTCTATACAACCATAATCAGAAAACGGGCAGTAAGGTGGAGAGGAAATCGGTACATGATGTCTTCTCCATCTCACCCAAAAGGTATAGGGTGTAGAGATATTGTTCGGTAATTTTTTTCTCAACTTCCATCTTCTTTTCTCTCAACTCCATTGCCTGTTTTTTCAATTCTAAACGGTAGGCGTTCAAAACCTCGGGGTTGTTAAGATTTATAGATGCAGGCACAATGGGTTCCGTGGTATAATTTTTCCATTGAATCAAAAGCAGATTAAATTTCTTTTTGGCATCATTTACCGCGTTTTCTTTCTCAGCCAGCTCGAGCATTTTTTCCTGTTGCAGGTCAAACAACTCTATTCTGTAGTCATTGCTTTGTTTTTTTTGTGTTCCCTTATAAGGCAGCCTGAAACCCATGCCAATGGAAAATTCGTCTTGAAAAAGTAAGTTGTCTCTTTTGCTATAACGCAGCTGGGCGTAGTCAAGCAAGCGATGATCATTTTTTCGTGAAACAGCCCAACGGTCATTTACTAAAACAGAATCTGCCGCAAAGGCCCGGCTTTTGGCCTCACTTAGCCCAAAAGAGGTATAACTATTTAACAGCTTTTCCATAAAGCCAACATCCGGCCAGGATGACCAATCAAAAGATTGGATTCCCATAAACGCGTGCAATAATGAAACAGCACTACGCGCCGATAAAAGTTTCTTGTAAAGAACCGTTTTGCGCTGCTCCCAATTGAGCAGATCATTGACATCTGCTTTTTGATCGGCTATCACATTGTGGCTGGTTTGTAAGATCATAGAGTCCACAAAAACAGAGTCGTTTTCGTATGCTTGGGTCAATGCAATATGATGGTGCAAATCGACCAGATCGTAGTATTTGCCCAAGAGCAATTCTGCTCCGTAAATGTCCTTTCGTGCTGTAATTTTTTCAGTCAGCCATTCTTGTTCACCGGCATAAGATTTGCCTGCATTCCAACCATTAAACATTACACGCAAGGCGTATTCCTGCCTGCTGAGATTGAATTGATCGGTTTCGGTTC
>CALMWS010000320.1 GCA_937870795.1 uncultured Bacteroidota bacterium | reverse complement strand
TGATTTCCTGGTTTTGCAGGTTTGAAAATTGCTGTGTTCCGGTAAGTGAGTTGAGTGTGTTGTAAACTGGATTCAGCAAATCACCTACGGGAAAGGAGATGTTTCTGCCACCGGTTGCCAGTGTGTAGCCTAGATTAAAGCCTACCGTAGGGCCATACATCGCCTTTGCCTCTTTGTGATTCCATGCAGCAGCATTGAGGTCAAATGTTTTTGCTTTAAGGGCTTCATTTTTTAGCCATGCTTTTTCAATATGAGGCTGAAGTACTTCGGTTTGTGCAGAACTGCCTGTTGTGATGCCTGCAATGAGGGCTACCAATGTGAATTTTAGAAATTTCATGGCTTAGATTTTATAGTTAAACAGGGTGTACATGATGTTTTCAAGAGTTTTATCTATCAACTCACAGTCTTTTCCCTGGCTACAATTTCCATCTACAATGAGAAGGCGCTGGGTATTGGCTAGCGAAACAAGACCGTGAACAGCACACCACAATTGCAAGGCCATGATTCTTTCATCAACATCTTTTTTACCACTTTCAACGAGCGCCTCTCTGCAGGTAGCAACCAAAAATTCAAAGGTTGCTATGCCATGTCCCCATTCTGCTTTGCATCGTTCAATGTGGTTCATGGGGCTGGTGGAGTTAAACATCAATTCATACCAATCTTGATTTTCTGTGCCAAATCTGATATACGACCTGCCAATGAGAAAAAGTCTCTTCAATGCCGATGGTTCGTGGTAAACCTGTTGCATTTGACTGGCCATGAGTTCAAAACCTTTGTCCATCATTTGGTAAAGGATTTCATCTTTGTCTTGAAAATACAGGTAGATGGTGGCCGGACTGTATTCAATTTCATTTGCAATCTTGCGTAGAGACAATTTTTCCTGACCTTCTCTGATGATGATTTCTTTGGCTTTGAGGAGGATCAATTCTCTCAACTCATTTTTTTCTCTTTCTTTTCTTTCAGCTAAACCCATTTTATAATATTAACACTGCAAAAATAATGAACAGCGTTAAGTTAATCAATAGTGTTTATTAAATATTTTTTAAAATAATGTTTTAATGGTTGATAATGAATTAATTGATGCTTTATTATTGTGATTAATTATCTTATTATTTTAGATGACGCTTCATTTAATTCAAAATATTTCACTAAACCAAACAAGTTCTTTTATGTTAAGCCTTCATGTCAGTGATAAATTGGTTTAAATATATTTTCTGGACGAGCCTCATTTTTCCGGCTTGTTTCAACCCTTCTCCCAAATTCAGACCTGCAGGGAAGGTAGCAGGAGCTGATTTTTACAAACTTAAGTTTACTACCATTGACGGTAACCATTTTGATTTTGCAGCTTTAAAAGGCAAAAATATAGTAATCCTCAATACGGCATCAAATTGTGGCTATACCGATCAATATGCTGATTGGGAGAATTTTTACAAACAAAACAGCGAAAATTGGATGGTATTGGGCTTTCCATGCAATCAGTTTTTGGGACAGGAAAAAGGCAGCAACAATGAAATAGCTTCATTCTGTAAACTCAACTATGGGGTGAGTTTTCCACTCTTTATGAAAAGTGATGTAAAAGGGAAAAATAAAAATGAAGTTTACAGTTGGTTGACTACAGCTTCATCAAACGGATGGAACCAGCAACAGCCAACCTGGAATTTTTGCAAATACATCATAGACCAACAAGGGCAGCTTATCGCTTTTTTCCCTTCCAAAACTAAGCCACAGGATGCTGTCTTCCAAAATGTTATTCAGCAACTTGCTCATTGAGATGTAGGTTTTATTTGACACTTTTCTCCGAAAGCTTTATTTTTATAGTTATTTATCATCATGGAAAATTCAGACCCATCCAGAGAAAGCAAGCGGTACAAAATCAAAGATCTGAAAGTATACAGTTCAACAGAATACATTTCAGAGAATAAAAAACGGTATCGCATGGTATATGACAAGCAAGAGCTTACCTATGTATATGCGGAGTTGTCATTTTACAATAAGGCATTTGACCTTGAGAATTGGGATGCAGAAATTGAATTGAGATGTTTTGAAAAAACACCGCAGGAAAACAAGCAAGTTTGTCACCTGGTTTTTAATAAAAAAATAAGCAAGTACGATTCCATCGTATTTATACGTGAAGGGTGGGGCAGTAAAAAGGAAGGTAGCTTTTGGAAGGCCGGTGTTTATTTTTGGGAAGCTTATCTGGATGGCGAATATGTAGGCAACAAATTTTTTTACATCGAAGACAGTGGTCAAAAAAAATTTAATCCGGAAAATTATCTGAAAATAAGATCTGTACGCTTGTTTGAAGGACAGTACGATGATATGGAACAAGATCCTGTTACTTCACTAATAGGATTTGATGCGGATCAGACACGGTATGTTTTTGCTGAATTGACATTCTCCAATCAGTTGATGAGTCAGGCATGGAATTGTGAAATTTTTGTTCGGTATTTTAATGAATCAGGAGACATCAAATCCACTGTTTCCAAATTAAGACCTATAAAAAAAGGGGAGCAAACTTTTTCAATTATTTATGGTTTTGGATCCAATACTAAAGGCAGCTGGTTGCCCGGTAAATACCGAATTGAAATTGTATTTATGAACCACATGCTGGCTGTAGTCCCATTTGCTGCCGGCAATGACTTTGTAGATGGAATTCCTGTTTTGCTCGTGCCTCAGGGAGACGTAGTCACCCCTATTCAAAAACCGGAGGATGATCTGATGAGCTTTGAAGACCACATGGCCAAGTTGGATGCCATGATTGGTTTAAAAGAAATCAAAAAGAAAGTTAGAGACCACGCCCAATATCTTCAATTTTTAAAGTTGCGCCAGGATCAGGGATTTCGGGAACAAGATGCTGCCGATCTTTATTTGGTCTTCACCGGCAATCCTGGGACAGGCAAGACCACCATTGCCAGGATGATGGGAGCATTGTACAAAAAAATGGGACTGCTTAGTAAGGGGCATGTTGTGTCTGCCGATAGAGCCGACCTGGTGGGCGAATACATCGGGCAAACGGCTCCAAAGGTGAAGGAGGTTTTTGAAAAAGCCAGAGGAGGTATCCTTTTCATTGATGAGGCATATGCACTGGCAAGATCTGCAGATGACAACAAAGACTTTGGCAGAGAAGTAATAGAAATGTTGGTCAAAGAAATGTCAAACGGCAAAGGCGATTTGGCCGTTATTGTTGCAGGATACCCCAAAGAAATGAAGGTATTTATTGATGCCAACCCCGGATTGAAATCTCGCTTTAAACATTATTTCGAATTTCCGGACTACCTGCCACAAGAGCTTATGCGAATTGCCGAGTACATTATAAGAGACAAAGAATTGGATCTTACAGATGGTGCCAGAAAAAAAATAGAAGAAATCATTGTAGAAGCCTATCGCAACAGAAACTTAAGTTTTGGCAATGCCCGATTTGTCAATGATTTGATTGAAAAGGCTAAACTCAATCTAGGCTTACGCATTATGAACCGAACCAGCACCCGCAAGCCCACAAGGTCGGAATTGATGACCATAATGGAAAAGGATGTGCACCATCTCCACACCCACATTAGTCCAGATTTACCTGACATCCCTATTGATCACGAATTGCTCCAAAAAGCAATGCTCGAATTGGATGGTCTGATGGGCATGGAAAATGTAAAAAAACAAATAAAAGAAATTGTAAATGTAGTTACCTATTATAGGGAAACTGGTAAAAATGTACTTTCCTCATTTTTCCTCCATACTGTTTTTGTGGGCAATCCGGGTACTGGTAAGACCACAGTGGCCCGAATACTCACTAAAATTTATAAGGCTTTAGGCATATTGGAAAGGGGCCACATCGTAGAAACCGACAGGCAAGGTTTGGTAGCCGGCTTTGTAGGACAAACAGCACTTAAAACCAAAGAAAGAATTGATGAAGCAGCGGGTGGTGTTTTGTTTATTGATGAAGCATACGCCCTCAGCAACTTCAACGGACTTCAAGGAGATTATGGCAATGAAGCCATCCAAACCTTACTCAAAAAAATGGAAGATGACAGGGGTAAGTTTTTTGTTTTTGCGGCGGGTTATCCTGAAAATATGGATCATTTTCTCAAAGCCAATCCTGGCCTGGCTTCCAGATTCGACAAAATACTCAGGTTTGAAGATTATACCGAGGATGAATTGTTCGACATCGCCCTGAAAATGTTTAAAGATGAGGGTTATACGCTTCACCCAAAAACCAAAGATTTGGTTCGTATATATTGTAATGAAATATATCAAAAGCGGGACAAATTCTTCGGTAATGCGCGGACCATACGCAAATTTACAGGAGAAGTGATCAGAAAACAGAATCTAAGAGTGGCCGCTCTTTCCCCCGAAGATCGCATTGGCAGGATGGGGCAAATCATCATAACTGACGACATCCGTGGAGCGGGAACAGAACAGGATGAGGTCATATACCGAAGAAAAGGAATCAGTTTTTAATACGTAGTTTTTCCAACGCTGTTTCCAACTGACTTTTTAGCAAAGCCGCATCCAATGCCGTAGCGGACTTTTGTTTGATCTGGCCCATGAAAAAACCTATCAAGCCTGATTTTCCTTTTAAGTACTCATTTACCTTGTCAGGATTTTGAGACAATACTTCATCTATATACCCGGATAGTAAGTCTTCGTTTTGATCAATTATGAGCTTGTATTTGCTGGCTAAATCCCAAACATTTACATCTGTTTGTTCAAGCAAAGCAGGAAGCAATACTGACAATATTTGCGATTTTCCAACCTTGCCACCATTGTACATGTCTATCAAATCAGCCAAATCTTCATCTGATATCAGTAAGGTGGCATCTCTTTGGTTGGACTCCGCATAAGGCAATACTTTATTTACCAATATGATGGCTAAAATGTTGGCGGGTAATTGTTTTTCTTCCGTTAATCTAAGAAAGTATTCAAACCACAATTTTTGCTGGCATATCTTTTCTGCATCTTCTTTACTAACACCCTTTGAAATTAATTGCGCAAGTGCTTCGTTGGGCAAAATGCCCATGCTTTGTCTAATTTCATCAATCCATACTTTATTCAAATTGATGGGGCTAAGATCTGGTTCGGGAAAGTATCTGTAATCATTTTCACCTTCCTTTTTGCGCATTGGGACTGTGATTCCTTTTGTAGTATCATACAATAGGGTAGTGCGTGTGATGGCTACTCCATTACCAATCAAAGCTTGCTGGCGACCTGCTTCGTACGTGATGGCTTCTCTTGCAAATCTTCGGCTATTTACATTTTTTATTTCACATCTTTCTCCCAATATTGGACTGCCTTCAGGCATAATAGATACATTGCAGTCACAACGTATGGAGCCCTCTTCCATGTTGCCATCTGAAATTTCAAGGTATTGAACCAACTGCTGAAGACTCGTTAAAAAATCATAAACCTCTTGCCCGGAAACAAATTGAGGCTCGGTTACCAGTTCAATTAAAGGGGTGCCTGCCCGATTGTATTCAATCGTGGAATAAAGTGAATGCTGGTCATGATTCGATTTTCCGGCATCTTCTTCCATATGGATGTGGTGAATTTGGATGGTTCTGGACTGACCATTGGTCAAAAATGTCCAACTACCACCTTTTCCTATTGGATTTTTGTCCTGGGTGATTTGATATCCTTTGGGCAAGTCTGGATAAAAATAGTTTTTACGATCAAAGTTCATTTGTTGTGGGATACTACATCCCAGGGCCAGAGCAAGACGCAAAGATTTTTCTACGTGCCCTTTATTTACCCTGGGTAATGTACCCGGCAAAGCGAGGGTGATTGGACTAATGTTGATGTTTGGTTCTGTCTCAAATTGATTGCGCTCTGAGGAAAAAGCCTTGCTGTGGGTATTTAATTGTATGTGGACTTCGAGCCCAATTACAGTCTGGTACTTAATATTTGTAGACGTCATTAAAAAAGAAATACGCTGATGAATAGAATCACAGCACTGAACAGCGCCATGAGAATAATATACGAAAATCCAAATAAGGTATATTTCAAAGTGGTCATGATCCAACCCTGGCGGTAATAAAACTTAAATGACAAGAAGCCATATAAAAATATAGCCCCAACCAGCCAGGCGATTATCCAGTCGTAAGTACTCAACCAGGCTCCAAATAATTCTCCCAAAAATATTGGGCAGAGCAAAATGAAAGCAAAAGAGTGTAGATTCATTACCAGACAAGCATGCTCTACAAAATAAATGTGGTGTCTTACATACAATAGCTTCAAGATGACAGCAACCATAAATACCGATAAGATGATACTCCATGCCAGATTGCCTATGATGAATTTTACACCAGCCAGTCTATTGGTATCGTATTTGATGTACTGGCTTACCTTTAACCGGTCCATTTTATTGGTGATCTTATATTTTTTGTACAACGGTTCGGCATCCATTTCATAGGCATCTTTCATGCTGATGCCATACTTTCTCACATCATCGTCTCCAAAAATACTATTGATGCCCCAGCCTGTCTTGCTTGGAAAAGTATCAATGTCAGGGTAAACCACATCCTCAAATATGCCGTTTCGCAGACTATCGATTTGGTCACAATGATCCTCCCCTAAAAATTTGAGGGCAGTTTGATCAAAGCGCTGGAGCAACCTGCCTTTTTCCATATAGCCAAGGATAGAGGAATTGTTGATCTCATTGCCAAGGTTAATTATTAAAAGCAACAAGGTAAAGTGAAGGAACATACTCACCAGAAAGAGTCGGATTGGCGTAAAATACGCTTTTCGATGGCCTGCCACATACATCTTAGTCAACCGGGCAGGAAAGGGTAAAGCCAAAAGGGTTCGAAACAAATTGGTATCAAGGTTGAAAATGTCCTGGGTAAAATCTTTGACCAATTGTTTAAAAGTGAGCACTGCATCTTTAGATTTCTGTCCACATGCCGGACAAAAGTCCTTACCCGTAAGTAAGTCTTCTCCACAGTTAAGACAATGTTTGGTTGTTTTTGATTTCATATTTCACCTGTGTGACAAAGATAACCCGTATCAGGCAAATTGTCATACTTGAGTTACCCGCTTCATATTGAAGTTTGGTATAATGTTTGCCAATAATAATATGTGATAAAAATAGTTTGACGAATTTTAATATAAAATATTGAAAATCAGTTAAATAAAGATTTAAAAAAGTATTATAAAAATGTTTGAGACTACAATTTTTACATCGCATGCATCCCATTGTTAGGGAAAATAGAAAAAAATGCGAAAAAAAATTGGGACAAAAACAGGAGCAAGTAAGAATCCAAAAATTGATTAAATACATTGACATGAAGAACAGTTTTTTTACAAGTTTGGGAAAGAATGCACGAAATACCCTAGGGGTGTTTTTGGTGCTTTTTATTTCCGTTATGAACCTGTATGGACAAGATCCGTGTGCCAACGACATCAACGATCCGGTTTTCGACAATTGTGAAGACAGGGAGATTGTCCTGCCTTCAGGTGTTTGTACAACCCAGTTGATACCTTCGTTGTCAGCAACCGACAACTGTACCAGCAGTGAAGACAGATTTACAACCAACGTAAACGACGATGTTGTTACCGATGGTTTAGGTTGCCTGATGGGTGACATTTCATTCTACCAGATTTTTAGTCCTGGGTCAGGATGGAATACGCCATTTACACCACAATCTGTTTTGTTGGGCGTTTACAATGCTGAGAACAATCCATTGGTCACGGTTAATTTTTACCTAACCAATGGTTTTGCCAATCCCGACAGTTGGACACTAATCGGAGAGGGTAGTGCTTTTCTTGGCACCGCTTCCAACACATTTGTTACCATTCCTGTAAGCGTGGCAACCATTTTGCCCACTCAGGAATTTGCAATTGAAGTAGTTGCACCAACTTCTGCGGTTTATGGAAGCATTGTAGGATTAAATGACGGAGGCCAAACTTCTCCTACATTTTTCAAGACCTCTGCATGTGGTACCAATGCGCTTACAGATGTAGTCACTGTGCTGGGTAGCAACTATGGCATGGCTTTGTCGATCATAGGTGAATCCGCTGGTGTATATATTACACCTGCGCCGGGCAACCCTTATGCGGTTGACCATGATTTTCCTGTAGGTGAGTACAACCTCAGTTATATTGCCACCGACAATGCAGGCAATTCATCTTCATGTTCATTTTTGCTAACTGTTACCGAAGAAGAAGTAGTAAGCAGCCTGGCTTGTAATGATCTGGTTCAAATATCGCTGGATACTCTTTGCGAAGCCACGGTTGGTGCCGACGAAATTCTGGAAGGTGACCATTATGGCTGTTATGACAATTATCAGGTAGTCATCTACAATAAACTCAACCAGCCTATAGGCAATGTACTTAATAAAACTTACATCGGTCAAACACTAAAAGTTAGCGTATTCAATCAGGCCGGCAACTCCTGTTGGGGCTTGATCAAAGTGGAGGATAAAACACCTGCCATTTTGGATTGTTCTCCGATCTACACTACGTGTGCAGGGGATCTTGAACCAGGCAGCCCGCTTCCTGATTTAATCACAGTACAGGCTGACCTAACTGGTGCGGTAATTCCATCCAATTCAAAGTACGCCCGTGATTATTTTGTCAATGTTTATGGATTGGGCGATGCCATCATCAATGATGTCAATGTTATGTTGGATATCAATCATCAAAATGTAAATAACCTTCAGGTGTTGGTGACATCACCCTGGGGTACTACTGTAAAACTTTTTGGAGGAATTGCAGAAAATTGTGCTTTTGGCAATATAAGGGTGACTATGGACGACGAAGCATCCAATACATACAATGACCTGGAGAATACATGTCTGGCAGCAAATCCTGCCATCGCTGGTTTTTTCCAACCACTGCAGGGTTTGAACATTTTTGATGGTCACAATGCAGAAGGACAATGGAAATTTACCGTGATAGATTCTACAGATACAGATGGAGGTGAAGTGAAAGAACTCTCATTGGTTTTTGATCAGGAAGGAGGATTTATCAGTTTCCCAACCAAAAACCCGGTAACTTTTGTAGAACAAGGCCCAGGTTACTACACCGTCTACGGCATAGACCCTTGTGGTCCGGCTACACTCGGCTATGTTGATGATTTGCGTCAATCAGATTGTTCAAGTATTTATAGCAAGGTTATAGCAAGAACCTGGTCTGCCATAGATGCATCGGGAAATAATTCTCCGGTATGTACACAATTTATCTATGTATATAGAAACGGTCTGGCTTCTCTACATTTTCCACCTAACTACGACGGGCATGATGAGCCAACTCTTTCTTGTCTGCAATTTGGAGATGTAGTGCCAACTCCGGAATATACTGGTGAACCTTACGGTGATTTTTGCGACAACATCCAGGTCTTCCCTTATGAAGATACCAGGATTGATATCTGTCCTAAATCATACAAAATACTGAGAAAATGGAAGTTGCTCGAATGGTGTCACAGCCAGGTTATCGAACATACCCAAATTATCAAAGTTGTGGATGATCGCGGCCCTGTAATGACTTGTCCACCAAACATCACCATTTCTACAGATCCGCTGTTCTGCACCAGAGACTTTACACCAGAAAAACCACAGGTAACTTCTGAATGTTCATCAAAACTAACCTATGATCTTTATTACTATGTACCAGATCCAACCGGGGTTCTGCCGGTAGATGCTGTATTTGTAAAAGACAATGTAGTCAACGGTGTAACCATTCAAGGTCTGCCATTGGGTAAAAACTACCTGCTGTGGAGAGTATGGGATGAATGTGGAAATTACTCAGAGTGTATTTTCACTGTAACTGTTCGTGACGAAGTACCTCCGGTTGCTGTTTGTGATCAGTTTACCAAAGTTTCCATAGGTTCCAATGGTTTTGGTGAAGTAGCTGCCTTTACCTTTGATGATCTGAGTAACGACAATTGTGAGATCGTAAGATACCAGGCAAGAAAAATGACCAACAAGTGTACCGGCGGAACAACAAGTTTGTTCCGTGATACCATCTTGTTCTGTTGTGACGAAGTTGGTTCCAGCATCATGGTAGAATTCAGAGTAACCGACAGGTCAGGCAATAGCAATACTTGTATGGTTGAAGTAAAGGTAGAAGACAAACTTCCACCATATATTACAAAGTGTCCGGCCAATATAACCATTGAATGCCAGACAGATTATAAAAACACCACCATTACCGGCGAACCAGTAGCCATCGACAATTGTAAAGTAAACAGTGTCTCATTTGCAGACAGCGGTTCACCCAACAATTGTGGTGAAGGTACCATTCGTAGGACATGGACAGTAAGGGATGCGCAGGGCTTAACAGGTTCTTGTGTTCAAACCATTGTGTTGGAAGACAGTGATCCATTTGACAAAAATGATATCATATGGCCTTTGGACTATGACGCAACCACATGCCATGCCAACCTCAACCCAGAAAACCTGCCTGCTCAATATGCTTACCCTAAAGTAACAGACGATGCTTGTAGTCTTACTTCCATCACCTACAAAGACCAACATTTTACCTTTGTAGATGGAGCATGCGAAAAAGTATTGAGAACATGGACCGTCATCGATTGGTGTACCTATGTAGAAAATACCAACATAGGCATCTATACCGATCTGCAAATCATCAAATTGGCCAATACCATAGATCCGGTATTTGGTTCTTGTAGAGATACCATTGTCAATATATTTGACGATTGCAAAGGTCCTGTTACCCTGGCAGCTGGAGCAACAGATGATTGTACACCGATTGAACAATTGAAATACACGTATAGAATCGACCTCAAAGACGATGGCATCAATGATACAGGTCTGAGCGGTACTACAAGAACCTTTACGCATACCTTGCCGGTAGGTAAACACAGAGTTTACTGGACCGTTGAAGACCAATGTGGAAACAGAACATCTTGCAATTATTTGTTAACGGTAAGAGATGGTAAAAAACCAACGCCATATTGTTTGTCAAGTGTTACTACAGTAGTGATGCCTTCATCGGGAGTGATCACCATTTGGGCAAGCGATTTTAATCATGGAAGTTACGACAACTGTACACCACAGGAAAAACTATTGATTTCATTTAGTTCAGATGTAAAAAATACAAGTAAGACCTTCCAGTGTTCAGACATTCCGGATGGAATAGAAATGGAGATACCTGTAGAAATCTGGATTACAGACGAAGCTGGTAACCAGGATTATTGCACGGTGACACTTGTACTCCAAGACAACACCGGAAATGTTTGTCCTGATAAAGTTGGATCCAGAGTTGTTTTGGGCGGAAGGATTAAAACAGAACAAAACAAATCGCTCAATGGGGCTATGGTGACCTTGTGGGAAGGTAATGTAAAAGTCAAAGAATTCATGACTTCTACAGCTGGAAACTTTGTTCTGGACAATGTATTGATTGGTCGCAACTACCAATTGTCTGCAACCAAAAACGACGATGTGCTCAATGGCTTGTCTACCCTCGACCTTGTATTGATCCAAAGGCACATCCTTGGAGTTGCCAAATTGGATTCACCATACAAAGTGATTGCTTCAGATGTGAACAATGACGGAAAGATTTTGGCATCTGACCTGGTGTCACTGAGGAAAATCATACTTGGATTGGCACTCCAAATGCCTACAGGTCAAAAATCCTGGAGATTTGTAAACTCTGCTCAGCAATTTAGCAATGCAAACAATCCATTCCCTTTTGATGAAAAGATCAGTCTGGATAACCTTGCAAGCAATATGTACAACCAGGACTTCTATGCAGTGAAAATCGGGGATGTCAATAGCTCAACCGTATTGAATGTCAACGATGACATTGCGGAACCACGTTCCAATGA